>NZ_JBWXMQ010000006.1:0-317892 GCF_056626735.1 Pseudomonas sp. 1 | reverse complement strand
ACAATGGGCCAAACGCTCCCCTGAACTAGAGGGCGCCATCGCCCAGCGCGAGGCTGAACTCGCTGCGCTGGTAGAAAGAGAGCTGGCTTGAGGCCGGCCCTGCAGTGGGTTTGGCTCTGATCAAAAACAGTCAGGTTTGGCGGGAGACGTCGACGGGCTGGCTTCCCGGCACTCTGAATGCAAAAAGCCGCGATGAGCGCGGCTCTTTTGCGTCTGTCGCCCCACATCAAGCAAACGATAATTCCTCTTATTCAAACTCCCTCGCCCTGTTAGACTTTGCGCCTTTATTTTTGCCCGTCCGCAGGAAGTCTGATGCCCTCGCTGCCTCTTCGCTTGTCCGCACTGTGTCTGGCCCTGGGCCTGAGTGCTTGCGATGACGCCCCGCGCTTCACCAAGGCCGAGCCGGGTGAGGCCCGTTCCGGCGGCGCGGCGACCGTGCGCAAGAGCGATCAGAACGCGTTTTCCCTGCCGTCCGCCAACCTGCCGCCCTCGCGCCGGGTGGACTTCAGCGTCGGCAACAGTTTCTTTCGCAGCCCGTGGGTGATCGCGCCGTCGACCACCACGGCCCGCGATGGCCTCGGCCCGCTGTTCAACACCAACGCCTGCCAGAACTGCCACATCAAGGACGGCCGCGGTCATCCGCCGACACCGGATGCAGCCAACGCTGTTTCGATGCTGGTGCGCCTGTCGATTCCAGATGCGCCGGCCTATGCCAAGGTGATCGAACAGGTGGGCGTGGTGCCCGAACCCGTCTACGGCGGTCAGTTTCAGGACATGGCTGTCCCCGGCGTCGCGCCGGAAGGCAAGGTGCGGGTCGATTACACGCCGGTGCCGGTTCGCTTCAAGGACGGCACCGAAGTCGAGCTGCGTAAACCGGTTTTGCAGATTACCCAGCTCGGCTACGGCCCGATGCACCCGGACACGCGTTTCTCCTCCCGCGTTGCACCGCCGATGATCGGCCTCGGTCTGCTCGAAGCGATCCCCGAAGAAGCGATCCTCGCCAACGCCACCGCCCAGGCCAAAGAGAACAACGGCGTCAACGGTCGGCCAAACCGGGTCTGGGACGACGCGCAGCAAAAGACCGTCATGGGTAGATTTGGCTGGAAAGCCGGCCAACCAAACCTCAATCAACAGAATGTTCATGCGTTTTCGGGTGATATGGGCCTCACCACCAGCCTCAGACCGTTTGATGACTGCACCGACGCACAAACCGCCTGCAAACAGGCGCCGAACGGCAACGGCCCGGATGGCGAGCCGGAAGTCAGCGACAACATCCTGCGTCTGGTGCTGTTCTACAGCCGTAACCTCGCCGTTCCCGCCCGTCGAGGGGTCAACGATGCGCAGGTGCTGGCCGGCAAGAATCTGTTTTTCCAGGCTGGCTGCCAGTCCTGTCACACACCGAAGTACACCACTGCCGCGAACGCGGCCGAACCTGAACTGGCCAATCAAGTGATTCGCCCGTACAGCGATCTGCTGCTGCATGACATGGGCGAAGGTCTGGCGGACAACCGCACTGAATTCCAGGCCTCCGGCCGCGACTGGCGCACCCCGCCGCTGTGGGGCATCGGCCTGACGCAGGCGGTCAGCGGCCACACCCAGTTTCTGCATGACGGCCGCGCCCGCAACTTGCTCGAAGCCGTGCTCTGGCATGGCGGCGAAGCCAAGGCGGCGCAGCAACAGGTTTTGTCTTTCAACGCCGAGCAGCGTGCCGCGCTGCTGGCGTTCTTGAACTCACTTTAAACACCTAAAAGAATCGGGAGCCCGACATGTTCCGTCCCAAGCTGTTGTTCACCAGCCTTGCCGCACTGGCCCTCGGCGCGTGCTCGCCGCAGGACCCGCAAGCCGTCACTTCGGCGGCCATCGCCAAATCGGTGATCCTGCCGACCTACACGCGCTGGGTCGAAGCCGACAAGCAACTGGCCATCAGCGCCCTCGCCTACTGCCAGGGCAAAGAGTCCCTGGACACCGCCCGTGCCGACTTCCTGCATGCGCAGAAAGCCTGGGCCGAGCTGCAACCGCTGCTGATCGGCCCGCTGGCCGAGGGCAACCGTTCGTGGCAGGTGCAGTTCTGGCCGGACAAGAAAAACCTGGTCGGCCGTCAGGTCGAGCAACTGGTCACCGCGCAACCGCAGATCGATGCGGCCGCCCTGGCCAAGTCCAGCGTCGTGGTTCAAGGCCTGTCCGCCTACGAGTACATCCTGTTCGACGCCAAGCCGGATGTGGCCAACGATGCGCAGAAAGCCAAATACTGCCCGCTGTTGGTGGCCATCGGCGAGCGTCAGAAACAACTGGCCGAAGAGATCCTCAGCAGTTGGAACAACACCGACGGCATGCTCGCGCAGATGAGCAAATTCCCGAACCAGCGCTACGCAGACTCGCACGAAGCGATCGCCGATCTGCTGCGGGTACAGGTCACTGCCCTCGACACCCTGAAGAAAAAACTCGGCACGCCGATGGGCCGTCAGAGCAAGGGCGTGCCTCAGCCGTTCCAGGCCGATGCATGGCGCAGCCAGTCGTCCATGGAGTCGCTGGAAGCCAGCCTCGCGGCGGCGAAAACCGTCTGGGAAGGCGTCGACAACAAAGGCCTGCGCGGCCTGCTGCCGGCCGAGCAAAAGCCGCTGGCGGACAAGATCGATGCAGCCTACGCGGCGTCGCTCAAACTGTTTGCCAGCACCCAGCGCTCGCTGACCGAAATGCTCAACGACGACGCCGGTCGCCAGCAGCTCAACGACATCTACGACAGCCTCAACGTCGTCCACCGCCTGCACGAAGGCGAGCTGGCCAAGGCGCTGGGCATCCAACTGGGCTTCAACGCCAACGACGGTGACTGATGAGGGCACGTGCCATGCTGCGACGCCAGGCTCTGACTTTAGGTAGTTTGCTGCTGGGAGCAGTGACTCTGGGCGGCTGGACGCTGTTCAAACGCAAGGACCAAAGCCCGCTGCTGCTGTCGGCGCGGGACGACGCCGACGGCAAGCATTACGCCGTCGGCTATCGGCTGGACGGCACTCAAGTGTTCGCCACCGCAGTCGGCCAGCGCTGCCACGACATCATCAATCACCCGACGCTGCCGATCGCGCTGTTCGTCGCCCGCCGGCCGGGCACCGAGAGCTATCTGATCGACCTGCGCAACGGTGGATTGCTGCAAACCGTGACCTCGCAGCCGAACCGGCATTTCTACGGCCACGCGGTGATCCACCACAGCGGCGACTACCTGTACGCCACCGAAAACGACACCAGTGATCCGGGCCGTGGCCTGCTCGGGGTGTACAAATTCGAAGGCGAACGGCTGGTCCACAGCGGCGAGATTTCCACCCACGGTCTCGGCCCGCATCAGGTGTCGTGGATGCCCGACGGTGAAACCCTGGTGGTGGCCAACGGCGGGATCCGCACCGAGGCCGAAAGCCGGGTCGACATGAACCTCGACGCCATGGAGCCGAGCCTGGTGCTGATGCAGCGCGACGGCACTTTGCTGAGCAAGGAAACCCTCGCCCAGCAGATGAACAGCGTGCGCCACCTGGGGATCGCCAGCGACGGCACCATCGTCGCCGGCCAGCAATTCATGGGGCCGTCCCACGAGCGCTCGGAGCTGCTGGCGATCAAACGTCCCGGCCAGCCATTCGTGGCGTTCCCGGTGCCGGAGCATCAGTTGCAGTCGATGGGTCATTACACCGCCAGCGTCGCCGTGCACAGCGACCTGCGTCTGGTGGCACTGACCGCACCGCGCGGCAACCGCTTCTTCATCTGGGATCTGGACAGCGGCGAAGTGCGCCTCGACGCACCGCTGCCTGACTGCGCCGGCGTCGGTGCAGTGAAGGACGGTTTTGTCGTGACCTCCGGTCAGGGACGCTGCCGCTACTATGATTGCCGTCAGGACGATCTGCTGGCCAAACCGCTGGATTTGCCCGCAGGGCTCTGGGACAACCATCTTCATCTGATGGCCTGAAATTCGCCGCCGACCGCTCGGTCGGCGGCCCCGCTGTACTCCACCTTCCTCCCTGATACCCGATAAAAACTGGCAGTTGGAATCCCTGCCGGACTCAGGGTAATGTGCCCGCCTGTCTCACCTGATTTTCTCCAAGGAACTGGAATATGCTGCGTCGCCGCATGCTGATCATGTTGGGTGTTGTACTGCTGATCGTTCTGCTACTCGCCGGTTACAAGGCCTTCTCGATCTACACGATGATCCAGGGCTTTGCCAAACCGAAACCGCCGATCAGCGTCGCCGTGGCCACGGCCGTCGAGCGCCCGTGGCAAATGCGCTTGCCCACCGTCGGCACGCTGAAGGCGCTGCAAGGCGTCGACCTGAGTCTGGAGAACGCCGGCACCGTCACCGAGCTGAAATTCGAATCGGGGCAGAAGGTCAAGGCCGGCCAACCATTACTGCAACTGGACAGCGCCGTCGAAGCCGCCTTCCTCGAAACCGCCAAGGCCGATCTCGGTCTCGCGCAGCTGGATTACGGTCGCGGCAGCCAGCTCGTCGGCAGCAGCGCCATCTCCAAAGGCGAATTCGACCGGCTCTCGGCGCAGTTGCAAAAGAACAAGGCCACGGTCAATCAACTCAATGCGGCGCTGGCCAAAAAACGCATCGTCGCGCCCTTCAGCGGCACCATCGGCATCCGCCTCGTCGATATCGGCGACTACCTCGCCAGCGGCACCAAGATCGCTACCCTGCAGGATCTGAGCAGCCTCTACGCCGACTTCTATGTACCCGAACAGTCGGTACCGAAACTGGCCATCGGTCAGCCGGTGCAGATCACGGTCGCGGCGTATCCCGGCCAGAACTTCACCGGCGCCATCAGCGCCATCAACCCGATCGTCGAAAGCACCACCCGCAATATCCTGGTGCGCGCCACCCTGGCCAACCCCGACGGCAAGTTGCTGCCGGGCATGTTCACCAGCGTCGAGGTCCTGCTGCCGGATCAGCAGAAACACATCGTGGTCCCGGAAAGCGCAATCACCTACACCCTCTACGGCAATTCGACGTACGTGGTCACCCAGAAGAAAGCCGAAGACGGCACCGTCGAAAAGGACGACAAGGGCCAACCGGTACTGATCGCCGAGCGTCGGTTCGTCGAGACCGGCGAACGCCGCGATGGCCAGGTAGTGATCAACAAGGGCGTGCAGAGCGGCGAACAGGTGGTGACGGCCGGCCAGATCAAACTGGACAACGGTGCCCACATTGCCATCAGCGACGACAAGACCCTCGGCGAGCAGAACAGTCCGCCCCGCGCCGACTGATCAAGGAAACCCCATGGCTTTTACCGATCCGTTCATCCGCCGCCCGGTGCTCGCCACCGTGGTCAGCCTGCTGATTGTGCTGCTGGGCTTCCAGGCCTGGAGCAAACTGCCGCTGCGTCAGTACCCGCAAATGGAAAACGCCCTGATCACGGTGACCACCGCGTACCCCGGGGCCAACGCCGAAACCATCCAGGGCTACATCACCCAGCCGATGCAACAGAGTCTGGCCAGCGCCGAGGGCATCGACTACATGACCTCGGTCAGTCGCCAGAACTTCTCGGTGATTTCGATCTACGCGCGCATCGGCTCCAACAGCGACCGCTTGTTCACCGAACTGCTGGCCAAGGCCAACGAGGTGAAGAACAAACTGCCTCAGGACGCCGAAGACCCGGTACTGAGCAAGGAAGCCGCCGACGCCTCGGCGCTGATGTACATCAGCTTCTTCAGCAAGGAACTGAACAACCCGCAGATCACCGACTATCTGTCGCGGGTGATCCAGCCGAAGCTGGCGACCCTGCCGGGCATGGCCGAGGCGGAGATTCTCGGCAACCAGGTGTTCGCCATGCGCCTGTGGATCGATCCGGTGAAACTCGCCGGTTTCGGCCTCAGCGCCAGCGACGTGACCAACGCGGTGCGCCAGTACAACTTCCTCTCCGCCGCCGGCGAAGTGAAAGGCGAGTACGTGGTCACCAGCATCAATGCCAACACTGAACTGAAGTCCGCCGAAGCCTTCGGCAAGATCCCGCTCAAGGTCAGTGGCGACAGTCGGGTGTTGCTCAGCGATGTGGCACGGGTCGAGATGGGCGCGGAAAACTACAACTCGATCAGTTCGTTCGGCGGAACACCCTCGGTGTATATCGGGATCAAGGCCACGCCCGGGGCCAACCCGCTGGATGTGATCAAGGAAGTGCGCAAAATCATGCCGGAGCTGGAGGCCCAGTTGCCGCCCAACCTCAAGAGCGAGATCGCCTACGATGCCACGCTGTTCATCCAGGCCTCCATCGACGAAGTGGTGAAAACCCTGTTCGAGGCGGTGCTGATCGTGATCGTGGTGGTATTCCTGTTCCTCGGCGCCCTGCGCTCGGTGGTCATTCCGGTAGTGACCATTCCGCTGTCGATGATCGGCGTGATGTTCTTCATGCAGATGATGGGCTATTCGATGAACCTGCTGACCCTGCTGGCAATGGTGCTGGCCATCGGGCTGGTGGTGGACGACGCGATTGTGGTGGTGGAAAACATTCACCGGCACATCGAGGAAGGCAAGACACCGCTGGACGCCGCGCTCCAGGGCGCTCGGGAAATCGCCATGCCGGTGGTGTCGATGACCATCACCCTGGCGGCGGTGTACGCACCGATCGGTTTCCTGACCGGGCTGACCGGAGCGCTGTTCAAGGAGTTTGCGCTGACACTGGCCGGGGCAGTGGTGATTTCCGGGATCGTCGCCCTGACTCTGTCACCGATGATGTGCGCCGTGCTGTTGCGCCACGATGAAAACCCCACGGGTCTGGCCCATCGACTGGACCGGATTTTCGACAGCCTCAAGCGCCGCTATCAAAGCATGCTGCACGGCACACTCAACACCCGGCCGGTGGTGCTGGTGTTCGCGGTGATCGTGCTGTGCCTGATTCCGGTGCTGCTCAAGTTCACCAAGTCGGAACTGGCACCGGACGAAGACCAGGGCATCATTTTCATGATGGCCAACGCCCCGCAGCCGACCAACCTCGATTACCTGAACACCTACACCGACGAGTTCATCAAGATCTTCAAGGAGTTTCCGGAGTACTACTCATCGTTCCAGATCAACGGCTATAACGGCGTGCAGACCGGCATCGGCGGTTTCCTGCTCAAACCGTGGAACGAGCGCAGTCGCACACAAATGGAAATCCTCCCGGAAGTACAGGGCAAACTCGAGGGCATTCCCGGCCTGCAGATCTTTGGTTTTAACCTGCCATCCCTGCCCGGCACCGGCGAAGGCCTGCCGTTCGAGTTCGTGATCAACACCGCCAACGACTACGAGCTGTTGCTGCAAGTGGCTGACCGGATCAAGAAACGCGTCATGGCGTCGGGCAAGTTCGCCTTCGTTGACCTCGATCTGGCTTTCGACAAACCCGAAGTGGTGGTCGACATCGACCGCGCCAAGGCGGCGCAGATGGGCGTGTCGATGCAGGATCTGGGCGGCACCCTCGCCACTCTGCTGGGCGAAGCCGAGATCAACCGGTTCACCATCGAAGGCCGCAGCTACAAGGTCATCGCCCAGGTCGAGCGGGCCTACCGCGACAACCCGGACTGGCTGAACAATTACTACGTGAAAAATACCCAGGGCGAGTTGCTTCCGCTGTCGACCCTGATCACCGTGACCGACCGCGCACGACCGCGACAGCTCAACCAGTTCCAGCAACTCAACGCGGCGAAACTGTCCGGTTTCCCGCTGGTGAGCATGGGCGAAGCCATCGACAGCGTGTTGCAGATCGCCCGGGAAGAAGCCCCGGCCGGTTTTGCTTTCGATTACGGCGGCGCCTCCCGGCAGTTCGTCCAGGAAGGTAGTGCGCTGTGGGTAACTTTTGCCCTGGCCCTGGCGATCATTTTCCTGGTGCTGGCGGCGCAGTTCGAAAGCTTCCGCGACCCGCTGGTGATTCTGGTGACCGTGCCGTTGTCGATCTGCGGGGCACTGATTCCGTTGTTCCTCGGCTGGTCGAGCATGAACATCTACACTCAGGTCGGGCTGGTGACGCTGATCGGGCTGATCAGCAAGCACGGGATCCTGATCGTCGAGTTCGCCAACCAGTTGCGCAAGGAGAAGGGCCTGACACCCCGCGAGGCGGTGGAGGAAGCGGCGGCGATTCGTCTGCGCCCGGTCTTGATGACGACCGCGGCGATGGTGTTCGGCATGGTGCCGCTGATCCTGGCCACCGGCGCCGGTGCGGTCAGCCGTTTCGACATCGGTACCGTGATCGCGACCGGGATGTCGATCGGGACGCTGTTCACGCTGTTTGTTCTACCGTGCGTTTACACCGTGCTGGCGAAACCCGATCCCAAGGCGTGACGCAATAAAAAAGGCCTCGCATCAGCGAGGCCTTTGGCTCTTGTAGAAAGAGATTTCAATCGATTCAACTCTGCGGCCTCATCCCTTGAGAAAGTCCGAACATGAACAGCAACAGATCATGATCCGGCTGAGTGGCCACGGCGGCTTTCGCCACCCGTGGCATCGGGCAATGGGGATCGCTCGCCGAGGCGCCGATCACCTGCATGCGTGGCTGTTCCCAGGCCGCCACCGCCAATGACGCAACTGCCAAGGCTCCTACCAGAAACAAACCTCGTGCAATTTCTAGTTTCATCGCTATAAACCTTTGATAGCGCTGCCAAACGCCGTCTCATAAAAGTAGACGAGTTTTTTCCAGTCCGTTGCGCTGAACGACGAGTGGCGGCGCAATTGCTTCATGTCATGGGCAGCCGCGCGGTAAGCGGTCAAACGCTGACGGCATTTTTCCAGATCGATCAGGGCGACTTCGACCCTGGCTGAATCACCTTCGCCGGTCACCCGCACAAATACGTGCTTGATGTAGATGCAGCTGTGCTGCCAACGGCCCTTGTGCATGCGCGCCAGGTTTTCGGCGAGGTCCTTGAGCACGCGCTCATAGACGGCTTCGCCATATTGCTCACGACCGCCGCCGGCCTCCCATTGCTCAAGCTCCTGAAAGCCGTCGAGGGATTTGGTTACCAACAGCGCACGCCATTTGAATTTGGGGTCTGGCAGGGCACCGCAGAACACGATTTCGGGTACCCGGACGCCGAGACGGGAGACCCCGGTCAGCGCATCGAGCTCGCGCAATACGGTCGGGCGTCCGAACGGGTGCAGCCAACTACGATAGATATGGCCTGTCTGACGCTTGGCATACAGCAGTTGACCATCGCGTCCCACCACACGCTGCACACCACTTTCGCCCCCACGGCGCACATTGGGTTCCTCGACCCATTCGCCACGCTGGTTCCAGTAGTAGTCGAAGCGATCCTCGGGAGCGACTTCCGTTTCTGCTGCAAATTGCACTGCCATCCTCTTACCTCTTGCGTAATACGTAGACTCGCCACATGGCATAGAGCGGAATAAAGTCCAGTTGTTCCTGGATCCGGAATCCTGCTTCTTCGAATTCCTTTTCAACTGTTGCGGCCGGTAACACAAACCGGTTCTGGTAACCCTTTTGCCCACGCTTGCGCTCGGCGCGCTTGCGTTTCCAGGCCTTGAAATTGCCGTCCACCCACAGCGAAATGATCACGCTGTCCCGGGTGACACGCTCGAACTCGCGCAGAATCGTCCGGCGGTGCTCGGCTTCGCCAATGTGATGCAACAGTCGCATGCAGAAAATGCTGTCGACGGCGTTATCAGGCAAGGCAATGTCGAACGCAGATGTGTGCAAGGGTTGTACCCGTTTCACCACATCCGCCGGCTGGGCCTGCATGGCGGTCTTGATCATCGACTCGGAGTTGTCCGCCCCGATGATCACCCGGTTGGGTTTTTCCGCCAACAATGGCCAGAAACGTCCTGCACCGCAGGGCAAGTCCAGCACCAGTCCCGGCTCACCCACGAGGGTCAACGCCTTGCGGGCCAACTGCTGATCCCGCCAATTGGACAAACGACGCCCCAGACCTTCCTGGTGTTTGCGCAGATATCTCTGCGCATGGTTGTCGTCGTACTTTTCGGAAAAATCGAGTTTGATCGGGCCGGCCATCACCAGGACTCCTGAATTACTGATGACGCCACCTTAAGCAGCGGCGTGTCAGCGTCAGGTCATCCCTTTGTGAAAAAAACGTCATGTAAATCGGCAAACTATTTCAAGGTTATACAGGAATCAGACAGGTTGGCGGGAGTCCCCCCATCAATTGATTGATCCTCACTGCTTGCCCAGAACGACCTCGAACCGGCAGCCATTGGGCTCCATCGTGCTTAACGTGACACTCCAGCCCTGGTTCTCGCAGATGCGTTGAACCAGTGACAGACCCAACCCCAATCCTTCGCCGCGTTTTTCGTTGCCGCGTACAAAGGGCTGGAACATCGCCTCGCGTTTTTCCTCGGGAATGCCCACGCCCGAATCCTCGACCACGAAACCGTTTTCGTTGAGCGTCAGGCGAATGAAACCCTGCTCGGTGTAGTGCAAGGCGTTGCGCAGCAGGTTGCCCATCACGGCATTGAGTAGCGTCGCGTTGTAGCAGGTGTCGGGCGGATTGCCCGGCTCGAAAATCAGCTGCAAGCCCTTGGATTCGATGGGCTCGCGCCACAGACAAAGCAAGCTGTCGGCCACTTGCGCGAGGGTGTGCCGGGGGGCGGCACCCGCGTCTTCGCGCTGGGCACGGGCGAGCATCAGGAAGGTCTGCACCAGCTCACGCATTTCCTCACTGGCACGCGCAATGCGCTGGACCTGAGCCTTGCCGCGCTGATCGATACCCGGGTTTTCCAGCAGCAGTTCACAGGAACTGGCCAATACCATCAGCGGTGTGCGCAACTCGTGGCTGACGTCGCTGGTAAACAAGCGCTCCCGCGTCAGGGCCTGACGCAGGCGCCCGAGGGTAGCGTCGAATGCCACCGCCAGTTCGCCCACCTCGTCTGCCGCGTAATCCGGCGCCAGCGGAGGGGCCAGCCCGAGCAACTGGTCGCGATGGCGCACCTGGCGCGCCAGCCTTACCACCGGCGCCATCACCTTGCGCGCCAGCACCCAGCCGAGGAACACCGCCAGTGCCAGACTGAGTACGAAGCCCACCAGCACTACGGCGAACAGCACGCGCTCGCGCTCTTCGAAATCGCTTTGATCCTGCAGCAGCACATAGCGGCGACCATCGACCACCTCGACCATCGCGTGATACGACAGCTGCTCACGAAAGACTTCATGGAAACCCGAATCCAGGTGCCGCAGGTCCTTGGGCAGCTCGAAGTCGCCCGGCCCGCCGCTGAAGTAGAACAGTTGATCCGGCTCCGGCCGGTGGCTCCAGTCCGAGACGTTGTCCATCAGCAGCAGGCGTTGCAGGTCCCCGCCCAGCCCGGCGGAAATCAGTTTTTCCTCGACCAGGTGTACGGTCGCGACGATACCCATCGCAAACGCTCCGGCCACCAGCGCGCTCATCAATGCAAAGGCGATGATGATCCGCTGGGCAAGGCTTTGCTTAAACTCCATCGCGGCCCTCGGCCAGGCGGTAACCCACGCCGTGCACGGTGTGCAGCAATGGTTTGGCGAATGGTTTGTCGATGACCTGACGCAATTGGTGAACATGGCTGCGCAGGCTGTCGCTGTCCGGGCAGTCATCGCCCCACAGCGCTTCCTCGAGAATTTCCCGGCGCAGGACATGCGGGCTCTTCTGCATCAGCACCGCCAACAGCTTGAGACCAACCGGATTGAGCTTGAGCAATTTGCCTTCACGGGTCACTTCAAGGGTATCGAGGTCGTAACTCAGATCACCGACCTGCAGGGCACGCCGGCCGCCGCCCTGGGTGCGGCGCATCACGGCTTCGACCCGGGCTGCCAGTTCCGACAGCGCGAACGGCTTGACCAGATAATCGTCGGCCCCGGACTTGAAGCCCTGCAAGCGATCATCGAGTTGATCGCGAGCGGTGAGCATGATCACCGGCGTATCGCGACGGGCGTCCTCGCGCAGGCGCTTGCACAGGGTGTAGCCGTCGATGCCCGGCAGCATGATGTCGAGCACGATCAGATCGTAATGCTCGGTGGCCGCCAGATGCAGGCCCGACAGACCGTCCTGGGCGCAATCGACGGTATAGCCTTTGAGCCCCAGGTAATCGGCCAGATTGGCCAGGATATCGCGGTTGTCTTCGACCAATAGAATTCGCATGGGCACCTCCTCCGTACACGGTAGCGGCCGTCTTGGCCCGCGCAGCTTACGGCCAAGTGTGGCTCACGGCTAGGCGCCGGGTAGATTGATTTGAGTTAATTGCATGCATGGCCGGACTTTACGAGTTTTTCACGAGCGGCCGACAAATCGCCGACAGAACCGGGCGCAGACTCACACGGTTGTGCTTCTCTGAAGACCTTACCGATGAAGGAATTGCCATGGTTTCGATTTCTGCCCGCCCTGCTTCAAGGCCTTTGAATTTAGGGCTTTGCCTGGGCATTCCCGCCGTCGCGGCGGTCATTCTGGTGTTGCTGGAACTGACCGACCTGGACATGGATCTGGCCCGACTGTTTTACGACCCGGTCGCGGGCGACTTCATCGGCCGCCACAGTTTTTTTCTCGAAGACATCCTTCATGACCGCGCCAAACAAGTGGTGATCGCCTTTTCGGTGTTTGCCATCCTCGGGTTCATCGGTGCGTTTTTCATCGAGCGGCTCAAACCGTTCAAGCGTGAGCTGGGCTGTCTGGTGTTGTCGCTGGGTCTGGCCACCTCGTTTGTCACGCCAGTGAAGGCGGTGACAGCGGTGCAATGCCCATGGAGCCTCGAACAGTTTGGCGGCCACGAAACCTACAGCAAGCTGCTGGATCATCGCCCGCCTACCGACAAGCCTGGTCGTTGCTGGCCGGGTGGTCATGCGGCCACGGGCTTCACCCTGTTTGCGTTGTTCTTCGTGCTGCGCGACCGTCGCCCGCGACTGGCCCGTCAGGCATTCATCTTCGCCTTTGCGCTGGGTTCGGTGTTTTCGATCAGCCGGATGATGCAGGGCGCGCACTTCTTTTCTCATAACGTGTGGACGGCGATCTTCTGCTGGCTGATCTGTCTGGGCTCGTATTACTGGGTTCTGTATCGCCCGGCAGCCAAGGCTGAAACCAACACGCGGGCCCGTCCAGTCAACGCCTGAACCCTGAAACGCGGGCAAAAAAAACCCCGTCTGCTCTCGCAGACGGGGTTTTTCGTTACTGGGTAAGGCTGGCTTACATCATGCCGCCCATGCCACCCATGCCGCCCATGTCTGGCATGCCGCCGCCAGCTGCACCTTCTTTCTTCGGTGCGTCAGCAACAGCAGCTTCGGTGGTCAGGATCAGACCGCCAATCGACGATGCAGCTTGCAGTGCCGAACGGGTGACCTTGGTTGGGTCCAGGATGCCCATTTCGATCATGTCGCCGTATTCGCCACTCGCAGCGTTGTAACCGAAGTTACCTTTGCCGTTCTTGACTTCGTTGACCACAACGCTTGGCTCGTCGCCGCTGTTGGCAGCGATCTGACGCAGCGGTGCTTCAACAGCGCGACGCAGAACAGCAATACCTACGTCCTGGTCAGCGTTGTCGCCTTTCAGGTTGATGATCGCGTTCAGAGCGCGGATCAGCGCAACGCCACCGCCAGGCACCACGCCTTCTTCAACGGCTGCACGGGTAGCGTGCAGGGCGTCTTCAACGCGGGCTTTCTTCTCTTTCATTTCAACTTCGGAACCGGCGCCAACCTTGATCACTGCAACGCCGCCGGACAGCTTGGCCAGACGCTCTTGCAGTTTTTCACGGTCGTAGTCCGAGGAAGTCTCGGCCACTTGAGCACGGATCTGGGCGATACGGGCTTCGATGTCGCCCTGGTTGCCAGCGCCATCGACAACTGTGGTGTTTTCCTTGGACAGGGTCACGCGCTTGGCGCTACCCAGATGTTCCAGAGTGGTGCTTTCCAGGCTCAGGCCGATCTCTTCGGAGATCACGGTACCGCCGGTCAGAACGGCGATGTCCTGCAGCATGGCCTTGCGACGGTCGCCGAAGCCCGGAGCCTTGACGGCTGCGACTTTAACGATGCCACGCATGTTGTTCACGACCAGAGTCGCCAGGGCTTCGCCTTCAACGTCTTCGGCAACGATCAGCAGTGGACGGCCGGCTTTGGCAACGGCTTCCAGTACTGGCAGCATTTCGCGGATGTTCGAGATCTTTTTGTCGACCAGCAGGATCAGCGGGCCGTCGAGCTCGGCGACCATGGTGTCCGGCTTGTTGACGAAGTACGGGGACAGGTAGCCACGGTCGAACTGCATGCCTTCTACAACCGACAGTTCGTTTTCCAGGCCCGAGCCTTCTTCAACGGTGATCACGCCTTCTTTACCGACTTTTTCCATGGCTTCGGCAATGATGTCGCCGATGGAGTTGTCGGAGTTGGCGGAGATGGTGCCAACCTGAGCGATCGCTTTGGTGTCGGTGCATGGCGCGGACAGCTTCTTCAGCTCGGCAACGACAGCGATGGTCGCTTTGTCGATACCGCGCTTCAGGTCCATCGGGTTCATGCCGGCAGCAACGGCTTTCAGGCCTTCGTTGACGATCGACTGAGCCAGAACGGTAGCGGTGGTAGTACCGTCACCAGCGTCATCGTTGGCACGGGAGGCAACGTCTTTGACCAGCTGCGCGCCCATGTTTTCGAAACGGTCTTCGAGTTCGATTTCCTTGGCGACGGAAACGCCGTCCTTGGTGATGGTCGGAGCGCCGAAGCTCTTCTCAAGGATTACGTTACGGCCTTTCGGGCCCAGGGTCGCTTTTACCGCGTCAGCCAGTACGTTTACGCCAACCAGCATTTTCTTGCGGGCGGAATCGCCGAATTTAACTTCTTTAGCAGCCATGATCGATATTCCTTAAATACTTTGTAGTAGCGGGAAAATGAACGGGGTTATCAGCCTTCGATAACGGCGAGGATTTCGTTCTCGCTCATTACCAGCAGGTCTTCGCCGTCGACTTTCACAGTGTTGCTGCCGGAGTACGGACCGAACACAACCTTGTCGCCCACTTTCACGGACAGTGCACGCACTTCACCGCTTTCCAGTGCTTTACCCGGGCCTACAGCCAGAATCTCACCGTGGTTGGCTTTTTCAGCAGCCGAACCTGGCAGGACGATACCGCCAGCGGTTTTCTTTTCTTCTTCGCTGCGACGGATGACGACGCGGTCATGCAGAGGACGAAGCTTCATTGTCGATCTCTCCTAATTGTGGTTTTCATCGGCCGGTGTAGTCCCGGCGGGTTTAACGAATCCGGCCTGCGCCGGTTGCGGCTCGTCGAGCGAACCGCGGAAGTCTGTCCGACTCAAAATGTCGGAACCTTTCGGTGACCGATACATAAGGGCGCAGAAGCTTATTACAAGGGCGGGGGTCAAAAAATTTTCACGCGGCTGCATGAACTCGCCCCGCAAACGAACACGGCACCCGAAGGTGCCGTGTCGATACAGAAGTTACTTGGTGTCGCGGTGTTCGAATTCGCCTTCGATCACATCGCCTTCGCGGCCGAGAGGCTGGCGCGGTGCCGGACCGCCGCGAGGTTGCAGGTCATCGGCGAACGCTCGCTGGCGCATGGCCTGCTCTTCGGCGCGCTGGCGCATTTTGTTGGCGACCAGTCGACGACTGAACGGCAACAGCAGCACCAGACCGAACACGTCGCTGATGAAGCCCGGCAGGATCAGCAGACCACCGGCCAGGGCCAGCATCAGGCCTTCGAGCATGGTTTGCGCAGGCAGTTCGCCGCGGTTCAGGCTTTCACGGGCACGCAGTGCGGTAGCCAGCCCGGCGATGCGCAGCACGAACACGCCGAACATCGAGCCGAGAATAATCAGCAGCAGGGCCGGGAAAAATCCGATCGATCCTGCCACTTTGACGAATACGAACAGCTCCAACACCGGGAACAGCAGAAAGAGCAACAAAAAAGGGCGCATCAAAGTTTCCTCAACGCAAGAAATGCCTTGCAGTAAGCCTTAGATGACGTCGCCCTTTCGTGAATTCAAGCATCGGCCACGGCATTTTTTGGCCAGACCTCGGCGTGAGCCAGAGAAACCAAGGCCTCGCGCACTTGTATCGGCGTATGACAAGGCGCTTGAAACGGCAGCCAGTACAGCGCCTGACCAATGCGCAGGTGCATGCCTTCGGTGTCGATACCAGCCATTTGCGCCGGTTCCGTTTTCGGCAGCCCTGCCAAGTCGACGTAATGAGCGATGGCCTTGGCGTGGTCGCTGTTCATATGCTCGACCATGCTGATTTCGGCCTTGCCGGCGAAGGGGTTGGCCAGGGTCAGGTGATCGACCCAGTGGATCGCGCCGAAACCGCCGATGTAGCGATGGCGCACGGGTTTGAGCACCCAGAAATCGAAATCGTGAGCCTTGTGGTAATTCCGCGAATCGGGGAAATAACGGTAGTAGCGCTCGGCGGCAGCCTCGATGGCGGCCGCGTCTTCGAGTTTTTCTGCTTCGGCCAGATAGGTCAGGCGACCAACGGCCTGCACATCGTCAGCCTCGCGCTCCCCCACCAGCAGCGAACATTTCGGGTCTTTCTGCAGGTTGTGGGTGTGCTGGGCGATGCGGCTGATCAGGATCAGCGGCCGGCCCTGCTCGTCCAGGCAGTAAGGAACCACCGAGCCAAACGGAAAACCGGGCATTGATTTGGAGTGGGTCGACAGCACGCCACGGTATTCCTTGAGAAGCAATTCTCGGGCATTCTTAGCCGCTTCAACGCTCAATTTATGACTCCTTAAATAGAATCCGTCGAAAAAACGGACAGGCGACACGGATAAGTATCAGTCGCCTCAGGGGCAGTTCTCATGTGCAGCCGGGCCATGTCAGGCGCAGATCGAGAGGCTCTTTAAAGGACACCACTCTGACCTGCTCTCGGGGGCATGCGAATGCAACTCAACGACAAAGTAATCATTATCACTGGCGGTTGCCAAGGCTTGGGCCGCTCGATGGCCGAGTATTTAGCGGGCAAGGGCGCGAAGCTGGCGCTGGTTGACCTGAACCAGGAAAAACTCGACGACGCGGTCGCGGCCTGCAAGGCCAAGGGTGTCGAGGCGCGCAGCTACCTGTGCAACGTCGCCAACGAAGAGCAGGTGACGCACATGGTCGCCCGGGTCGCCGAAGACTTCGGCGCGATCCACGGCCTGATCAACAACGCCGGGATCCTGCGCGACGGCCTGTTGCTCAAGGTCAAGGATGGCGAAATGACCAAGATGAGCCTAGCCCAGTGGCAGGCGGTGATCGACGTCAACCTGACCGGCGTGTTCCTCTGCACCCGTGAAGTGGCGGCGAAAATGGTCGAGCTGAAAAACAGCGGCGCGATCATCAACATCTCGTCGATCTCCCGCGCGGGCAACGTCGGCCAGACCAACTACTCCGCCGCCAAGGCCGGTGTCGCTGCGGCAACCGTGACCTGGGCCAAGGAACTGGCGCGCTACGGCATTCGCGTGGCCGGCATTGCACCGGGCTTCATCGAAACCGAGATGACCCTGGGCATGAAGCCTGAAGCGCTGGAGAAAATGACCTCGGGCATTCCGCTCAAGCGCATGGGCAAGCCGGAAGAGATCGCCCACTCGGCGGCGTACATCTTCGAGAACGACTACTACACCGGCCGGATTCTGGAGATGGATGGCGGGTTGCGCATTTAAGCCCTGCCACAAACTCTGTGGGAGCGAGCTTGCTCGCGATAGCGGTACAACAGTCACCATCATTAGTGAATGTCATGGCCTTATCGCGAGCAAGCTCGCTCCCACAGTTTTTTTAGCGCCGCGGCAAAATCAATCGTCGCTGATGGTGATGTTCGGCATCGCCGGCGAAGCAGCTTCCTGCAACACGATCCGCGCGCCGACATGGCGGGCCAGCTCCTGATAGACCATGGCGATCTGGCTGTCCGGCTCGGAAATCACCGTCGGTTTGCCGCCGTCGGCCTGTTCGCGGATCAGCATCGACAGCGGCAACGAGGCCAGCAGCTCGACGCCGAACTGGGTCGCCAGCTTCTCGCCACCGCCCTCACCGAACAGATGCTCGGCATGACCGCAGTTCGAGCAGATGTGCACGGCCATGTTTTCCACCACACCCAACACCGGAATGTTGACCTTGCGGAACATCTCCACGCCTTTGCGCGCATCGAGCAACGCCAGATCCTGCGGGGTGGTGACGATCACGGCGCCGGCCACCGGGACTTTCTGCGCCAGGGTCAGCTGGATGTCGCCCGTGCCTGGCGGCATGTCGATCACCAGATAATCCAGGTCGCCCCACGCCGTTTGCGTGACCAGTTGCAGCAGCGCGCCGGAGACCATCGGCCCGCGCCAGACCATTGGCGTGTTGTCGTCGGTCAGGAACGCCATCGACATCACTTCCACACCATGGGCCTGAAGCGGCACGAACCACTTCTGATCCTTGACCTGCGGGCGGGTGCCCTCGGCAATGCCGAACATGATGCCCTGGCTCGGGCCATAGATATCGGCGTCGAGAATCCCGACCTTCGCGCCTTCGCGGGCCAGTGCCAGCGCCAGGTTGGCGGCGGTGGTGGACTTGCCCACGCCGCCCTTGCCCGACGCCACGGCGACCACGTTCTTGACGTTGGCCAGCCCCGGAATCTGCGCCTGGGCCTTGTGCGCGGCGATCACGCTGTTGACCTCGACCTTCGCCGTCACCACGCCGTCGAGGTTTTCGATGGCCAGTTGCAGCAATTGCGCCCAGCCGCTCTTGAACAGACCGGCGGCATAACCGATTTCCAGCTGCACGCTGACGCGATCGCCGGTGATTTCGATGTTGCGCACGCAACCGGCGCTGACCGGATCCTGGTTCAGATAAGGGTCGGTGTATTGGCTGAGGACGGCTTCCACCGCTGCGCGAGTGACGGCGCTCATGGGCAACTCCGATAACAAGACTGGGAAAAGATGGCGGGTATCCTACCCCTTCTGTCCTCCGGACGGCATGTCCGGCAACGATTTGCAGAGGTGAAATATCTTTCCCGGCGCTTTATAGTGGCCGACCTCCGTTTCATCAAGTAGCGAAGCCCCACATGTCCGAACCACGCAAGATTCTCGTCACCAGCGCCCTGCCCTACGCCAACGGTTCGATCCACCTTGGCCATATGCTGGAATACATCCAGACCGATATGTGGGTGCGCTTCCAGAAGCATCGCGGCAATCAGTGCATTTATGTCTGCGCCGACGACGCCCACGGTTCGGCGATCATGCTGCGCGCGGAAAAGGAAGGCATCACCCCGGAACAACTGATCGCCAACGTCCAGGCTGAACACAGCGCCGACTTTGCCGACTTCCTGGTGGACTTCGACAACTTCCACTCCACTCACGCCGAAGAAAACCGTGAGCTGTCGAGCCAGATCTACCTGAAGCTGCGTGACGCCGGGCACATCGCCCAACGTTCGATCACCCAGTATTTCGACCCGGAAAAGAAAATGTTCCTGGCCGACCGCTTCATCAAGGGCACCTGCCCGAAATGCGGCACCGAAGACCAGTACGGCGACAACTGCGAAAAATGCGGTGCGACCTACGCGCCGACCGACCTGAAGGATCCGAAGTCGGCAATCTCCGGCGCCACCCCTGTGCTCAAGGATTCCCAGCACTTCTTCTTCAAGCTGCCGGACTTCCAGGAAATGCTGCAGGCCTGGACCCGCAGCGGCACCCTGCAGGACGCCGTGGCCAACAAGATCGCCGAATGGCTGGACGCCGGCCTGCAACAGTGGGACATCTCCCGCGATGCGCCGTACTTCGGCTTCGAGATCCCCGGCGAGCCGGGCAAGTATTTCTACGTGTGGCTGGACGCGCCGATCGGCTACATGGCCAGCTTCAAGAACCTCTGCAACCGTACGCCGGAGCTGGACTTCGACGCGTTCTGGGGCAAGGACTCCACCGCCGAGCTGTACCACTTCATCGGCAAGGATATCGTCAACTTCCACGCCCTGTTCTGGCCGGCGATGCTCGAAGGCGCGGGTTTCCGCAAGCCGACCGGCATCAACGTTCACGGCTACCTGACCGTCAACGGTCAGAAGATGTCCAAGTCCCGCGGCACCTTCATCAAGGCCCGTACCTACCTGGACCATCTGTCGCCGGAGTATTTGCGCTACTACTACGCGGCCAAACTGGGCCGTGGCGTGGACGACCTCGACCTGAACCTCGAAGACTTCGTGCAGAAGGTCAATTCCGACCTGGTCGGCAAAGTCGTCAACATCGCCAGCCGTTGCGCCGGTTTCATCCAGAAGGGCAACGCCGGCCTGCTGGTGGACAACAACGCCGCACCGGAACTGACTGAAGCGTTCCTGGCCGCCGCGCCGAGCATCGCCGATGCCTATGAAGCCCGCGACTTCGCCCGTGCCATGCGCGAAACCATGGCTTTGGCCGACCGCGCCAACGCCTGGATCGCCGACAAGGCACCATGGTCGCTGAACAAGCAGGAAGGCAAGCAGGATGAAGTCCAGGCGGTCTGCGCCACCGCGATCAACCTGTTCCGCCAACTGGTGATCTTCCTCAAGCCGGTGCTCCCGTTGCTGGCCGCCGATGCCGAGGCGTTCCTCAACGTCGCCCCGCTGACCTGGAACGACCACACCACCCTGCTGGCCAACCACCAGTTGAACGAATTCAAGCCGTTGATGACCCGCATCGACCCGGTAAAAGTGCAAGCCATGACCGACGCCTCGAAAGAAGACCTGACCGCCAGCCAGACCGACACCGGCGCCGCCGCGCCTGCCGGCAACGGCGAACTGGCCAAGGATCCGCTGGCGCCGGAAATCGACTTCGACACCTTCGCCGCCGTCGACCTGCGCGTGGCGCTGATCGTCAAGGCCGAACACGTTGAAGGCGCCGACAAGCTGCTGCGTCTGACCTTGGATATCGGTGACGAGCAACGCAACGTGTTCTCCGGGATCAAGAGCGCTTACCCGGATCCGTCGAAACTCGACGGTCGCCTGACCATGATGATCGCCAACCTCAAGCCACGGAAAATGAAGTTCGGCATTTCCGAAGGCATGGTGATGGCAGCCGGCCCTGGCGGTGAAGAAATCTACCTGCTGAGCCCGGACAGCGGCGCCAAGCCGGGTCAGCGCATCAAGTAAGGTTCTGCCCTGACTGATCCCACAGGCGTGCTCCGTGCGCCTGTGGGATTTTTCATATCCGGCCCGCGTTCCACGGCTCCCGGATAAATGCCTAACCTTAAGTGACATACGCCCGTTGCCACCGGCAGAACCATGACCGAACTCGTGCTTACGCTCTTCAGTGCTGCGCTGATCAACAACTTCGTGTTGCACTGGCCGCTGGGCGTCGATCCGCTGCTGGCGGGTGAACGCCGTCAAGTGCATGCGCTGGGGCTGGCAACGTTGTGTCTGATGTTGATTGTCGGCGTGGCGGGTTATGCGATCTGGCATTGGCTGCTGGTGCCGTTGCAACTGGAATTCCTGCGGCTGTTTGTGTTCCTGCCGTTGAGCACCCTGCTGATCGCGCCGTTGTTGAAACTGCTGGCGCATTGGCGACCCACGCTGCCATTCGATGGCTTGTGGCCGCTGCTGCTGGGCAATGCCGGTGTACTGGGGCTGACGCTGATCAACGCGCAAACGGATAAAGGCCTGTTTCATGCGATTGCGCTGAGTCTTGGCGCCGGTCTGGGTTTCTGGCTCGTGTTGAGCCTGTTCAGCGATTTGCGTGAACGCATGGCCGACAACGATATTCCCCTGCCCTTTCGTGGTTTGCCGGTCCTGTTGATCGGTGCCGGACTGATGGCCGTGGCTTTTCTCGGATTCAGTGGACTGATCAAAACATGAGTCTGATTCAACGCATCGATGCCCTGCTGCCGCAGACCCAATGCGGCAAGTGCGGCCATCCCGGATGCAAACCCTACGCTGAAGGCATCGCCAACGGCGAGCCGATCAACAAGTGCCCACCGGGTGGCGACGAAACCATCGCGGCGCTGGCCGAACTGTTGAAAATACCGGTACTCGAGCTGGACATCAGCCGTGGTTCGGCGCCGCCGCAGGTGGCTTTCATCCGTGAAGCCGAATGCATCGGCTGCACCAAGTGCATCCAGGCCTGCCCGATCGACGCCATCGTCGGCGCGGCAAAACTGATGCACACCGTCATCATCGACGAATGCACCGGTTGCGATCTGTGCGTGGCGCCCTGCCCGGTCGATTGCATCGAGATGCACCCGCTGCCGCCGGGCACGCTGCCGGTGGTCGGCGGCCTGGCTGCCAGCCTTGAAGAACAGCAAGCCCGCGCGGCCAAACGCGATCACGCACGGCAACGTTTCGAACGGCGCAATGCTCGCCTGCAACGCGAAGAACAGCAGAAGCAGGCCGAACGCGAAGCCCGGGCGCAGCGTGCGGCACAGGTCGAAGTCGCCGCCAACACGCTCGATCCGGTGCAGGCGGCACTTGAACGGGTGCGCGCGCAAAAAGCCGCAACCGCCGATGCCGCGCTGAAAAAAGCCAAGATCGACGTGGCCATGAGCCGGGCGCAATTGAACAAGTCGCTCAAGGCGTTCGGTCATCCGCCGACCTTCGATCAGCAGTCGCAACTGATCGTCCTGCAGCAGCAGTTCGAAGCCGCCGAACAGGCACTGGCGAAGCTGGAAAGCAGCGCGGCACCTGCGCCTGTCTCAGCCGCCCCGGCGAAGGACGCCGATCTGAAACGGGCGAAGATCCAGTTGGCGATGCGCCGCGCCGAGCTGAAAAAAGCGCAAACCGCAGAGGCTCCCGCAGTTGAAATCGCCTCACTGGAGCAAGCGCTGCGTGACGCCGAACAGGCGCTGCACAACGCCGAAGCCGCCAGCGATCAACCGGCGCCGGAGCTTGTGCGCGTCGAGAAACGCCCGATCGACGACCGGCTTCGCCAACTGAAAACCGAACTGGCCTACGCTCGCGCCGACCTGAACAAGCTGCAACGGCGCGACGGCACGCCCGCCGACATCCTCGAAAAAGCCCGCGCCCGCCTGCAGGAAGCAGAGCGGCAGGTACAAGCCCATGTCATCCATTGAAACCAGAGACGAGCGCCTGCAACAGGCAATGAAGCTGGTTTTGCTGGCGACATTGCCAGGATGGCTGGCGTTGTTCTGGTTTTACGGTTGGGGCGTGTTGATCAACCTGGTCTTGTCGGTCGTCACGGCTTTGAGCGTTGAAGCCGTTGTGACACACCTGCGTCGACAACCGATGCAGGCCACCTTGACCGACGGCAGCGCAGTGGTCAGCGCCACGCTGCTGGCGATTGCCCTGCCGCCTTATTGCCCGTGGTGGCTGACGGTCACGGCAATCGCCTCGGGCCTGTTGCTGGGCAAACATCTGTACGGTGGCGTGGGCCGCAACCCGTTCAATCCGGCCATGCTCGGCTTCGCACTGGCCATGGTGATGTTCCCTCAGCCAATGACACACTGGCCGGCTCATGGCATGGATCTGACGGCAGCTTTTGGCCAGGTGTTCAACCTTGGCGCGCAGCCCGACGCCTGGGTTCAGGCCACCGCGCTGGACAGTCTGCGCATCAATAAAAGCCTGACCATGGACGAACTGTTTGTCGGCAATCCGGCATTCGGTCGCTTTGGCGGACACGGCGTGGAATGGGTGAACCTGGCGTTCCTCGCCGGTGGATTGTTCCTGTTGCAACGTCGGGTGTTTGGCTGGCACGCGCCGGTCGGCATGCTCGCCAGCCTGTTGGTGATCAGCCTGCTGTGCTGGAACGGTTCGGGATCCGACTCCCACGGCTCGCCGCTGTTTCACCTGCTGAGTGGCGCGACCATGCTGGGTGCGTTCTTCATCGTCACCGAACCGGTGTCGGGGGCTAAAAGCCCACTCGCCCGTTTGCTGTTCGGCGTCGGCGTGGGGTTGCTGACTTACGTGATTCGCACTTGGGGCGGTTACCCCGACGGGGTGGCGTTTGCGGTGCTGTTGATGAACCTGTGCGTGCCGGCGCTGGAGCGCTTCGCGGTGGCTCGTCAGGCGCAGGTGACACCATGAACCGGACGAGCAGTCTCATCACACTGGGGATGATTACCGCGCTGGGCATCGGCGTGACATGGCTGGTGCAACGTAGCAATGCGCCGCAGATCGCCGCCGAACAGCGGCTTCTTGAAAATCGTAAATGGCTGGACGTACTGCCGATCGACGCTTACGACAATCTGCCGCTTGAACAACCTCTGACGCTGACCGACGTCAACCTGAGCCATAGCCAGCTACTGGGCGGTTATCGGGCGACCAAAGGCAGCCAGCCCGTGGCGATCCTGCTGCGCAGCCAGACCCAGGGTTATGCCGGCCAGATCGAGTTGTTGATTGCCATCGATGCCAATGGCCGATTGCTCGGTGTGAAAACCCTCGAGCAAAACGAAACGCCGTCGCTGGGTGGGCACCTCGGCGATTGGCCAAATAGCTGGCTTCAGAACTTCACCGGAAAATCGAGCAACCAACCGACCGACGCCGGATGGGCGCTGAAAAAGGATCAGGGGCAGTTCGACCAGATCGCGGGGGCGACCATCACCTCCCGTGCGGCCATCAACGCCATCCACGATGCCCTGCGTTACTTCGATGAACACCGAACGACCCTGCTCGGGAGCGCGCCATGAACACGACAGCAACTCTGTCGAACTCAATGATGCTGGTGCTGTTGATCGGCACCACCGACTCCATGGCAGGTGCGCTGGCGACGCTGGTGATGTTTACGGTTGTCGTGGGCATTTACGGCTTGTGCATGGCACCGTTGCGCTCGCGCCTGAGCAGCGAAAGCCTGCTACCGGTCAGTGTGATGCTGGCAGCGACCCTGGCGGGCTGCGCCGATATTTTTCTGCAACGCGGCGCGATGCAGTGGCATCACCTGCTCAGTCTTTATGCAGCGCTGCTCGGCTTGCAGTGCGTCGTGCTGGAGCACAGTGGTTTTTTTTGCCAGCCGGTCCGCAGCCGTCTGAAACTGGGTGGCCTGTTTGCCGCGCTGATGATTGTGCTCGCGGTGTTGCGTGAGCTGATCGGTCAAGGCAGCATCGGCCATCACCTGTCGGAACACTGGCAAGGTTTGATTCTGTTCAGTGATGGCCTGCATTTCGCGACGCTGGCTCCCGGCGCCTTCATACTGCTTGGACTGTTACTGGCCGCCCGTCAGGCCTGGACTCGCCCTGCCGCCCTACCCGAGGAAACGCATCACCCATGAATGCCGCAAAACGTCTGGAGATCTTCCGCCGGTTTCACGAGGACAACCCCGAGCCCAAGACCGAACTGGCCTATTCCTCGCCTTTCGAACTGTTGATCGCGGTGATTCTGTCCGCGCAATCCACAGACGTCGGGGTCAACAAGGCGACGGCGAAGCTGTTCCCGGTGGCAAACACGCCGGCGGCCATTCACGCCTTGGGCGTCGATGGGTTGTCCGAGTACATCAAGACGATCGGCCTCTATAACAGCAAGGCCAAAAACGTGATCGAGACCTGTCGCATGCTGGTCGAGCTGCACAATGGCGAAGTCCCGCAGACGCGCGAAGCGCTGGAGGCCTTGCCCGGCGTTGGCCGCAAGACCGCTAACGTCGTGCTCAATACCGCATTCCGCCAACTGACCATGGCCGTGGACACTCATATCTTCCGGGTCAGTAACCGCACCGGCATTGCACCAGGGAAAAACGTGGTTGAAGTCGAAAAGAAGCTGATGAAGTTTGTGCCAAAAGAATACCTTCTCGACTCGCACCACTGGCTGATTCTTCACGGACGCTACGTGTGTCTGGCGCGCAAACCCCGCTGTGGCAGCTGTCGGATCGAAGATCTGTGTGAATACAAGCACAAAACTTCTGACGATTGAGCGGGTATTGGTTTTATTGATTTATCGATTGAAAAAATCTTTTTTACCATCTGCTGGAATATCGATATAAGGAGCGCCAAAGGCAGTCTTAGCCTGGAGTTGACCTTATGAGCACCAGCAAAGAGCAATTGGAAGCGGACGACGACTTTATCGCCACGGAGGCCGACGATGCCGAACCTGTGGTTGAAGTCGCCAAGACCAACTTGAGCAAACGCCGAACCATCGACAACCTGCTTGAGGAGCGCCGACTGCAAAAGCAATTGGCCGATTACGATTTTGATCTCTGACATTTGAAAGCCTCCCGAAACGGAGGCTTTTCTCTTTCTGTCGCACGCTGATTTCGATCCGCCCATGATCCGTCAGCCACTCAAACCTCAGACCAGACCGTTTCGCTGGGCCAGTTCGATCAAATCGACCAGCGAACGCGCGTTGAGCTTCAAAAGCAATCGGGTCTTGTAGGTACTCACGGTCTTGTTGCTGAGAAACATCCCGTCGGCAATTTCCTTGTTGGTCTTTCCGCGCGCCAGTTGCTGCAACACCATCATTTCGCGCCCGGACAGGCGGTCTACCATATCGGCCTCGCTGGCATTACCCAGGCTTGTCCGCACGGTATGCAACGCCTGATTCGGAAAGTAGCTGTACCCGGACAGTACCGCCTTGATTGCACTCAGCAACTCCGTCAGATCCTGTTGCTTGCAAACATAACCCGCTGCCCCCGATTGCATGCAGCGCATGGAAAAGTGTCCCGGTGACTGGGACGTCAGTACCAGCACCTTCAATGGCATCGCACTTGTCGTAAGACGCGCAATGACTTCCAGGCCATCAAGTTTCGGAATACCGATATCCAGAATGACGATATCCGGCATCTGGTCACGAGCAAGTTGTAACGCATCCACGCCATTATCGGTTTCTGCAATGACTTCGTAGCCATGACGTTCCATCAGCATACGTACCGCAAGACGAATGACGGGGTGATCATCCACGATCAGCACTTTATTCATTGGCAAGTCCAGTTTCGCTGTTCGAATTTTTAGAACCGGCACAATAACGTAGTCATTTCACCCATGGCATGGATAAGTTCCTCTACACCAGCACCGAGAGACGCCTCCTACAGGCAATAAAGATTATTCCTACAGAAAAGACTCACTTATAGAAAATCATGAGTCTGCATCAGGAACTCCACACCTCTCCACGTCCTTCGCGGCGGCGCTCGTAACAGACTGAAAAACCAAAACCCGGTTCAATGAACAGATACTAAAAACAACTGAAACAACTTACACATATCGCAACTCTGGAATTTAATATAAACACCAGATACCGAAATCCTTATCCGCCCGCCAACTTAAAACTCGACCACCCAACCACATCAAAACGACGAGAAAGACCATTCATGAGTAAAGACCATGCTAAAGATCAACAAAAAAATTCCCAACCCCATCACCGTCATTGCCATCTTCGCCTTTATATCGGAGACCTCCGCCGCCGTATCCCTGCCTTTTCTTAATAACAATGAGCGGGAGATCTATGTCTGGTTCCTGATCAGCTTTCCGTTCTACTTGCTATTCCTGTTTTTCATCACACTCAACTTTAACTACCGTTCTCTCTATGCTCCATCAGACTTCGACAACGACAAGAACTTTCTTAAAGCTTTCGAAGAGGAGGATAATTTACCGACCGAGGCTGTACACACTCCACCCAATATTGAGTCGCACGCCATTAAACTTCCAAAACCGCTGACCAAGGTGTACATCATCGACATTCGAAAGTTACACACTGATTCGGAGATTGAACTGCTATTTGAAAAAATCCCACACTCAAACAAGCATTCGCCGAGATTATTACTGTTTTTAACCGAAGCGGGGGCGGATGCTTTACTTAAAGACAATATCGAAATCCTGGCCAAACACGCCAAGAGAAGCCAGGGAACAACGTTCTGCATTGTTTATGACACGCACGCGCTGACCACATCCGTATTGGGAAAATTCGAAAGGGGATAAAGCGCGCAGCAGGACAATCATGCAATGCAGCGATGTACAGCCGATGAGGACAGTAATGTTGACCGGTATCGATCAATTCAAAGGAGAGCATCCCAAAAAAAACGGCCTTGTCGCTACGACAAGGCCGTTTTTTTCACATCAGCCCCGAAGGACTCAGAACAGCTTGCGGCCCTTGTTGGCGGCAATGCGCATGCGCAGCGCGTTGAGCTTGATGAAGCCCGCCGCGTCGGCCTGGTTGTAGGCGCCGCCGTCTTCTTCGAAAGTCGCGATGTTGGCGTCGAACAGCGAATCGTCGGACTTGCGGCCGGTCACGATTACGTTGCCCTTGTACAGCTTCAGGCGCACAACGCCGTTCACGTTGACCTGCGAGGCGTCGATCATCTGTTGCAGCATCAGACGCTCAGGGCTCCACCAGTAGCCGGTGTAGATCAGGCTGGCGTACTTCGGCATCAGCTCGTCTTTCAAGTGAGCGACTTCGCGGTCCAGGGTGATCGATTCGATGGCGCGGTGAGCGCGCAGCATGATGGTGCCGCCCGGGGTTTCGTAGCAGCCACGGGACTTCATGCCGACATAACGGTTCTCGACGATGTCCAGACGGCCGATGCCATGTTCGCCACCGATTTTGTTCAGCGTCGCCAGCACGGTGGCCGGGGTCATTTCAACGCCGTCCAGCGCGACGATGTCGCCGTTACGGTAGGTCAGTTCCAGATACTGAGGGGTGTCGGGAGCCTTCTCCGGGGAGACGGTCCAGCGCCACATGTCTTCTTCGTGCTCGGTCCAGGTGTCTTCCAGCACGCCGCCTTCATAGGAGATGTGCAACAGGTTGGCATCCATCGAGTACGGGGACTTCTTCTTGCCGTGACGCTCGATCGGGATCGCGTGCTTCTCGGCGTAGTCCATCAGCTTCTCGCGGGACAGCAGGTCCCACTCGCGCCATGGAGCGATCACTTTCACGCCTGGCTTGAGCGCGTAGGCACCCAGTTCGAAACGTACCTGGTCGTTGCCCTTGCCGGTGGCGCCGTGGGAAATGGCGTCAGCGCCGGTTTCGTTGGCGATTTCGATCAGACGCTTGGCGATCAGCGGACGCGCGATGGAAGTACCCAGCAGGTACTCGCCTTCGTAAACGGTGTTGGCGCGGAACATCGGGAACACGAAGTCACGCACGAATTCTTCGCGCAGGTCGTCGATGTAGATTTCTTTGACGCCCATGGCCTGCGCCTTGGCGCGGGCCGGCTCGACTTCTTCGCCCTGACCCAGGTCAGCGGTGAAGGTCACGACTTCACAGTTATAAGTATCCTGCAGCCACTTGAGGATCACCGAAGTGTCCAGGCCGCCGGAATACGCCAGAACGACCTTGTTTACGTCCGCCATGCCATCACTCCACGGGGTTCTACGGAAAGCCGAGGAGTCTACCGCTCAAACGCGATAATTTACAGAGGCGCGACAGCTTAAGACGACAAAGCGACAGAATCTGTCGAGAGGGCGACGATGACCGACAGGTCAGGAAGTCGCCGCTGCATTGGCAGGCGTGCTGGCTTGAGGTGCTGGGGCGGTAACCGGTGCCACCCGGGCCAACTTCACGCTGACCCGGCGATTTTTCGCCCGGTTGGCGGCGTTGGTGTTCGGGACCAGCGGGTATTGTTCGCCGTGGAAACGCACGGTGATCTGCGATTCGGCGATGCCGTTGGCCTTGAAGAAATCAACCACCGCCAGCGCACGACGGCGCGACAACTCACGATTGGTCAGGCGATTGCCACTGTTGTCGGAATAGCCATCGAGCTCAATGTGATTGACCGTCGGATCGGCCTTCATGAATTCGAGCATCACTTGCAGTTTGGCTTTCGCGGCGGCGTCCAGATCGGTGCCTTCGCCCGGAAAACCGACCTGCGAGTTTTTGACCTGATCGAAATTCTGCGGGAGCAATTTCGCCACGCAGGTCTGGTAGTCGTTGAACGCCTTGCTGAACTTGACCGGCAGCAGCCGCACTTCGGAGACCCGTCCATCACCGGAGGCACGTCGCACCACCGGGCTACGACCTTCCAGCAAACCGCTGATCAGCCCGCCGGCCTGCGATTGCGAACTGTTGAACAGCACGTTGCCGGTGCCGATCCTGACACTGCCCAGGTTGATGTCATTGCGTCCCGGCTGCCAGGGCGCGGCCGCCGCCAGCAAGGTTGCCGAACCACCGCCCAGCATCGCGTTGTAGGCATTCAGACGGAAGATCGCCTGCTCGCCGGCCTTGCGCACGAACTGCCCCGAGCCGAAGTCGGTGATCGGCTGCGTCAGGCGGCACTCGAACTTGTCGCCTTCGACCGTCCACTCAATGTTCTCCAGACGTGTCTGGTAGGTCAGTGCCATCGCGGGAAGGCTGGCAAACACACTGAGCAAGGCTAAATATCGCTGGCGCACGGGAGGCTCCATTGGCTTCTACAACAAAAAAGACCGAGACATACATCTTTACGGCATACCTTTGGGATATCGGACGCTCGTCGCAAAACTTGATAGCGAGTGCCTGCAAGAGTCTTTTCCGGTAGCATTCGCCTCAGTTTGACCCGCCTGGAATTCCCTCATGTCCGACCGCCTGACCCTGCTGCGTCCCGACGACTGGCACATTCATCTTCGCGATGGTGCCGTGTTGACCAATACCGTTGCGGATGTCGCGCGCACCTTTGGTCGCGCAATCATCATGCCCAACCTGGTACCTCCGGTGCGCAACGCCGCTGAAGCCGACGGCTATCGCCAGCGGATTCTCGCTGCCCGCCCGGCCGGCAGTCGTTTCGAGCCGCTGATGGTGCTGTACCTCACCGACCGCACCCAGCCCGAAGAAATCCGTGAGGCCAAGGCCGGCGGTTTCGTGCATGCCGCCAAGCTGTACCCGGCCGGCGCCACCACCAACTCCGATTCCGGGGTCACCAGCATCGACAAGATTTTCCCGGCGCTGGAAGCCATGGCCGAAGTCGGCATGCCGCTGTTGATCCACGGTGAAGTCACCCGTGGCGACGTCGACGTGTTCGACCGCGAAAAAATCTTCATCGATGAGCACATGCGCCGCGTGGTCGAGCGTTTCCCGACACTGAAAGTGGTGTTCGAACACATCACTACCGGCGATGCCGTGCAGTTCGTCAACGAGGCCTCGGCCAACGTCGGCGCGACCATCACCGCGCACCACCTGCTCTACAACCGCAACCACATGCTGGTAGGCGGGATCCGGCCGCACTTCTATTGCCTGCCGATCCTCAAGCGCAACACGCACCAGGAAGCCCTGCTCGACGCCGCCACCAGCGGCAGCGCGAAGTTCTTCCTGGGTACCGACTCGGCACCGCACGCCCAGCACGCCAAAGAAGCAGCCTGCGGCTGCGCCGGCTGCTACACCGCGTACGCCGCCATCGAGCTGTACGCCGAAGCCTTTGAACAGCGCAACGCTCTGGACAAGCTCGAAGCGTTCGCCAGCCTCAACGGCCCGCGCTTCTATGGCCTGCCGGCAAACACCGATCGCATCACCCTGGTTCGTGACGAATGGACCGCACCGACCAGCCTGCCTTTCGGCGAGCTGACCGTTATCCCGCTGCGCGCCGGTGAAAAACTGCGCTGGCGCCTGCTGGAGGAACACGCGTGAGTGAAGACCATTTCGACGACGAACTGGACGGTCAAGGTGGCGGCGGTTCGCGCCATCCAATGGCAGCACGCTTTCGCGGCTACCTGCCGGTTGTCGTCGACGTAGAAACCGGTGGCTTCAACTCGGCCACCGACGCTCTGCTGGAGATTGCCGCGACCACCATCGCCATGGATGAAAAGGGTTTCGTGTACCCGGATCACACCTACTTCTTCCGCGTCGAGCCGTTCGAAGGCGCCAACGTTGAAGCGGCGGCACTGGAGTTCACCGGGATCAAGCTCGATCATCCGTTGCGCATGGCCGTCAGCGAAGAAACAGCGCTGACCGACATCTTCCGTGGCGTGCGCAAGGCCTTGAAAGCCAACGGCTGCAAACGGGCAATTCTGGTCGGCCACAACAGCAGCTTCGACCTGGGCTTCCTCAACGCCGCCGTCGCGCGGCTTGACATGAAGCGCAACCCGTTCCACCCGTTCTCCAGTTTCGACACCGCGACCCTCGCCGGTCTGGCATACGGCCAAACCGTGCTGGCGAAAGCCTGTCAGGCAGCCGACATCGACTTCGACGGCCGTGAAGCGCACTCCGCGCGTTACGACACCGAGAAGACGGCCGAGCTGTTCTGCGGCATCGTCAACCGCTGGAAACAGATGGGCGGCTGGGAAGACTTCGACGACTGATCCTCGTCGGGTTTCTTCCGAGCATGAAAAAACCGGCCACGTGGGCCGGTTTTTTTGTACCTCGACGTTGCGCCTTACAGGGCAGCAGCGTTCTCGGTCAGGTAAGCCGCAACGCCTTCTGGCGAAGCGTTCATGCCTTTGTCGCCTTTTTTCCAGTTGGCAGGGCAGACTTCGCCGTGCTCTTCGTGGAATTGCAGCGCGTCGACCAGACGGATCAGCTCTTCCATGTTACGGCCCAGCGGCAGGTCGTTGACGATCTGCGAGCGGACAACGCCCTTGTCGTCGATCAGGAACGCGCCACGGAAAGCCACGCCGCCTTCGGATTCAACGTCGTAGGCCTTGGCGATTTCGTGCTTCATGTCGGCAGCCATGGTGTATTTCACCTGACCGATGCCGCCATTGTTGACCGGGGTGTTGCGCCAGGCGTTGTGGGTGAAGTGCGAGTCGATCGACACAGCGACCACTTCTACGTTGCGCGCCTTGAAGTCAGCCATGCGGTTGTCCAGAGCGATCAGCTCGGACGGGCAGACGAAGGTGAAGTCCAGCGGGTAGAAGAACACCAGGCCGTATTTGCCTTTGATGGCCGAGGACAGGGTGAAGCTGTCAACGATCTCGCCATTGCCGAGTACGGCCGGGACGGTGAAGTCAGGGGCTTGTTTGCCTACGAGTACGCTCATTGATATCTCCTGGTGTAGAAACTTGAAGTTCAGGGTCCGCGCCAGCCTGCCACCCTCAGGCGACAGCCCTGTGACACGAACCCTCTTCGCAAGGGCCGACCATCATACACTGCGTTTTTCGACTGTCCTTAAAGGTTTTTCGCGAAATCCGGGCTGGCACTCAGCCATGCACCACCGTTCGTCAGTCACAGGCATTGGCGATGAAAACCACCGGGAAAGCACTTTGACAATCATTCTCGTTAACATTAAGATCCATCGCAATTGAGTCACAACCAGCGACGGTTCTCACTTATGTATGTTTGCCTCTGCACTGGCGTCACCGACGGACAGATCCGCGAAGCGATCTATGAAGGTTGCTGCAGCTACAAAGAAGTTCGTCAGGCCACCGGCGTAGCCAGCCAATGCGGCAAATGTGCGTGCCTGGCGAAGGAAGTGGTTCGCGAAACCCTGACCAAGCTGCAAACCGCCCAGGCCGCGATCCCCTACCCGGCAGAATTTACCGCCGCGTAATTATCCCGAATTCGAAGAACCGGACTTAGGTCCGGTTTTTTTATGCCTGAAAATCAATTGCTTAGCGCCTAGACGCGGAACACAAACATTCTTATTCAGATTAATTTTCATTTATTATTCAATAACTTAGGTTTGACACTTATAAATACCAAGCTCAAACTCCGCCTTATATACCGCTACTTAGGGCAGGACTCCCATCATGAAAGGCGACGTAACAGTCATCCAGCATCTCAACAAGATCCTTGCCAATGAGCTGGTCGCGATCAATCAGTACTTCCTGCATGCGCGCATGTATGAAGATTGGGGCCTGAACAAGCTCGGCAAACACGAGTACCACGAATCCATCGACGAGATGAAGCACGCGGACAAGCTGATCAAGCGCATCCTGTTCCTCGAAGGCCTGCCGAACGTGCAGGATCTGGGCAAGTTGCACATCGGCGAGCACACCAAGGAAATGCTGGAGTGCGACCTGCGCATCGAGAAGACTGGCCATGCCGACCTGAAGGTCGCCATCGCCCACTGCGAATCCGTCGGTGACTTCGGCAGCCGTGAACTGCTCGAGGACATCCTGGAATCCGAAGAAGAACATATCGACTGGCTGGAAACCCAACTGGGCCTGATCGACAAGGTCGGTCTTGAGAACTATCTGCAATCGCAGATGGGTGAAGACGAGTAATCAGTCAGCGCCAAACTCGAGACACTAAAAAGCCCCGCTCTCTTTCCAGAGGCGGGGCTTTTTATCGCCCGGATTTCAGACTCGCTGAAATCCGGGCAGAAACCAATCAGGCTTCGGACTTGGCCGCAGCAGCCTTGGCGGATGCTTCCTTGATCAGGGTCTGCAGCTCACCATTGGCGAACATTTCAGCCATGATGTCGCTGCCGCCCACCAGTTCACCGCCGACCCACAGTTGCGGGAAAGTCGGCCAGTTGGCGTACTTCGGCAGGTTGGCGCGGATTTCCGGGTTCTGCAGGATGTCGACGTAGGCGAACTTCTCGCCACAGCCCATTACAGCCTGCGCAGCTTTCGCGGAGAAGCCACACTGCGGGGCATTCGGCGAGCCTTTCATGTAAAGCAGAATGGTGTTGTTGGCAATCTGCTCTTTAATCGTTTCGATGATATCCATGGAGCACCTCGGCTGAACTTTCCGACTCATGGGTCGGCACGGTGGCGCATTGTAACGGAATCCCGAGCGCGCTGCTCGGTCTCCCCGACAGACATGCTCAAGCCGCTGCCACCGTCACCGGCACGCCATTGAGCGCTGCGTTGCCCGACAGCTCGTCGAGCTGACACTCATCGGTCAGGTCATTGGCGCTGGAGCCCGGCTGACCGCTGGCAATCGCCATCTGTACACCCGGCCGGGCATGGCCCCATCCATGCGGCAGGCTGACCACGCCCTTCATCATGTCGGCACTGCCCAGCACTTCGACTTCGATCTGGCCGACCCGTGAACTCACGCGCACGAGCTGACCGTCACTTAGCCCGCGACTGGCGAGATCGTCCGGGTTCATCAGCAGCTGATGACGCGGCTTGCCCTTCACCAGTCGATGATAATTGTGCATCCACGAATTGTTGCTGCGCACATGACGGCGGCCGATCATCAACAGCTCATCGGCGGCGGGTGCCTGCAACGCGGCGAAGCGCGCCAAGTCGGCGAGGATTTCCGGTGGAGCCGCCTGAATCCGTTGATTGGCAGTCTTCAACCGCGCAGTCAGGTTGGGTTTGAGCGCTCCCAGGTCGACACCGTGCGGATGATCGAACAGCGTCGCAAGCGACAATTTTTGCTCGGATGCATCGCCATACAAGCCCATGCGTAACCCCATGTCGATCATCTTCGCCGGCGGCATCGTCGGTTTCAGCTCCTTGCCGGTCTTCGCGGCAAAGGCCTTGGCCAGGCCGACGAAGATCTCCCAGTCATGCAGCGCACCTTCGGGTTTGGCGAGGATCGCCCGGTTGAACCGGGTAACGTTGCGCACCGCGAACAGGTTGAAAGTGGTGTCGTAGTGATCGTTCTCCAGCGCCGAGGTGGACGGCAGGATCAGGTCGGCATAGCGCGTGGTTTCGTTGATGTACAGATCGACGCTGACCATGAACTCCAGCCCGTCCAGCGCCTGCTCCAGTTGCCGGCCGTTGGGCGTCGACAGGACCGGATTGCCGGCCACGGTGATCAGCGCGCGGATCTGCCCCTCGCCTTCGGTGAGCATTTCTTCGGCCAGTGCCGAGACTGGCAGCTCGCCGCCATATTCAGGGCGCCCGGACACGCGGCTCTGCCATTTATTGAAGTGCCCGCCCGAGGTCGAGGCCACCAGATCCACCGCCGGCTCCGTGCACAGTGCACCGCCAACGCGGTCGAGATTGCCGGTGACCAGATTGATCAACTGCACGACCCAATGGCACAGCGTGCCGAAGGCCTGAGTGGAAACACCCATCCGGCCGTAGCAAACGGCGCTTGGCGCAGCGGCGAAGTCCCGGGCCAATTGGCGGATCTGTTCGGCGGGCACCGCGCACAACGGGCTCATGGCTTCGGCGGTGAAACCCGCCACCGCCGCGCGAAGCTCATCCAGACCGTCCACCGGCAAATGACTTTCAGACGTCAGGCCTTCACTGAACAGCGTATTGAGCACACCAAACAACAACGCCGCATCGCCCCCCGGACGCACGAACAAATGCTGATCGGCCATCGCCGCCGTCTCGCTGCGTCGTGGATCGACCACTACCACTTTGCCGCCCCGGGCCTGAATCGCCTTCAGACGCTTCTCGACATCCGGCACGGTCATGATGCTGCCGTTGGACGCCAACGGGTTGCCGCCCAGGATCAGCATGAAGTCCGTGTGATCGATATCCGGGATCGGCAACAGCAAGCCGTGGCCATACATCAGGTAGCTGGTCAGGTGATGGGGCAGTTGATCGACCGACGTCGCCGAATAGCGGTTGCGGGTTTTCAACAGGCCGAGGAAGTAATTGCTGTGGGTCATCAACCCATAGTTGTGGACGCTGGGGTTGCCCTGATACACGGCGACTGCGTTCTGCCCATGACGCTCCTGAATCGCCGAGAGTTTTTCGGCGACCAGCTCGAATGCTTCGTCCCACGCGATGGGCAGCCATTCGCTGCCGACCCGGCGCATGGGCTGACGCAGGCGATCCGGATCATTCTGGATATCTTGCAGCGCGACGGCCTTGGGGCAGATGTGCCCGCGACTGAACGTGTCCTGAGCATCGCCCTTGATCGAGGTGATCTGCACCTGGCCGTCGGTTTCGGTGGTCTCGATGGTCAAGCCGCAGATGGCTTCGCACAAGTGGCAGGCACGGTGATGGAGAGTCTTGGTCATGGCCAGTCTCTGTCTTGTTCTGGGCAGGCAATCACGCCCGCGGGAACAAAACTATGGCCCGCGACCCGGTGCAGCGCCAGCGACGTTTGTCTTGTGAATCGGCGGCCATCAGGGCCGCCGATGGACACGTCAGTTCGCCGGAAGCTGAGGCGGCGCGGCCAGCTGGATTTCCTGGATGGTCTCGATCTGCTCGTGGGCGACGTGGACGCCGGTGAGCTCGCCGATCAGTCGCCAATGCTCGTCGAGCCCGGCGCTGATGGTCGCCATGCGGTCGATCATCTGTCGGCTGGCGGCCTTGACCACGTCGTCATCGCTGCGCAGCAGTTCGAAGGACATCGAGGTCATCGACGCGGTGAGGTGGGTCAATGAGCGTGCCGTGTGGCCCAGCAGTTCCATTAACAGTTTTTCTTTCGATTCCATGCGGAGGCTTCCTGCGTCGCTCGTGATTTATTTATAACCCAGCACTTTGCTTTAGCAAATGTTTCAACCTGCGCATCCGACCAAGCGAACCGCCGGCTCACCGGTCGCAAACCGACCAGAGCTGTGCCATCCCCGCCGCGCCTGATTGCCAAGCCCGGTGGGGCCAGTGTACAAATGCCTCGTTGCCCTCTCGAAAACTGACCGGAAATCACAGTGTTCGCACTGTTTGCACCCCGACGCGTTTCTGCAAAAACCGTAGCCTATTGGAAAAACGCGACATTTAGTGTCAATATCGCGCCTTCCCCTATTTCGTCGCCCCCGTGCGGCTTACGCCGCAGGTCTCGCCCGTTGTTCCGATAAACAAGGCTTTGAGCATCTGCGGTTTGTAGCAAAAAGGTAGTCAATGATGAGCGCAAGGCACTTTCTCTCCCTGATGGATTGCACGCCCGAAGAGCTGGTCAGCGTGATCCGTCGAGGCGTTGAGCTCAAGGACCTGCGTAACCGCGGCGTACTGTTCGAGCCTCTGAAAAACCGCGTCCTGGGGATGATCTTCGAGAAATCTTCGACCCGCACCCGGATCTCTTTCGAGGCCGGCATGATCCAGCTCGGCGGCCAGGCGATCTTTCTGTCGCCGCGCGACACCCAGCTGGGCCGTGGCGAGCCGATTGGCGATTGCGCCATCGTCATGTCGAGCATGCTCGACGCGGTGATGATCCGGACCTTTGCCCACAGCACCCTGACCGAATTCGCTGCCAACTCCCGCGTGCCGGTGATCAACGGCCTGTCCGATGACCTGCACCCGTGCCAGTTGCTGGCCGACATGCAAACCTTTCTCGAGCACCGCGGCTCGATCCAGGGCAAGACCGTGGCCTGGATCGGCGACGGCAACAACATGTGCAACAGCTATATAGAAGCGGCCATCCAGTTCGACTTCCAGCTGCGCGTGGCCTGCCCGGAAGGCTACGAGCCGAATCCTGAATTCGTGGCCAAGGCCGGTGACCGCGTGACCATCGTCCGCGACCCGCAAGAGGCCGTGCGCGGCGCGCATCTGGTGAGTACCGACGTCTGGACCTCCATGGGTCAGGAAGAGGAAACCGCCCAGCGCCTCAAACTGTTCGCGCCATACCAGGTCACCCGTGCCCTGCTCGACCTGGCGGCCGAGGACGTGTTATTCCTGCACTGCCTTCCCGCTCACCGCGGTGAAGAAATCAGTCTCGACCTGCTTGATGACCCGCGCTCCGTCGCCTGGGATCAGGCAGAAAACCGTCTCCACGCACAGAAGGCCCTGCTCGAGTTCCTCGTCGAACCGGCATATCACCACGCATGAGTCATGAATTACTGCTGAACCTGCGCAACCTCGCTTGCGGCTATCAAGATCAACGTGTGGTGCAGAACCTCAATCTGCACCTCAACGCCGGCGACATCGGCTGCCTGCTCGGCTCGTCCGGTTGCGGCAAGACCACCACCCTGCGCGCGATTGCCGGTTTCGAACCGGTGCACGAAGGGGAAATCTCTCTCGGCGGTGAAGTGATCTCCAGCGCCGGTTTCACCCTCGCCCCGGAAAAACGCCGGATCGGCATGGTGTTCCAGGACTACGCGCTGTTCCCGCACCTGAGTGTCGCGGACAACATCGCCTTCGGCATCCGCAAGCACCCGAACAAGGAGCGTGTCACCGAAGAGCTGCTGGAACTGGTCAATCTGAAGAACCTCGGCAAACGCTTCCCTCACGAGTTGTCCGGCGGCCAGCAACAACGTGTCGCCCTCGCCCGCGCTTTGGCGCCGGAGCCACAACTGCTGTTGCTCGACGAGCCATTCTCCAACCTCGATGGCGAGTTGCGTCGCAAGCTGAGCCATGAAGTGCGCGACATCCTCAAGGCCCGTGGCACCAGCGCGATTCTGGTGACGCACGACCAGGAAGAAGCCTTCGCCGTCAGCGATCACGTCGGCGTGTTCAAGGAAGGCCGGCTGGAGCAGTGGGACACGCCCTACAACCTCTATCACGAACCGGCGACGCCGTTTGTGGCCAGCTTCATCGGTCAGGGCTACTTCATTCGCGGCCAGCTCGGCAGCCCGGAATCGGTGCAGACCGAACTCGGCGAACTGCGCGGCAATCGCGCCTACACCTGGCCGGTCGGTGGGGCGGTGGATGTGCTGCTGCGTCCGGATGACATCGTTTACGCGCCGGACAGTGGCTTGAAAGCGCGGATCGTCGGCAAGACGTTCCTCGGCGCTTCGACCCTGTATCGCCTGCAACTGCCGACCGGCGCACAGCTGGAATCGATCTTCCCGAGCCATGCCGACCATCAGGTTGGTGCGGATGTCGGGATTCGGGTGGCAGCGGAACATCTGGTGCTGTTCCAGGCGTCGGGCAGCACGGCCGCTCAAATTCCGGCGACAGAGAACGGCGTCCGCCGTTACAGCGCCGCACGCTGATCTGCACGCAAACAATGAGGGAGCCTGATGGCTCCCTGGTTTTTTGGCTTCAGCCCAGCATCAATGTGCCGCTGGCCACCAGCGTCGCATTCCCGCCGATCTTCACTCGCTCGCCTTCCAGCCGACAAAACAACTCGCCGCCCCGCGCCGAACGCTGGCACGCGGTCAGGCTGGATTTGCCCAGACGTTTCGACCAGTAGGGGATCAGGCTGCAATGGGTCGAACCGGTCACCGGGTCTTCATTGATGCCTATGGCCGGGGCGAAATAGCGTGAGACGAAGTCATGCTGATTGCCCGGGGCGGTGACGATGGCACCCAACCACGGCAATTTGGCGAGGGCGACCATGTCCGGCTGGCAATCAAGCACCGCCTGCTCGGACTCCAACACTACAAACAGCTCGTTGGAACTCAGAACATCCACTGCCTGGACATTCAGCGCCCGCTCGATCTCCACGGTGACGCCTTTCTCCACCGCTTCGATGGCCGGAAAATCCAGCCATAGCGTGCCGCCTTCGCGACTGACGCTCAATGGCCCTGACTTGCAGGTGAAGTCCAGACGCTCGGCCGTTTCCTTATAAATCTCGAACAGCACATAGGCGCTGGCCAGGGTCGCATGACCACACAACGGCACCTCGGTGGTCGGTGTGAACCAGCGGATATGCCACGCCTGTGCTTCGCGCACCAGAAACGCGGTCTCCGCCAGATTGTGCTCGGCGGCGATCTTTTGCATCAGTTCGTCCGCGAGCCACGCGTCGAGGCGATAGACCATTGCCGGATTGCCGCTGAACGGCCGGTCACTGAACGCATCGACCTGATGAAACTCGAGCTGCATAACCTTCTCCCTGTGTCAGTCGAACGAGCATGCAGCGCCGGCCGGATCAGCGCCAGTGACAGTGCCGGCCAATTTTCTTCATACAGACGTCAAGGGCGACCGATGTCGGCAAATTTCGCCTGGGTGTGTTCTGCCAAGACTGCCGGCGCCAGCTCTACTTCCAGCCCGCGCCGACCGGCGCTGACGTAGATGGTCGCAAAAGGCTGGGCCGAGTTATCGATGAAAGTACGCAGGCGTTTTTTCTGCCCCAGCGGACTGATGCCGCCCAACAAGTAACCGGTTGAACGTTGCGCGGCAGCCGGCTCGGCCATCTCGACTTTTTTCACTCCGGCGGCGTGGGCAAGCCCCTTGAGGTCGAGACTTCCGACGACCGGTACCACGGCCACCAGCAACTCACCCTTCTCACTGGCCGCCAACAGCGTCTTGAACACCTGCGCCGGATCGAGCCCCAGCTTTTCCGCGGCCTCCAGGCCATACGACGCGGCCTTCGGGTCATGTTCGTAACTGTGCACGCGATGTTCGGCACGAACTTTTTTCAACAAGTCCAACGCAGGGGTCATGGCAGCTCCGGGCTCGGCAGTGGCAAAAAATCCTGCGGCGAATTTTAGGCCATCGTTGTGCAAAAGGCTCTACCACACGCCACGTTTCCCGGAGTTTGCAGGCTGATAACAGCCGCGCAGACCGGGTGACCTGCAGGATCATTCACATGACTGATAGTTTATTTGTGACTGATGGTTCACTTTCGACCTTTGACAGGTTTGTTTCTTGTCTATATTTTTTCGAATCTGAATAATGCAAGAATTATCGTCATCGCAGCACCCAGCAGTAAACCGGGAACAGGATGGGGATCCTGCCTCGGCGAAAATCGCGCCTTGCCCTTTCGGCAACGCGCCAGACAACAACAAAAACCGAGGTTTTCAATGACAACTGCGTTACAGCAACCTTCGCTCTCGAGCCAGTGTCTGGCCGAGTTTCTGGGCACTGCACTCCTGATCTTTTTCGGTACGGGTTGTGTCGCCGCGCTCAAGGTCGCAGGCGCCAGCTTCGGTCTGTGGGAAATCAGCATCATCTGGGGCGTCGGCGTCAGCATGGCGATTTACCTCACCGCCGGCGTTTCCGGCGCGCACCTGAACCCTGCCGTCAGTATTGCCCTGAGCATTTTTGCCGACTTCGAAAAGCGCAAACTGCCGTTCTACATTCTGGCCCAGGTCGCCGGCGCCTTTTGCGGTGCGCTGCTGGTTTATACGCTGTACAGCAACCTGTTCTTCGATTTCGAACAAACTCACCATATGGTTCGCGGCACTGAAGCCAGCCTCGAACTGGCGTCGGTGTTCTCCACCTTCCCGAACCCGGCGCTGTCGACTGCCCAGGCGTTTCTGGTCGAGGTGATCATCACCGCGATCCTGATGGGCGTGATCATGTCCCTGACCGACGACAACAACGGCCTGCCGAAAGGCCCGCTGGCGCCGCTGCTGATCGGTCTGCTGATTGCCGTGATCGGCAGCTCGATGGGCCCGCTGACCGGTTTCGCGATGAATCCGGCCCGGGACTTCGGTCCTAAACTGATGACTTTCTTCGCCGGCTGGGGTGAAATTTCCTTCACTGGCGCACGTGAAATCCCGTACTTCCTGATTCCGATTTTTGCACCGATTGTCGGTGCCTGCCTCGGCGCTGCCGGGTATCGCGGGCTGATTGCCCGTCACCTGACCGGCGCCACACCTGCTACAAAGGATGCAGAACCGGCCATTGACGGCAAACCAAGAACTTCTTGAAACAGTCGGCGCGGGCTCCTGCCCTTATAGAGCCCGCGCCACGGCCCACTCTCCCTTATTTCGTCCAAGGCAATCGACATGACCGACATTCAGAACAAGAACTACATCATTGCCCTCGATCAGGGTACGACCAGCTCCCGCGCGATCATTTTCGACCGCGACGCGAACGTGGTCTGCACCGCACAACGCGAATTCGCCCAGCATTACCCGCAAGCCGGCTGGGTCGAACACGACCCGATGGAAATCTTCGCCACCCAGAGCGCGGTGATGGTCGAAGCCCTGGCCCAGGCCGGTCTGCACCATGACCAGGTCGCCGCCATCGGCATCACCAACCAGCGTGAAACCACCGTGGTCTGGGACAAGACCACCGGCCGCCCGGTGTACAACGCGATCGTCTGGCAATGCCGCCGCAGCACCGAGATCTGCCAGCAGCTCAAGCGCGACGGTCATGAAGATTACATCCGCGACACCACTGGCCTGGTCACCGATCCGTACTTCTCCGGCACCAAGCTGAAGTGGATCCTCGACAACGTCGAAGGCAGCCGCGAGCGCGCGCGCAACGGCGAATTGCTGTTCGGCACTGTCGACAGCTGGCTGATCTGGAAATTTACCGGCGGCAAGGTCCACGTCACCGACTACACCAACGCCTCGCGCACCATGCTCTTCAACATCCACACGCTGGAGTGGGACGCGAAGATGCTGGAAATCCTCGACATCCCGCGCGAGATGCTGCCGGAAGTCAAAGCGTCGTCGGAAATCTACGGCCGCACCAAAAGCGGCATCGCCATCGGCGGTATCGCCGGCGACCAGCAGGCTGCGCTGTTCGGCCAGATGTGCGTCGAGCCGGGCCAGGCGAAAAACACCTACGGCACCGGTTGCTTCCTGCTGATGAACACCGGCGACAAAGCCGTGAAATCCCGGCACGGCATGCTCACCACCATCGCTTGCGGCCCGCGCGGCGAAGTGGCTTACGCCCTGGAAGGCGCGGTGTTCAACGGCGGTTCGACCGTACAGTGGCTGCGCGATGAACTGAAAATCGTCAACGACGCCCTCGACACCGAATACTTCGCCAATAAAGTGAAGGACAGCAACGGCGTCTATCTGGTGCCGGCCTTCACCGGCCTCGGCGCTCCCTATTGGGACCCGTATGCCCGTGGCGCCCTGTTCGGCCTGACCCGTGGCGTACGTGTGGATCACATCATCCGCGCCGCACTGGAGTCGATCGCCTACCAGACCCGCGACGTTCTCGACGCCATGCAACAGGACTCCGGCGAACGCCTCAAGGCCCTGCGCGTGGATGGCGGTGCAGTGGCGAACAACTTCCTCATGCAGTTCCAGGCCGACATCCTCGGCACTCAGGTCGAGCGTCCGAAAATGCGCGAAACCACGGCGCTGGGCGCAGCTTATCTGGCCGGTCTGGCGTGCGGTTTCTGGGGCAGCCTGGAAGAACTGCGCGGCAAGGCAGTGATCGAGCGCGAGTTCGAACCAAGCCTGGACGAAGCGGCAAAAGAGAAGCTCTACAAAGGCTGGAAAAAAGCCGTCAGCCGTACCCGCGACTGGGAACGTGAGGACGCTGAATAAGCCAGTCTGAGGACTGGTAACGGCATGTAACTGGTCGGGAGCGGATTCCTGCGGCATCATGGGCAAATTTTGCACGGCAGCCCAAAGGAAGCCCCATGAATCTGCCTCCCCGTCAGCAGCAAATCCTCGAACTGGTCCGCGAACGCGGCTATGTGAGCATCGAGGAAATGGCCACGCTGTTCGTTGTTACCCCGCAAACCATCCGCCGCGATATCAATCAACTGGCGGAAGCCAATCTGCTGCGCCGCTACCATGGCGGCGCCGCCTATGATTCCAGCGTCGAAAACACCGCCTATGCGATGCGCGCCGATCAGATGCGCGATGAAAAGCAACGCATCGGTGAAGCCATCGCCGCGCAAATTCCCGATCACGCCTCGCTGTTCATCAACATCGGCACCACCACCGAATCCATCGCCCGCGCCCTGCTCAATCACAGTCATCTGAAAATCATCACCAACAACCTGCACGTCGCTTCGATGCTCAGCGCCAAGGATGATTTCGATGTGCTGCTGACTGGCGGCAATGTCCGTCGCGATGGCGGCGTGGTCGGTCAGGCGAGTGTGGATTTCATCAATCAGTTCAAGGTCGACTTCGCGCTGGTGGGCATCAGCGGTATCGATGAGGACGGCAGCCTGCTCGACTTCGATTACCAGGAAGTGCGGGTGTCCCAGGCGATCATCGCCAATGCCCGACAGGTGATCCTGGCGGCGGACTCCAGCAAGTTCGGCCGTAACGCGATGATCCGCCTCGGCCCGATCAGCCTGATCGATTGCCTGGTCACCGACCAGCAACCGGTGCCGGCCCTGGCGCAACTGCTGAGTCAGCACAAGATTCGTCTGGAAGTCGTTTAACCCCCCTTTGTTTCTCGTTCCCACGCTCTGCGTGGGAATGCAGCCCGGGACGCTCCGCGTCCCATTCAGAAGATGACGCAGAGCGTCAATGTATGCGTTCCCACGCGGACGGTTCGACGCCTCGACATGGGAACGATCACTCCTGCTCCGGCGCCTCATGCGCATCTAATGTTCGAAAATTTTCTTTTAACCGTCCTTCGATGAGTTTTTTCAATCGAAGTCGACTGGCTGCGCGCGTCCTTATGGGCTACCATTTTCGCAAATGAACATTTATGTTCGATTTCCAAGACAGAAAATCAAAAGAGCCCGAGGCCAGCCGATGTCCACCTCTACCTTGCGTACGCCCCCCATCTCCGAGATCTACGACCTCGCCGTCATCGGCGGCGGGATCAATGGCGTGGGGATCGCAGCGGATGCCGCCGGTCGCGGTCTTTCGGTGTTCCTTTGCGAAAAGGACGATCTGGCCAGCCACACCTCGTCGGCCAGCAGCAAGCTGATCCACGGTGGACTGCGCTATCTCGAACATTATGAATTCCGTCTGGTGCGCGAAGCCCTGGCCGAACGCGAAGTGCTGCTGGCCAAGGCCCCGCACATCGTCAAGCCAATGCGTTTCGTCCTGCCGCACCGCCCGCATCTGCGTCCGGCGTGGATGATCCGCGCAGGTCTGTTCCTGTATGACCACCTCGGCAAGCGCGAAAAACTCGCAGGCTCCAAAAGCCTGAAGTTCGGTGCCGACAGCGCGCTGAAAAGCGAAATCAGCAAAGGCTTCGAATACTCCGACTGCTGGGTCGACGACGCCCGCCTCGTGGTTCTGAACGCGATGGCCGCCCGTGAAAAAGGTGCGCACATTCACACCCAGACCCGTTGCGTCAGCGCTCGTCGCGCCAAGGGCCTGTGGCACCTGAACCTGGAACGCGCCGACGGCAGCCTGTTTTCGATCACTGCCAGAGCGCTGGTGAACGCCGCCGGCCCATGGGTCGCCAAGTTCATCCGTGACGACCTGAAGATGGAATCGCCGTACGGCATCCGTCTGATCCAGGGCAGCCACATCATCGTGCCGAAGCTGTACGAAGGCGATCACGCGCACATCCTGCAAAACGAAGATCAGCGCATCGTTTTCACCATTCCGTACCTGAACAACCTGACCCTGATCGGCACCACCGACCGCGAGTACACCGGGGATCCGGCAAAAGTGGCAATCACCGACGGCGAAACCGATTACCTGCTCAAAGTGGTCAACGCCCACTTCAAGAAGCAGATCAGCCGTGACGACATCCTGCACACCTACTCGGGCGTGCGTCCGTTGTGCAACGACGAATCCGACAACCCGTCCGCCGTGACCCGCGACTACACCCTCGCGCTGTCCGGCAGCACCGAAGAAGCGCCGCTGCTGTCGGTGTTTGGCGGCAAGCTGACCACCTATCGCAAACTCGCCGAGTCGGCGATGGCGCAGTTGATGCCGTACTTCACCCAGATGCGCCCGAGCTGGACGGCCACCGCCACCCTGCCGGGTGGTGAAGACATGACCACGCCACAGGCCCTGAGCGCGCTGATCCGCGACAGGTTCGACTGGGTTCCGACCGAAATCGCCCGCCGCTGGGCCACCACCTACGGCAGCCGTACCTGGCGCATGCTCGAAGGCGTGGACAATCTGGCCGACATGGGAGAACACATCGGCGGCGGTCTCTACACCCGTGAAGTCGATTACCTGTGCGCCGAAGAGTGGGCCACCACCGCTCACGACATTCTGTGGCGCCGCAGCAAGCTGGGCCTGTTCACCACCCCGGCCGAACAGGAAAAACTGGCGGCCTACCTGAACCAGGTCGAGCAGAACCGCAACAAGATCGAAGCAGCCTGATCTTCAAGCCGCTCAAACGAAAGCCCCTGAATCGCGAGATTCAGGGGCTTTCGCGTTACTGCGCCAGATGCAGCAGGAGGAAATCGATGAACGCCCGGGATTTGTGCGGCAGATGCGCGGTGTTGGGGAAGACGACGTTGATCGACTGCGATGGCAACGCATAGGCCGGCAACAGGCGAATCAGTCGTCCGCTGGCGATATCATCCTCGACCACCCAGCCCGGCAGCACCGAGACGCCGAGCGACGACAAGGTCATCGAACGAATCGCCGTCGAGGAATTGGATTCGAAATGGCTGATGCCATTGACCTCCACCGCCCGCCCCTGATCATCGCGCAAAACCCATTGCGTAGGCGCCTGCAGATTGCTGTTGGCAATCCATGGCACACCGTTCAGATCCTGCGGCAATGCCACCGGATGACGTTCGAGAAATGCCGGAGTCGCCACCAGCACGATCTGATAATCCGCCAGCTTGCGACTCTTGAAGGCCGAATCCGCCAGATTGCCAAGACGCACTACCAGATCCAGTTTTTCCGCCACCAGATCATTCAACGACGAGTTGAAGTTGTAGCTCAGGCGGATTTCCGGATAACGCTCGTTGAACAATGGAATCAACGGAAGAATGAACTTCTCGCCGTACTCGCTGGTTGAACTAATTCGTAACTTTCCGGAAACCCGGTTATTACCCTTGAGCACATTATCAAAGGCATTATCGATATCCGCGACAATGCCCTTGAACTCCTCATAGAAGTCCTGACCTATTTCAGTCAGCGATATGTTTCGGGTATTGCGGATCAGCAGTGTCGCCGAAAGAACTTCTTCCAGCGCCTTGACATGCAGGCTGGCCATGGCTTTGCTGATACTCAGATAGTTCGCGGCCTTGGTGTAAGAGCCAAAGTCGACCACGGCGAGAAATGTCTGAACCCGATTCAGATGAGCATGCATGGCGGTAGCGTTCACTGTTTAATTCCTTCAAACATTGTTTCAAGGATAGTCGTATCGACACTCCAAGTCCATCGCCCCTATGCTTTGCGACAAAGAGGAAACAACAATGAACTATCGCTACAAGATCGCGCTGATCTTTCTGATCGGCTTTTTTATTGACTGCATAAACATATTCATGTCTGCCGTGGCATTGCCAAGTATCTCGGCAACATTGCAAGTAAGCAGTTCTTCGGTGGCCTGGGTGGCCAATGCCTACATTCTCGGTCTGACGCTGATCATTCCTGTCAGCACCTGGCTGGCCGGGCGCTTCGGCAGCCGCGAGATTCTCACCGCCTCGATGCTGGTGTTTACCGGGGCCGTGTGGATGTGCGGCCTGGCCGACAGCTTCCATGAGCTGGTGATCTGGCGATTCGTCCAGGGCATCGGCGGCGGTTTGCTGATTCCGGTGGGCCAGGCGTTGACCTTCAACCTGTTCCAGGGTGAGCAACGGGCGAAAATCTCCACGCTGGTGATGGCCGTGGCCCTGATCGCCCCGGCGATTTCGCCGACCGTCGGTGGCATCATCGTCGACAACAGTTCGTGGCGCTGGGTGTTTTACAGCAACATTCCGTTTTCGCTGATTGCCGCAGGACTATCGTGGTTCTGGATCCGCGAAGCCCGCCCCACCAGCCTGCCACGCCCGGACGTCCTCGGTCTGCTATTGGTCAGCGCCGCCCTGGGCAGCCTGCTGATGGGCATGTCGCTGTACGGCGGCGACTATCCTGCCATCGAAGCCATCGCCTGTGTCGCGGCAGGCCTGATGTTCGTGGCGCTGTACCTGCTGCACTACCGTCGCAAAGGCGACGCGATCATTGACCTGAGTCTGCTCAAGAGCAAAAAACTCAGCACCTCGATCTTCATCTATTACGCGATTCCCGGCGTGTTCACCGGGGTCAACCTGATGAGCATCTTCTTTCTACAGAACACCCTGCACTTCAGCGCACGCCTGACCGGCATGTTCATGATCCTCTACGCCATCGGCGCATTCATCGCGATGCTGATCTGCGGCCGGGTCTACAACAGAATCGGCGCCCGACGCCTGTTCATCCTCGGCATGCTGCTGCACAGCGCCGGCATCGCCACCCTGATGCTGGTGGATGCACCGACCGATATCGGGGTGATCGTGATCGCCTACAGCCTGATGGGCATCGGCGGCGGAATCGGCGCCAACACCGCGCAAACCACCTCGCTAATGGACTTCAAGGGCGGCGAGACCCACAAGGCCAGCGTGATCTGGAACATCAACCGACAGATGTCGTTCAGCGTCGGCGCGGCCCTGTTTCTGATGATCTACAACCTGCTGCTCAAACAATTCGACTCGACCCCGGCCTATCACGCCACGTTCGCGATTGCCGCGCTGGTCGGACTGTTCCCGCTGTTTCAAATGAGTCAACTGAACCCTCCAAAGGAATGCCATGAACAACAACCCGGTTGAACAAGCACGCCACAGCATCCACCACGTGCATGAGCTGATTCATCGTGTTTTCACCAATGCCGACGGTGCCGGCGAATCCGCCATCGCGCCGCTGATGGATGTCTTCAGCGAAGACTTCAGCATGGTCACCACCTCGGCCGCCGTCGTCGGCCGAGCGCAGGTCGAGCAACTGTTCAAAGGTGCGGTCGGTGCCCGACCCGGCCTTGAGATCGACATCAGCGACCTGCACACGATCTGGCACGAAGGCCCGACCGTCGCCCTGCGCTACAAGGAAACCCATCGCCAGAACCAGCGCGAGAGCTCGCGCATTTCCGTGGCGATCCTGCGCGTGCATCAGCACAGCACCCGCTGGCTGTACCTGCACGAAACGCCGCTGCCCCAGGAAAACCCGGCATGAATTACACCGTTACCCATTGCCGGATGCTGTCGGCATCGATCAAGGAAATCACCGTCAGCGGCGCACCCGCCGCCACGGAGTCGGCCCACGCCGGGGCGCACTTCAAATGGCTGATAGCGCCTTCGGGCGAATGGCGCCATTACTCAACCGTAGAGCTGGGCGACAGCGCCGAAGGCCAATTCACCTTCGCCATCCGTCTCAGTGACGAATCCGCCAGCAGCCACTACCTGCGCTCATTGGTGGCCGGTGATCGGGTGCAGCTCGAAGGCCCGTTCAACACCTTCAACTACCCGCTCGACACCCGGACCGGCCGCGACATCGCCATCGCAGGCGGCATCGGCATCACTCCGTTGACCGGCATCCTGCGCCATCTGACAGCGCTGAAGCGTTCGGCACACCTGCATTACTTTGCCCGCAGCGCTGACGATGCTGCCTATGCCGAAGAGCTGCGCGCACTGCTGCAGGAACGGATGAGCCTGCACCTGTCCGGTGAACGCCCGGCGATTCATCAGGTGCTCGCCGACCTTAGCCCCGCAGACCGGCTCTACGTCTGCGGCCCGGCAGCGATGCTCAACGACATCCTGAGCCATGCCGAATCCGCCGGACTGGCCCGTGATCGCATCCATCTGGAGGTGTTCAACGTTGCCAGGGACGAAGGTGCCCAAGGCTTCACGGTCGAGGCGGCGGATTCCGGCGTGAACATCGAGGTCGGCCCCGACCAGAGCTTGCTCGAAGCCCTGGAAGCCGCCGGCCTCGACCCGATCTCCGACTGTCGTCGCGGCGAGTGCGGTGTCTGCGCGCTGGACGTGCTGGAAGGCGACGTCGAGCACCGGGATTTCATCATGAGCGAACAAGAAGCAGCCTGCAGCGCACGGATCTACCCTTGCGTTTCCCGGGCGAAAAGCCAGCGCCTGAAGCTGGCGATCTGAAGAGGACTCCCCCGTTGGACAACTATTTCAATGGCAGAGAAGTGCACAAATCTCTGTTCCTTGATCAACAACTGTTCGAACAGGAGCAGCAGCGTGTCTTTGCCGCCAGCTGGTGCTATCTGGGCCACGACAGCCTGATCCCCGAGACCGGCGACTATTTCACCGCGACCCTCGCCGGCCGACCGCTGGCAATGGTGCGTCAGAAGAACGGTGACATCGTGGTGCTGCACAACCGCTGCCCGCACAAAGGTGTGAAAGTGCTGGCCGAAGCGCGTGGCAATGTGGGTCGCTTCATGCGTTGCCCCTATCACGCCTGGACGTTCAAGACCGACGGCGAGCTGCTGAGCATCCCGGTGAAAAAGGAATACGACGACTGCGACCTGAGCAGTTGCTCGGCCCACAAGGGTATGCAACCCGTCGCGGCGGTGCACAACTATCGCGGCTTCGTGTTCGTGCGCCTGAGTGAAACCGGTATGGGTTTCGACGAGTTTTTCGGCGAGTCGCTGTCGACACTGGACAACATGGTCATGCGTTCTCCGCAAGGTCAGCTGCGTGTGGTCGGTCAACCGCTGCTGCACAGGCATCGCTGCAACTGGAAGATGGTGGTCGACAACCAGACCGACACCTGCCACCCGATGATTGCCCACGAATCCTCGGCGGGCGAAGCCATCCGCCTGTGGAAGGAAACCGACGACCAGAGCCAGCCTGCACCGATGGCCGTGGAGTTGTTCTCGCCGTTCATGGGCTCGTACGAATTCTTCGCCGGCATGGGCATCCGCGTCTGGCCTAACGGCCACGGACACACCGGGGTCAGCAACTCGATCCACAAGGCCTACACGAGCATTCCCGGTTATTGGGAACTGATGGTGGAAAGCTACGGCGAAGACCAGGCCCGGGCCATTCTCGACGACACCCGTCACAACACCGTGTATTTCCCCAACCTGATGGTCAAGGGCCCGATCCAGACCCTGCGGGTGATCCGCCCGGTGAGTGCACAGGAAACCATCGTCGAATCGTGGATCTTCGAACTGCAAGGCGCCCCGGTGCAGTTGCTGGAGCGGACCGTGCAGTACAACAACCTGATCAACTCGCCGTGCTCGATGGTCGCCCATGACGACGTGGAGATGTACGAGCGGGCCACGGAAGGTCTGCACAGCGACGCCAACGAATGGGTCAACGTCGCCCGCCTGTTCGAACCGGGCGAAACCCACGACCAGACGCGCGTGGTGTCCGGCACCAGTGAACTGGCGATGCGCAACTTCTACGACACCTGGCAAAACCTGATGCGGAACGACCATGCACCACGATCAAACTGAACGGGCCATCGAGCGTTTGCTCGAGACCGAAATGCACCTGCTCGACCAACAGGATTTTGAAGCCTGGCAACAATTGCTGAGCGACGACTACACCTACTGGATTCCGATGACCCGCGAACAGCGCAGCCCGCTGCACGAATCCTCGCTGGTGTATGAAGACCGCTTCCTGACCACCCTGCGCATCAACCGTCTGGCCAATGCCCGCAACTTTTCCCAGCAGCCGAAAAGCCGCTGCCTGCACATTGCCCAGCGACCACGGATCACGATTGAAGAGCCAACGTACAGCGCCGTCGCCAGCAGCAACCTGCTGTATTGCGAAGCCCGTGGCGACCGCGAATGGCATTACCCGGCCACCGTCGAACATCGTCTGATCAACCTCGACGGCGAGTGGAAAATCCAGGGCAAGAAAATTCTCTTGCTCAATCCCGACCGCGCGCTCGAAAGCCTGCAGCTCATCATCTGACCGACCGAGAATGACCCCTGTGAACTCCATGAACAATCCTGCCAGCCAGGCTACCGCGTGCCTGTCTTTCCCCTATGTCGACCTGCTTTACGATTACGGTCAGTTCCTGCGCAACGCCGACCAGGCCATCGGCAGCCTGCCGGCGCACACTGCGCAAAAACACATCGGCATCGTCGGCGCCGGTCTGACCGGACTGGTGGCGGCCTATGAACTGTTGCGTGCCGGTGCCCGTCGCGTGACCCTGTTCGAGGCCGAAGAAAGCCATATTGGCGGTCGCTTGCTGACCCAGTGCTTCGATGCAGAACAACCGCAGTTCATCGCGGAAATGGGCGCCATGCGCTTTCCGCCGAGCGAGGTCGGACTGTTCCACTACCTCGACAAATTCGGCATCCAGACCACCGAAGCCTTTCCCGATCCGGGGGTGGTCGATACCGAACTGCATTACCGTGGCGAGCCCCACCACTGGCCGGCGATGCAGCCGCCGCCGGCGTTGTTCAGTACCGTGCACCAGGGCTGGAATGCCTTTCTGCGCGAAGGCGCCGAGCTGGACGACGGCACCTGCCTTGCCCCGCCGCTGCTGCTGACCGACTTGCTCAAGCAGCACAACTTCAGTGAAGTTCAGCCGGAGTGGCAACGCTATCTGGATTGCTTCGGCGACAGCTCGTTCTACTCGGCCATGGTGCGCATCTTCACCAGCCAGAAACCGCCGGGCGGCAAGGTCTGGCGCAAACCGGAAGACTTCCACCTGTTCGGCTCGCTGGGCATCGGTTCCGGGGGTTTCCAGTCAGTCTATCGCGCCTCGTTCACCGAAATCCTGCGGCTGGTGGTCAATGCGCTGGAGGTCAATCAGCGACTGGTGCCGAACGGTATTTCTTCGCTGGCAGAACTGATCGCCGACACCCGCTTCAACGGCATGCAACTGCGCGACATGATTTGCCGCACGCGCATCGAATCGATCAACAAGGGCGCCGACGGGCAAATCCTGCTGGCCGGCAGCAACGGCGAAACCTATGCCTGCGACCGGGTGATCACCACCACTACGACCCGCGCCTTGCAGGTCAATCTCAAGCTGACGCAGAACCAGGCATTCGTGAACCGTGACGTGGCCCGTGCGATCAACGAAACCCACATGGTCGGCTCGTCCAAGCTGTTCATCCTGACCAAAGACAAGTTCTGGCTCAAACACGGCCTGGCGCAGAACATCCAGACCGACACCCTGGTCAAGGGCGTGTACTGCCTGGATTACGCCCCGCAGGATCCAGACTCCTGGGGCGTGGTGCTGATCAGTTACACCTGGGAAGACGACTCGCACAAGATGGTCTCCATGACCGACAAAGTGCAGCGCTGCCTGCGGCTGGTGGATGAGCTGGCGATGAGCGCGCCGGAATTTGCCCGCCACCTGATTCCGCTCGACGGCGATTATCAGCGCTACGTGCTCGAATACGACTGGCTGACCGACAAGCACGCCCTCGGCGCCTTCAAACTGAACTTCCCCGGCGATGACATCTATTCCGAGCGGCTGTTCTATCAGTTCCGCACCGCCCTCGACCCGCGCCAGGACACCGGTCTTTATCTGGCGGGCTGCGGCGCATCGTTCACCGGCGGCTGGGCCGAAGGCTCGATCCAGACGGCCCTGAACGCAGCGTGTTCGGTCATCAGCAGCCTGGGTGGCGACCTGATCGACGGCAATCCGCTCGACGGTCTGGTCCCGCAATACCGCTACTGCTGATGGCGCCCTCCTCTTTTCGCCGAGACCTTCCATGTACAGTCAGTTTTCCATCGAACAGCTCGTCAACGGATTGCGCCGTGGCGAGCTCTGCCTCGACACCTGGCAGCAAGCCCTGCGCGAGCGCCACAAAAAAGCGCAGCATCTGAACAGTTTCATCACCCTCGATCCGACGGCGCTGGGCTACGCCCCGGATGCCGATCGCCTGGCGCCGCTGTACGGGCTGCCGGTGTCCTTCAAGGACAACATCAATGTGCGCGGCATGCCGACCACCGCCGGCACGCCCGGCCTGGCCGATTACCGGCCGCAGAACGATGCCGGCATCGTGGCGCGCTTCAAGCAATTGGGCGCGCGCGTGGTGGGCAAGAACAACATGCACGAACTGTCGTTCGGCGTGACCTCGGCCAACCACAGCCACGGCAGGGTCATCAACCCGGCGAACGAACGTCACAGCGCCGGGGGCAGCAGCGGTGGCTGTGCCGCCGCCGTCGCCGCCGGGCTGGTGCCGTGCGCGGTGGGCACCGACACCGGCGGTTCGGTGCGCATTCCGGCGGCCTTCTGTGGGATCGTCGGCCTGCGCCCGACCACTGGCGAGTATCCGGCCGACGGCATTGTCCCGGTCTCGCAGACCAAGGACACCCCGGGCCTGCTGACACGCACGGTGGAAGACTGTCGGTTCGTCCACGGCCACCTCAGCGGCCAGCACATCGCGCCGCTGCCCGAGGATCGTCCGCTGCGCATCGGCCTGCCCGAACGCTTTCTCTGGGCCGATCTGGACGACAACGTCAGCCGTGACTGCCGCGTCGCCATCGATGCACTCGCCAGCAACGGTGTGGAGATCGTACCGATCGACGACGCGGTGATCGGTGAGATCAACGAATACATCCAGTTCCCGCTGCCGATCTATGAATTCTTCATTGATTTCCCACGCTTCCTGATGAAGGAAGGCCGTGGCGGGGATTTTCTCGACGTCCTGGCGCAAATCGCAGACCCCGGCATCAAGAAAATCCTCACCACACAACTGGAAAGCCCGGCAATTTCCTACACCGATTATGTGCAGGCATTGATGAGCAAAGTCCGGCTGGAGCAGGAGTACCGGCAACTGTTCGAGCATCACCGACTGGACTTGATGGCCTACCCGACGGTCAGTTGCAGCGCGCCACTGCTGACTGATTGCGCGGATGAAAGCCATTTCGAGCGGTTCGTGCGCAATACCGACCCGGCCAGCAACCTGGCAGCGCCGAGCATCACCGTGCCGGTAGCGGCCTCGGGTGCTCTGCCGGTGGGCCTGTCGTTCGATGCACTGCCGGGACAGGACCGTTTCCTGTTGCAGGCCGTGAGCCGGCTGTCAGCACTGTTGAACATCCGATGAGCGCCGCTCGCTCCGAGAGGGGCGAGCTGGATCGAATTCTTCATAACAATATCGATGCAGGCCCTGCCATGCGTGCCACCTCACTCGATTCACCCGCTTCATCCTCCGTCCTCGAACGGCCGCCCTCGATCCTGGGCGGCGCCATGATCATCGGCGGCACCATCGTCGGCGCGGGAATGTTTTCCCTGCCGGTCATCATGTCCGGGCTGTGGTTCTACGGTTCGGTCGCGGTGCTGGTGTTTGCCTGGTTCTGCACCCTGCATTCGGGCCTGATGATTCTCGAGGCCAACCTCAACTACCACGAAGGGGCGAGTTTCTCGACCATCACCCGTGATCTGCTGGGGCATGCCTGGAGCCGGATCAACGGTCTGAGTATCGTCTTCGTGCTCTATACCCTGACCTACGCCTACATTTCCGCCAGTGGTTCAGTGATCCATCACACCGTGCAATCCATGGGCATCTCGCTGTCGCCGCGCCTCGGCGGGCTGGGATTCACCGTACTGGTGGCGTTCATCGTCTGGCTCAGCACCTCGGCGGTGAGCCGGATGACCACTGTGGTGTTTGGCGCGAAGATTCTGGCGTTTTTCCTGACCTTCGGCGGTCTGCTCGGCCATGTACAACCGGCCACGCTGCTCGACCTCAACGGCGGCGACAGCCGTTACTGGCCCTACCTGCTGGTGACCCTGCCCTTCTGCCTGACCTCGTTCGGTTTCCACGGCAATGTGCCGAGCCTGATGAAGCATTTCGGCAAGGACCCTCGGCGAATCCGCGCCTGCCTGCTGGGCGGGACGCTGATCGCGCTGGGCCTGTATCTGGTGTGGATGCTGTGCAGCATGGGCAATATTCCCCGCGAAGCCTTCAAGGACATCGCCCGGCGCGGCGGCAACATTGATGTGCTGATCAGCGCTCTCGGTTCGCGCCTGGACAGCGCCCATGTCGACCTGTTGCTGACCTTCTTCTCCAACTTCGCCGTGGCCTGCTCGTTTCTCGGCGTGACCCTGGGCCTGTTCGATTATCTGGCCGACGTGCTCGGCTTCGACGATCAGCCCATGGGCCGCCTGCGAACGGCTGCCGCCACCTTTCTGCCACCGATGATCTGCGGGTTCCTCTGGCCGGAAGGCTTCATTCATGCCATCGGGTTTGCCGGGCTGGCCGCCACGCTCTGGGCCGTGATCACCCCGGCGTTGCTGGCCCGGGCCTCGCGCACTCGCTTTGGCAGCCCGCATTACCGGGTCTGGGGCGGCACGCCCATGATCGCACTGGTGTTGTTTTTCGGGGTGATCTGCGCGGTCTCGCACCTGCTGTTCACCCTGGACCTGCTACCCGTCTGGCGCTGAACCATCGGCATTCGGTTTTCCGAACGCGACCTGTCGGTCGGTTCGGATTACCGGATCAGAAAGGCTGAAAAACGCCATCACAAAACTTTAATCACCAGCAAAATCAACCAGTTAACCTGTCGCAACTGGTCTGGCACGACTCATGCTCTACACTCCTTCGACGAATGCCTGTTGCGCCAACACAACAGGAGCCGTCAGGCATTCGAAGTACAAAGGGCCCGCTCAACCGGCTCCATAAAAAAAACAATGTCGAGGAAAATTTGATGCGCATCGTTCCCCATATCCTGGGCGCAGCCATTGCTGCCGCTCTGATCAGCACACCAGTTTTCGCTGCCGAGCTCACCGGCACCCTTAAGAAAATCAACGACTCGGGCACCATCACCCTCGGGCATCGTGACAGCTCCATTCCCTTCTCCTACATCGCCGATGCTTCGGGTAAACCCGTGGGCTACTCCCACGACATTCAGGTCGCTATCGTCGAAGCCCTGAAAAAAGACCTGAACAAGCCTGACCTGAACACCAAGTACAACCTGGTCACCTCGCAAACCCGTATTCCTCTGGTGCAGAACGGCACCGTGGACATCGAGTGCGGCTCCACCACCAACAACGCCGAACGCGCCCAGCAAGTCGACTTCACCGTCAACATCTTCGAAATCGGCACCCGCCTGCTGGTCAAGAAAGACAAGGAAGGCAAGCCGTCCTACGCTGACTTCGCCGACCTGAAAGGCAAGAACGTCGTGACCACCGCCGGCACCACGTCCGAGCGCATCATCAAGGCGATGAACGCCGACAAGCAGATGGGCATGAACGTCATCTCCGCCAAGGACCACGGCGAATCCTTCCAGATGCTGGAGAGCGGCCGCGCCGTCGCCTTCATGATGGACGACGCCCTGCTGGCCGGCGAAGAAGCCAAGGCCAAGAAGCCGGACGATTGGGTCATCACCGGTACTCCACAGTCCTTTGAAGCCTACGCGTGCATGGTTCGCAAAGACGATCCGGCCTTCAAGAAGGCCGTAGACGACGCCATCGTCGCGCTCTACAAGTCCGGCGAGATCAACAAGATCTACAGCAAATGGTTCGAAAGCCCGATCCCGCCGAAGGGTCTGAACCTGAACTTCCCGATGAGCGAAAAGGTTAAAGAGCTGATCGCCAACCCGAGCGACAAGCCTGCACCAGACGTAAAAATCTGACGCTGATCTAACCTTGTCACCTGAGGGAGCCCATCCTTCCTCGGGTGACAGTTAATACCTGCTGGTTTCAACTGGAACACTCGACCTGGTGGTTTTCGAGCCGATCGCGTGTGCCTGACGTTCAACGTCAGACGGGAAAGGATCTTCCCCAGGCGGGCACTTGTACATCGATCGAATCGAGGGGAGACCCTAATGAATTACAACTGGGACTGGGGCGTGTTCTTCAAGTCCACCGGCGTGGGCAGCGAGACCTATCTCGACTGGTTCATCTCCGGCCTGGGCTGGACCATCGCCATCGCCATCGTGGCCTGGATCATTGCCCTGTTGCTGGGCTCGCTGCTGGGCATCATGCGCACCGTGCCGAACCGCATCGTGGCGGGCATCGCGACCTGCTACGTCGAACTGTTCCGTAACGTGCCGCTGCTGGTTCAGCTGTTCATCTGGTACTTCCTGGTGCCCGACATGCTGCCGCAGAACCTGCAGGACTGGTACAAGCAGGACCTGAACCCGACCACCTCGGCCTACCTGAGCGTTGTCGTCTGCCTGGGCCTGTTCACCGCCGCCCGGGTCTGCGAACAGGTTCGCACCGGTATCCAGGCGCTGCCGCGTGGCCAGGAATCCGCCGCCCGCGCGATGGGTTTCAAGCTGCCGCAGATCTACTGGAACGTGCTGCTGCCCCAGGCCTACCGGATCATCATTCCGCCGCTCACCTCGGAATTCCTGAACGTGTTCAAGAACTCCTCCGTGGCCTCGCTGATCGGTCTGATGGAGCTTCTGGCGCAAACCAAACAGACCGCCGAGTTCTCGGCCAACCTGTTTGAAGCCTTCACCCTGGCGACCCTGATCTACTTCACCCTGAACATGAGCCTGATGCTGCTGATGCGCATGGTCGAGAAGAAAGTCGCCGTGCCCGGCCTGATCTCCGTAGGGGGTAAATAATGGAATTCGATTTCAGTGGCATCGTTCCGGCCATCCCCGGCCTGTGGAACGGCATGCTGATGACCCTCAAGCTGATGGCGCTGGGCGTGATCGGCGGGATCATCCTCGGCACCCTCCTCGCGCTGATGCGTCTGTCCCACAGCAAACTGCTGTCGAGCATCGCCGGCGCCTACGTCAACTATTTCCGCTCGATCCCGCTGCTGCTGGTGATCACCTGGTTCTACCTGGCAGTGCCGTTCGTGCTGCGCTGGATCACCGGCGAAGACACCCCGATCGGCGCGTTCACCTCGTGCATCGTGGCGTTCATGATGTTCGAAGCGGCGTATTTCTGCGAAATCGTCCGGGCCGGCGTGCAGTCGATTCCCAAGGGCCAGATGGGTGCCGCCCAGGCACTGGGCATGACCTACGGCCAGATGATGCGCCTGATCATCCTGCCCCAGGCGTTCCGCAAGATGACCCCGCTGCTGCTGCAGCAGAGCATCATCCTGTTCCAGGACACCTCGCTGGTCTACACCGTGGGCCTGGTGGACTTCCTCAACGCCTCGCGCGCCAGTGGCGACATCATTGGCCGCTCGAATGAGTTCCTGATCTTCGCAGGTCTCGTGTACTTCACCATCAGCTTTGCCGCCTCGCAGCTGGTCAAGCGTCTGCAAAAAAGGTTCGCCGTATGATCTCTATCAAGAACATCAACAAGTGGTATGGGGACTTCCAGGTGCTGACCGATTGCAGCACCGAGGTCAAAAAGGGTGAAGTGATCGTGGTTTGCGGCCCGTCCGGTTCGGGCAAATCGACCCTGATCAAGTGCGTCAACGCGCTGGAGCCGTTCCAGAAAGGCGACATCGTGGTCGACGGCACGTCGATTGCGGATCCGAAGACCAACCTGCCGAAACTGCGCTCGCGCGTCGGCATGGTGTTCCAGCATTTCGAACTGTTCCCACACCTGACCATCACCGAAAACCTGACCATCGCGCAGATCAAGGTGCTGGGCCGCAGCAAGGAAGAAGCGACCAAGAAAGGCCTGCAACTGCTTGAGCGCGTCGGCCTGTCGGCTCACGCCCACAAGCACCCCGGCCAACTGTCCGGCGGTCAGCAACAGCGTGTGGCGATCGCCCGTGCACTGGCGATGGACCCGATCGTCATGCTGTTCGACGAGCCGACCTCGGCGCTGGACCCGGAAATGGTCAACGAAGTGCTCGACGTGATGGTGCAGCTGGCCCACGAAGGCATGACCATGATGTGCGTGACCCACGAAATGGGCTTCGCCCGCAAAGTGGCCGACCGCGTGATCTTCATGGACGCCGGCAAGATCATCGAAGACTGCCCGAAAGAGGAGTTCTTCGGCGACATCAATGCTCGCTCCGAACGCGCGCAGCATTTCCTCGAGAAAATCCTGCAGCACTAAAAAACTGCCGGATTCCCCGACAGCAACTGTCGGGGAATCCGGGTGGTTGACCCAAGGCATCTGTGATGAAATGCGACCCCACTCTCTATCGCGCCACGCCGCCATCACTTGCCGTGAAACCCCGTCTGATCCGCCACCTGTTCCTGCCGCCGCTGGTCATCGCCCTGATGATCGGACTGGGCTACATCGGCTTCTGGACCAGTGAACACTTCGGCATTCGCAGCCTCGGCGAAAACGGCCAGCGCCAGCTGGAACTGCATGCCCGCGCGGTCGAAAGCGAGATCAGCAAATACACCTACCTGCCCAGCCTGCTGGAACTCGAATCGAGCGTTTCGCAGTTGCTCGGCGACCCGACCCCGGAACACCGGCAAACGGTCAACGATTACCTTGAAGGCCTGAACCGGCGCAGCCGCAGTCGGGCCATCTACGTCATGGACACCACCGGTCGCGTCATGGCCACCAGCAACTGGCGCGACGTCGACAGCTACCTCGGTGAAGACCTGTCGTTCCGCGCCTACTTCCAGAATGCCATCCGCGGCCAGCCCGGACGTTTCTACGGGATCGGCAGCACCAACGGCGAACCCGGCTATTACCTGGCCCACGGCCTCGAAGAACACGGCAAGATCATCGGCGTCGCGGTGGTCAAGGTGCGCCTGGAAGCCATGGAAGAACGCTGGCAGCGAGCGCGCCTGGAAGCATTCGTCAGCGATGAAAACGGCATCATCATTCTGTCCAGCGACCCGGCGCGGCGCCTGAAATCGGTAATTGCGCTGAGCGACGAGACCAAGGAAAAACTCGCCCGCAGCCTGCAGTACTACTGGTTCCCGCTGAACGAGCTGCAACCGCTGGCCCGGGAAACCCTGTCCGAAGGCGTGGAAAAACTCACCTTCCCGGCCAACAGCGAAGTGCCGAGCCAACAGGACCGCCATGAAGAAAACATCAGCTATCTGGCGCAAACCCGGCCGCTGAGCGACACCCCGTGGAATTTCACTCTGCTCACCCCGTTGCAGGACCTGCGGCGCGAGGCGATCAATCAAGGGATTCTGGTGGCCGTGGCATTTGCCTTGGTGGCGTTCCTGCTGATCGCCTGGAACGAACGGCGCAAGGTCATCGCCACCCGCCTCGCCGCCCGCGAAGCCTTGCAGGAAGCCAACAATCAGCTGGAGCGTCGGATTACCGAACGCACCGCCGACCTGCGCGCCAGCAACGACCGGCTCAAGAGTCAGATCCGCGAACGGCGTCAGGCCGAAGAAACCTTGCGCCGCGCCCAGGACGAACTGGTGCAGGCCGGCAAACTCGCGGCCATCGGCCAGATGTCGACCAGCATCGCCCACGAACTGAACCAGCCGCTGGCGGCGATGCGCACGCTGTCGGGCAACACCATTCGCTTCCTTGAGCGCGGCCAGCTGGATGTCGCGAGCACCAACCTTAAGACCATCAACGACCTGATCGACCGCATGGGCCGGATCACCGCCAGCCTGCGCTCCTTCGCCCGACGCGGCGACGACAAGGGCCGCGCCAGCCTCGGCAAAGCGGTGGATGCCGCGCTGCAAGTGCTCGGCGCCCGTGTCGAAAAAGCCGCCCTGCAACAGCATCGCCAGTTCGACGATGTGCAGGTGCAGATCGACCAGACACGACTGGAACAGATTCTGGTCAACCTGATCGGCAACGCCCTTGACGCCATGCAGGCGCAACCGCTGCCGGAACTGTGGCTGGAAGGCGAAGAATTCAACGGCAAATATCGCCTGCGGGTACGCGACAACGGTCACGGCATCGACGCCGAAGCGCGCAAGCATCTGTTCGAACCGTTCTTCACCACCAAACCCGGCGAACAGGGTCTGGGCCTCGGCCTGACCCTGTCGGCCAGCCTCGCCGCGGCCACCGGCGGGCATCTGGGTGTCGAACACCCGGCCAGCGGTGGCACCACCTTCGTCCTCAGTTTACCGTTGGTAAGCCCTACTCCTGCCGAGCCAATATGAACAACGACCTTAGTGTGCTGATCGTCGAAGACGATCCCCATGTGCTGCTCGGCTGCCAGCAGGCACTGACCCTCGAAGACATTCCCTGCATCGGCGTGGGCAGTGCCGAAGAGGCGCTGGAGCAGGTCGGCGACAACTTCGCCGGCATCGTCATCAGCGACATTCGCCTGCCGGGCATCGACGGCCTGGAACTGCTGACCCGCCTCAAGCAACGTGATCGCAGCCTGCCGGTGGTGCTGATCACCGGGCATGGCGACATCTCCATGGCCGTCGGCGCGATGCAGAAAGGCGCCTACGATTTCATGGAAAAACCGTTCTCCCCCGAGCGTCTGGTCGATGTGGCCCGTCGCGCGCTGGAGCAACGCAGCCTGAATCGCGAAGTCTCGTCCCTGCGCCGGCAACTGGCCGAACGCGATTCCCTTGAAGGTCGGATCATCGGCCGTTCGCCGGCCATGCAGAACCTGCGGGAGCTGATCGCCAATGTCGCCGACACCTCGGCCAACGTGCTGATCGAAGGGGAAACCGGTACCGGCAAGGAACTGGTCGCCCGTTGCCTGCACGACTTCAGCCGCCGCCACACCAAACAGTTCGTGGCGCTGAACTGCGGCGGTCTGCCGGAAAACCTGTTCGAAAGCGAAATATTCGGCCACGAAGCCAACGCCTTCACCGGCGCCGGCAAGCGGCGGATCGGCAAGATCGAACACGCCGATGGCGGCACGCTATTCCTCGATGAAGTCGAAAGCATGCCACTGCCGTTGCAGATCAAACTGCTGCGGGTGTTACAGGAGCGCACCCTTGAACGCCTCGGCTCGAACCAGAGTGTGGCGGTGGATTGCCGGGTGATTGCGGCCACCAAGTCCGACCTCGACGAATCGAGCAAGGTCGGTGAATTCCGCAGCGACTTGTACTACCGCCTCAACGTGGTGACGCTGGAACTGCCGCCTCTGCGCGAACGCCGCGAAGACATCCTGCAACTGTTCGAACACTTCACCCAGCAATCGGCCCTGCGCTTCGACCGCGCACTGCCGGAGCTGGACAACCAGACGCTGTCGAGCCTGATGAGCCACGACTGGCCGGGCAACGTGCGCGAACTGCGCAACGTCGCCGAGCGTTTTGCCCTCGGTCTGCCGGCGTTCAAGAAAACCGGCGCGGGCAGTACAGGCCAAGGCCTGGCGTTCGCCGAAGCGGTGGAAGCGTTCGAACGCAACCTGCTCAGTGACGCCCTGCAACGCAGCGGCGGCAACCTGACCCAGGCCAGCCTGGAACTGGGGATGGCCAAGACCACGCTGTTCGACAAAGTGAAAAAGTACGGCCTGAGCCATTAAGCGAGAACGACGTGGATCTGATTTTCAAGGCAATGCTCGGCGCGGCAGTGGTGGTGATCCTCGCCATGCTGGCCAAGACCAAAAACTACTACATCGCCGGGCTGGTGCCGCTGTTCCCGACCTTCGCCCTGATCGCCCACTACATCGTCGGCAAGGGCCGTTCGATCGACGACCTGAAGACCACCATCGTCTTCGGTATGTGGTCGATCATCCCGTACTTCGTGTATCTGGCGACGCTGTACGTGATGGTCGACCGCATGCGCCTCGAAGCTTCGCTGGCGGTCGCGGCGGTGGCGTGGCTGATGGCGGCGACGGTGCTGGTGTCGGTGTGGGTACGGCTTCAGGCCTGAGTCAAAGCAGGTTGTGCTCCGCCACCGGTTCGATCTGCGCCCAGTGCGACGTGTCTTCGCGATGCTCGCGCAGATACGGCAACACCGCCGCCAGCAACGGCTCCTTGAACGCTTCCTGAAAGCGGTGCGCCAGCCCCGGAATCAAGCGCAACTGACTGCCGCGAATGTGCGCCGCCAGATGCACGCCGTGCATCACCGGCAGCAGCGGATCCGCCGTGCCATGCACCACCAGCGTCGGGACCCGCAGTTGATTGAGCAACGCCACCCGGCTCGGTTCGGCGAGGATCGCCATGATCTGGCGCTTCACGCCTTCAGGGTTGAACGCCCGGTCATAGGACAGCGCCGCCTGATGCAGCAACGCCTGGCGATCATCACTGACTGAAGGGCTGCCCAGCGCCGCCAGCAGATCCGCCTGTTGCTCCAGTGCGATCTGGCGATTGGGAGCACCACGTCGAGCCAGCAATTGCACCAGTGCCGCGCTCGGCGCCGGCAGCCCTTCGGCACCGGAGCTGGTCATGATCAGCGTCAGGCTCTCGACCCGTTGCGGTGCCATCGCCGCCATGTGCTGGGCGATCATCCCGCCCATGCTCGCGCCGAGCACATGGAATTGCTCGACGTGCAACGCGTCCATCAGCCCCAGCGCATCGTCGGCCATGTCGGTCAGGCTGTAAGGCGCCGCCACCGGCAACCCGAGTTTGTAGCGCAGCACTTCAAAGGTCAGGTTGGCGTCGGCCGGCGCCTGGCGCCAGGTCGAAAGACCGACATCGCGGTTGTCATAACGGATCACCCGAAAGCCCTGCTGACACAGCGCAACCACCACTTCATCCGGCCAGTGGATCAACTGCCCGCCCAGCCCCATCACCAGCAGCAGCGCCGGATCCGACCCACGGCCGATGCTCTGGTACGCCAGGCTCACCTGCTCCAGATCGACCCGCTCGGTCGGTACATTGACGTCGCAACGCGACGCCGCAGAAGACGCCGGAACGAAAAAAACCGCGGCCAACAACGCCGCGATTGCAAAAATTCCCTTGAACATGAAAAACACCGAAACGCAGAACCCCAGTAGAGCGCGAGTCTGATGAAGTTTGTTCAAGCGCGCTGCCACAGTTCGATGACAGTTTGATGAAGAGTGCCGAGCGGTCGCCACTCTTCATTCGGTGTTGCGTTACGCCAACTGACTGCGCAACTGTCGCGCCGCCGCGACCATGTTGACCAGCGCCGCTTCGGTCTCGGGCCAGGCGCGGGTCTTCAGGCCGCAATCGGGGTTGACCCACAACCGCGCTGCCGGAATCCGTTTCACGGCCTTGCTCATCAGCTTGACCATTTCCGCTGTGTCCGGCACTCGCGGCGAGTGGATGTCATAGACGCCCGGGCCGATGTCGTTCGGGTAGTCGAACGCTTCAAAGGCCTCAAGCAATTCCATGTCCGAGCGCGAGGTTTCGATGGTGATCACATCGGCGTCCATGTCGGCAATCGCCTTGATCACGTCGTTGAATTCGCTGTAGCACATGTGGGTGTGAATCTGGGTTTCGTCCTTCACGCCCGAGGCGGTCAGACGGAACGCTTCCACCGCCCAGTCGAGGTATTCCTGCCACTGTGCGCGGCGCAGCGGCAAGCCTTCGCGGAACGCGGCTTCGTCGATCTGCACGATCCTGATCCCGGCGTTTTCCAGATCCACCACCTCGTCACGCAGGGCCAGCGCCAGTTGTTGCGCCTGGACCTTGCGCGACACATCTTCGCGGGGGAACGACCACATCAGCATGGTCACAGGGCCGGTCAGCATGCCTTTCATGACCTTGTCGGTCAGGCTCTGGGCGTAGGTGATCCAGTCCACGGTCATGGGGTTCGGACGGGACAGATCGCCATAAATCACCGCTGGTTTGACGCAACGGGAGCCGTAGCTCTGGACCCAGCCGAAACGGGTGATCAGATAGCCGTCCAGTTGCTCGGCAAAGTACTCGACCATGTCATTGCGCTCGGCCTCACCGTGCACCAGCACATCGAGGCCCAGACGTTCCTGCACCTGCACCGCGTGGCGGATTTCGCTGCGCATCGCATCGTGGTAATCGTTGGCCGACAGTTTGCCCTGCTTGAACGCCTGACGGGCCAGACGAATCGACCCGGTCTGCGGGAACGAACCGATGGTGGTGGTCGGGAACGCCGGCAATTTCAGACGCGCCTGTTGCGCGGCGATGCGTTTGGCGAACGGCGAATGACGCTGGCTGTCGCTGGCGTTGATCGCTTCGATCCGCGCCTGCACGGCGGCTTTATGAATACGCGGCGAGCGGGCGCGACGCTCTTGAATCGCGCGGCTTTCGGCCAGCGCGCTTTGCACTTTCGGCGCTTGCGGATCGTTCAGCGCATCACGTAACACAGAGATTTCGCTGCACTTCTGCACGGCGAATGCCAGCCAGCTTTTCAGTTCCGGGTCGAGCTTGTCTTCGCGCTCGACATCCACCGGGCTGTGCAGCAACGAGCAGGAACTGCTGACCCACAGGTTGTCGCCAAAGCGCTCCTGCGCCGGTTGCAACTGCGCCAGTGCCTGCTCCAGTTCGCAGCGCCAGACGTTGCGGCCGTTGACCAGGCCTACCGAAAGAATCTTGTAGGTCGGCAGGCGATCCAGCACCTGACCGAGCTGATCCGGCGCCCGCACGGCGTCGATGTGCAAGCCCTGCACCGGCAAGCCGACGGCCAGGCCGAGGTTGTCTTGCAGGCCACTGAAATAGGTCGCCACCAGTTTCTTCAGCGGCGAGTACTGAAGGATGTGATAGGCGCGTTCGAAGGCACTTTTCCAGGCTTGCGGCAGGTCGAGGGTGAGGATCGGTTCGTCGATCTGCACCCACTCCACGCCCTGTGTGGCGAGACGGCCGAGGATGTCGTTGTACACCGGCAACAGGCGCTCGAGCAGGTCGAGCTTGTCGAAGTCGTTGCCTTTGACCTTGCCCAGCCACAGATAAGTCAGCGGGCCGATGATCACCGGTTTGACGTTGTGACCGAGGGCCTTGGCTTCTTCGACTTCATCAAACAGCTGTTCCCAGCTCAGCTTGAACTGCTGGTCTGCGCTGAACTCCGGGACCAGGTAGTGGTAGTTGGTGTCGAACCACTTGGTCAGTTCTTGTGCGTATTGGGTCTTGCCGTGCTCAGCACCGCAACAGGACGCCGTGGCGCCACGGGCCATGGCGAACAGCGTGTCGAGGGTCGGCAGCCCGCGCTCGTCGCGCACACCGTCGAAGCGCTCAGGGATCACACCGAAGGTCAGCGAGTGGGTCAGCACCTGGTCGTACCAGGCAAAGTCGCCGACCGGCAGCAGGTCGATGCCGGCGTCTTTCTGCAATTGCCAGTGCCTGGCGCGCAGTTCACGGCCGACCTGATTCAGGGACGCCTGATCGAGATCGCCTTTCCAATAGGCTTCGAGGGCTTTTTTCAGTTCGCGGTCGGCGCCAATGCGCGGGAAACCCAGAGTGTGAGCCACGGCCATGTCGAATGTTCTCCATTGCGTAAAAGATGGCGCCATTGTCGACAGCCAGGGCAACATGAGACAAACTCAACCTTTTCGTGTTGATCACAAATTTTACTCATGGAGCCTGCGGTGCTTGAGATCCGTCACCTGAAAACCCTGCACGCCCTGCGCGAAGCCGACAGCCTGGTGGATGCGGCCGATCGCCTGCACCTGACCCAGTCGGCGCTGTCCCACCAGTTCAAGGAACTGGAAGAGCGCATGGGCATGCCGCTGTTCGTGCGCAAGACCAAACCCGTACGCTTCACCAGCGCCGGCCTGCGCCTGCTGCAACTGGCCGACGCGACCCTGCCGCTGCTGCGCGCCGCCGAACGCGACATCGGGCGTCTGGCCGGGGGCACCGCCGGGCGTCTGCACATGGCCATCGAATGTCACAGCTGCTTCCAGTGGCTGATGCCGACCATCGATCAGTTCCGCGATGCCTGGCCGGAAGTCGAACTCGACCTCGCTTCGGGTTTCTCCTTTGCCCCGCTGCCGGCGCTGGCTCGTGGCGATCTGGATCTGGTGGTGACGTCCGACCCGCTGGAAATCGCCGGCATCACCTACGTGCCGCTGTTCACCTACGAAGCCATGCTCGCAGTCGCCAACCAGCACGCATTGGCGAGCAAACCGTACATCGTCCCCGAAGATCTGCTGAGCGAAACCCTGATCACTTATCCGGTGGAACGGGATCGTCTCGATATCTTCACTCGCTTCCTCGAACCGGCCGACATCGAACCGGCGCAGGTGCGCACCTCAGAGCTGACGGTGATGATGATGCAACTGGTGGCCAGCGGCCGTGGTGTGTGCGGCATGCCGCACTGGGCACTGCATGAATACAGCTCGCGGGGCTACGTGAAGGGTAAGCGGCTGGGCGAGAAAGGCTTGTTTGCAACGCTGTACGCGGCGATCCGCGCCGACATGCTGGACGCGCCGTATATGCGCGATTTCCTGCTGACGGCCAAGGACACCTCGTTCTCGACGCTGGATGGGGTCAGCGCGGTTCGTTGAGGCTGGCGGTTGGCACGAAAAGCGCGCACCACATATGGATCTTGTCGAAGTAGTCCTCACCGACCCGAACCGCCGATTTATGTCCTACGTCAGCAGACGTTGCGCAAGCCTTGACCACTCGTCTGGACTGTCAAAGTTGACAGGTGCGCAACTTTCTACCGACGGCGCTCAATGGTGCATGCCTGCTGCCATTCCGGTAAGGGGCTGAGCCTGCAAAGGAGCGCTACCAATGAATACCAATGAAGTACTGAGTGAAGACTTTGGAAATGAAAGAGTCTTATTTCAACCCGATATTACATATACGATCCCCAGCGGAGAAATAACACTTTTGCCTCACAGTTTACCCCTGAATAGCGGAATTCTAAGTGCAACTTGGGCTCACTCTCCCGGAAAAAACGAAGAGAGCTCATTATGCGTAGAAAATGGAGGAGTGAAATATACATTTAACTCTACTTACTCTTACGTGAGTTTTTGGTTCGCGATAAGCAGGGGAGGCACTGGTCGCCCGTATGATTCTTATTCGATAAGATTTTATGATGCACAGGAAACGCTACTCCACACTACCATTGCGCAGGCACAGGAGTCGATTTCCTATCATCCGATATCATTTTCCGGGAAGGGAATAAAAAGCGTGCAAATTCAACTTGGAGATGAGGATGTCGGTGGATATCAAATAACTACCGCAGCTGATTTTTTTCAATTCAGAGTTTAGGAGATGCAGGACGCGGGAACGCGTTAATTAACCAGCTCCGGCAGGAAAAAGGGACCGTCAAGGTTAACCTCCCCACAGCCCGCAGCAATGCGGGTGAAATAAGTGGGGGGCATTAATTACCTGCCAGGTCATCAAAGCCAGGCAACTCATCAGGGCGGTTGAGTACCTGTCGAAAGTTCTCCATGGCTTGGTGGGGGGGGCGAGTATTGGCAGGCCATGCAGTTCGCGTTGGGAAATTCCGATTCCTCTACAGGAAAACGTGAACATGTGGTCTTCCGTCAGACCGTGACTATGCGCAATAAAGGCCGCTTCGCAGCCCCGCAGGAGCAAGTTCCCTCGCCACGAAAGTCCGACCAGGACTTCAGCGAGATTCACACCACATATGGATCTTGTCGAAATATTCCTCACCGACCCGCACCGCCATCGGCTCCAGACCAAACTGGATGAAACCGCAGCGCTGGTACAGTTTGAATGCGGCTTCATTGCCGGCGGTGACGGTCAGTTGAATGACTTTCAGTGCCGGATGCTGCTGCGCTTCCTCCAGCACGGCCTCCATCAATTTCAGTCCCAGCCCGCGTTGACGAAACCCGGCCGACACATACATGCCGAACACCGTTGCCTTATGCCGGGCCTTCTCCCGAGGCTCGAACGCCAGGCCGACAATGCCCGCCAGCCGACTGCCTTCGAACGCGCCAAACACCGCGTCGAGCTTGCTGGTCAGCCGTGATTCCCACCAGCTCAGCGGCATCACTGCGCGCTCGCGCACACTGGAAGTGAACGCTTGCGGATGCCGGTCATAGGCTTCCAGCATCAATTCGCGATAGGCCAACGCATGACTGGCGTCGAGCCGTTCGATCCACATGTTCAGGCGGCCTTGCGTTGTTCAAGCATCAGCCGCACGGCCAGTGCGCCCAGCACAAAGCCCATGAAATAACGCTGCACCGCCAGCCAGGTCGGGTTGTTGACGAACCACGACGCGATACCGGCCGCCGACAGGGCGATCAACAGGTTGACGCTGAAACTGACGCTGATCTGGGTCAGGCCGAGAATGATGCTCTGGCTGAACACCGAGCCGTGCTCCGGCGTGATGAACTGCGGAAACACCGAGAGGTAGAACACCGCGATTTTCGGGTTCAGCGCGCTGGTGAGAAACCCCATGGTGATGAGTTTGCGCGACGAGTCCGCCGGCAATGCCTGCACCTCGAATGGCGAGCGGGCGCCGGGTTTCACTGCCTGCCAGGCCAGCCACAACAGGTACAGCGCGCCGGCCCACTTCAACACCTCATAAGCCATCGGGACCGCGAGAAACACCGCCGTCAAACCGGCTGCCGCCGCGAACATATGCACGAAGAACCCGGCCACCACGCCCACCAGCGACGTGACCCCGGCCTTGCGGCCCTGACAGATCGAACGGGAGATCAGGTAGATCATGTTCGGCCCCGGCGTCAGTACCATCAGCAGCGCGGCGGCGGCAAAAATCAGCAGGTCTTGAAGCGGGATCATGACGAAGTCCTTTGCACGAATGATCAGGCGATCGCGGTCAGCGAGGCTCGATAAAACGGCAGGATCAGGTCACGTGTCAATGGGGCGAGAACGACATTGCCGTCGGTGGCCGGGTCGATCCAGATCACCTCTTCGATCTCGGCGGCCGGAGACACCCTGGCGTCGATGGTCAGCTGAAAGATCTCGGCCTGCACGACGAATCCCGGCTCGTTGGCGGCGGGTGCCGAGAACTGGCCGAGAAAACTCGCCTGCGCCGGATCGATCAGCAGTCCCAGTTCTTCTTCCAGCTCACGGGCCAGCGCATGCACCGGCAGCTCATGGGCTTCGATTTTGCCGCCGGGCTGCATGAACGCCGTGGTGTCGCGCTTGCGCACCAGCAGGGTCTGGCCGTCGGAGTTGAGCAGCAGCGCGGCAGCGATGCGGATCGTGGAACTGTTTGCGGTCGACATGAACGAAAAGCCTATGACTCAAAAACGGCAAGGATCACACGCTTGCCGCTCGTGAGGCAAAGGCTCGACCGCACGTCAGGCCGCTTCCTGGAAATCCATTTCCGGCGGCTGACGACGGAACCCGCCGGTCAGCACCGCCAGATACACCACACCAATCGCCAGCCAGCTCAGGCCCAGATACAGCGCCAGGTGATCGAGGCTGACCATCAGCCACAAGTCCGCCGCCAGGCCGATGAACGGGAAGACCAGGAACAGCATCAGCTCGCGCAGGCCTTTTTTCTCGCCGCCGATCCAGTAGTGAAAAATCACCGACAGATTGACCAGGCTGAACGCCAGGAACGCGCCGAAGTTGATGAACGAAGTCGAGGTGGTCACGTCGAGCTTCAGCGCCAGCAAAGCCACCACCGCACACAGCAGGATGCTGTTGACCGGCGTACCGAAGCGCTCGTGCAAGGTGCCGAAAAACGACTTGGGCAGCACACCGTCACGGCCCATCGCAAACAACAGCCGCGAACCGCTGGCCTGCGCCGACAGGCCTGAGGCGAACTGACCGACGATCAGGCCGATCAGGAAGATCGACACGAACAGGTCGCCACCGATATTGCGCGCAATTTCGTAGGCCGCCGAGTCGACGCTGTCGAACTGGAACGATGGATGGGCGATCTGCACGAAGTACGACACGCCGACGAAAATCAGCCCGCCGATCAGGGTGATCAACATGATTGCCCGAGGAATGGTGCGGCGTGGATCACGGGTTTCTTCGGTGAGGGTGCTGACCGCGTCGAAACCGAGAAACGAATAGCAGGCGATGGCGGCCCCGCTCATGATCAGCGGCATCTGCATGTCGCCATTGAAGAACGGTTTGATTGACCACAGCGGCGTGCTGGCATCGCCACCGACGTAGTGCACGCACAGCGCGACAAAGGCGATCAGCACCAGGAACTGCACCAGCATCAGCAAGGCGTTGATGCCGTTGGCCAGTTTCAGGCCGATGATGTTGATCGCGCTGGTGATGCCGATGAACGCCAGCACCCAGATCCACTGCGGGATCGACGGGAAGGCCGACGCGAGGTATGCGGCGCCGATCAGCCAGATCGCCATCGGCAGAAACAGATAATCGAGCAGCACCGCCCACCCGGCGATGAAGCCGAGTTTCGGGCTGATGGCCTTGCGCACGTAGCTGTAGGCCGAGCCCGCCACCGGGAACGCGGCGGCCATGCGGCCATAACTCATGGCGGTGAAAAACATCGCCACCAGCGCCGCCAGATACGCGGCGGGCACCATGCCGGCGGTGGACTGGGCGAGGATGCCGAACGTACCGAGGACAATGATCGGCGTCATGTAGGCGATGCCGAACAGCACCACCGACCCCAGCGAAAGGGTGCGTTGCAAACGAGCCATGGGCGACTTACTCCGGATTTTATTGGATTTATGGCAGAGGCCGAGTTCGGCGAATGTTTCAGGTGTTGCTGATCGTTCCCACGCTCCGCGTGGGAATGCAGCCCGGGACGCTCTGCGTCCCAAGAGCGGACGCAGAGCGTCCATGGAGGCATTCCCACGCAGAGCGTGGGAACGATCGGGTACAACGGGTCAAGGGATCAGCAGCTCTCGTACTCCCGAGGCGTGCTCGACCACCTCCCCCGGCAACTTCAACCGCTGATCATCCAGATAGCGATAATCCTTGCGCGCCAGCGCCAACTGGTCGAAATCCAGCTCAACGCTGAACCGCCCCTCCTCACGCCCGGCCTCGAACAGCACCGTTCCCAGCGGATCCACCAGCGCACTGCCGCCGGCAAACATCAACCCGTCATCCCCGGCTTCCACGCGGTTGACCATCAACGCAAACGCCTGGTTTTCCTGAGCCCGGGCCATGATCGCAGTGCGGTGGGTCGGGCCGTACGGGTCCATGTTGCCGTTGGTCACGATCAACATCTGCGCCCCCAGTTGCGCCAGGGCGCGGGCCGATTCCGGGAACTCGATGTCGTAACAGATCAGCAGACCGACCCGCACACCGTTCCACAAACACGTTGCATATCGATCACCCGCTTCGAACACACCACGATCCGACGCCCAGAGGTGGGTCTTGCGGTATTTCAGGGCGATACCTTCGGGGGTGATCAGCAGCGTGGTGTTGTAGAAGCGGCCGTCATCGTTCTCGGCCATGCCGATCACCACCGCCAGGTTGCGTTCACGGGCGGCGGCCTGCACGGCGCTGACGGTCGGGCCGTCGACCGGTTCGGCGACCTGCGCCACGGTGTCAGCGGTCGGGAAGCCCATCAGGTGGGTCTCGGGGAACACGATCAATTGCGTGTCGGTGGCGCAGGCCGCAATCGCGGCGAGGGCGCGTTCGAGGTTGTACGCCGTGTCTTTGTCACGGCCCGCCAGTTGGGCGAGTTCGACTTTCATGGGGAGTCCTTGTGATGAGCGCCGGGGGCGGAAAGATTGCCCGGCGGCTGTCTGTGGGCCAGTATGCTTCGCATTCGACCGGCCAGGGAATTACGCGGCCGGGGTAACCCGATAGGGGTAGAGGCATGACTGTTTCGTTTGACGACATCACCTGGCACCGCGCCGTCGGGCAGTTGATCGACGCCCTCGACAAGCCGAATTTCTGGGCGCAGCTGGTACGCCTGCTCGACCAGTACGTCACGTTCGATAGCTGGGTGGCGCTGCTGTTCAGCGCCGACCGTCACCCGCAGGTGTTCGCCGAATGCCCCGGTGCCGACGGCAGTCCCGACCAGCTGTTTCAGGATTATCTGCGCGGGTTGTACCTGCTCGATCCGTTCTACATCGCCTGCCGCGAGCAATCACGTACCGGGTTGTATCGCCTGTCGGAGGTTGCGCCGGAGCACTTCGAACTGACCGAGTATTACCAGCGATACTTTCGTCTGAATGTGGTGGCCGACGAAATACAGTTCAATTGCCAGCTCGAAGGCGACCGCACGCTGTGCCTGTCACTGGGCAGCCAGCAGCGCTTCACCGGCGAGCAGATTGCCCTGCTGTCGCTGATCCAGCCGTGGGTGCTCGGCCTGTTGCGCCAGCGCCTGCCTTATGAAATCAACGAAACCGTGGCCCTCGCCCCGGCGCCTGCGCAACCGGACTGGCGGGTGCAGCTCGAAGCGTCGGTGCAGCAACTCAAGGGCGCGCAGCTGACCGCCCGGGAGCTGGACGTCGGGCGCCTGATGCTCAGCGGTTGCTCCAGTAAAGAAATCGCCCGTAAGCTGGAAATCTCTGTTGAAACCGTGAAAGTCCATAAGAAACACATGTACAGCAAGCTGGGGATCAAATCCCAGTCGGAGCTGTTTTCGATCTTTCTGCAGGCGCAGAACGCCTGATACAGCGCTGTGAGCTTTTCTGTGGGAGCGAGCTTGCTCGCGAAAGGGCCGCCATAACCGACTTATGCGTTGACTGGCCCACCGCTATCGCGAGCAAGCTCGCTCCCACAGGGATCTGCGGCGCTGAACAATCCAAGTCCGAACCAAGGAAACCGTATGAGCCTGTCACTCCTGAGCCGCTACGCCTTCTTTGCCGTCTGCGTGATTTTCACCCTCGCCAGCCTGCCCTTTCTCGAACACGACTGGCTGTGGCCGATCACCGCCGTCACCGGCGTATTGAGCCTGATCGGTCTGTTCGACCTGATGCAGAGCCCGCACGCGGTGCGCCGCAATTACCCGATCCTGGGCAACATCCGTTATCTGGTCGAGGGGATTCGCCCGGAAATCCGCCAGTACCTGCTGGAATCCGACAGCGACGCCCTGCCCTTCTCTCGCGCCCAGCGTTCGCTGGTGTATTCGCGAGCGAAGAATGAAACCGCCGACAAGCCGTTCGGCACCCTGATCGACGTCTACCAATCCGGCTTCGAATTCATCGGTCATTCGATGCGCCCGGCACCGTTGAGCGACCCGAGCAGCTTTCGCGTCACCGTCGGTGGCCCGCAGTGCACCCAGCCTTACTCGGCATCGGTGTTCAACATCTCGGCCATGAGTTTTGGCTCCCTCAGCGCCAACGCGATCCGCGCGCTGAACCAAGGCGCCAAACTCGGCAACTTCGCTCACGACACCGGCGAAGGCAGCATCAGCCCCTATCACCGCGAACACGGCGGCGACCTGACCTGGGAACTGGGCAGCGGCTATTTCGGCTGCCGCACCAGCGACGGCCGTTTCGACCCGGAACGCTTCGCCGCCCAGGCGCAGACCCCGCAGGTGCGGATGATCGAAATCAAGATGAGCCAGGGCGCCAAACCGGGCCACGGCGGAATTCTGCCCAAGCACAAAGTGACCCAGGAAATCGCCGACACCCGCGGCATCCTGATGGGCGAAGACTGCATCTCGCCGTCGCGCCACAGCGCGTTTTCCACGCCGATCGAGATGATGCATTTCATCCAGCAGCTGCGTGAACTGTCCGGCGGCAAACCGGTGGGCTTCAAATTCTGCCTCGGTCATCCGTGGGAGTTCATGGGCATCGCCAAGGCCATGCTGGAAACCGGCATCCTGCCAGACTTCATCGTGGTCGACGGCAAGGAAGGCGGCACCGGCGCCGCACCGGTGGAGTTCACCGACCACATCGGCGTGCCGATGCGCGAAGGCCTGTTGTTCGTGCACAACACCCTGGTGGGGCTGAATCTGCGCGACAAGATCAAGCTCGGCGCCAGCGGCAAGATCGTCAGCGCCTTCGACATCGCCAGCGTGCTCGCCATCGGCGCCGACTGGGCCAACTCGGCGCGCGGCTTCATGTTCGCCATCGGCTGCATCCAGTCGCAAAGCTGCCACACCAACAAATGTCCGACCGGCGTCGCCACCCAGGACACCCTGCGCCAGCGTGCGCTGGTGGTGCCGGACAAGGCCCAGCGGGTCTACAACTTCCACCGCAATACGTTGAAGGCGCTGGCGGAAATGCTCGCCGCCGCCGGCCTCGATCATCCGTCGCAACTCTCGGCCAAGCATTTGGTGCGGCGCATGTCGGCGACTGAAATCAAACTGTTCTCGCAGCTGCATGTGTTCCTGAAACCGGGGGAACTGCTCACCGGAGAGGTGAACGGCGAGTTCTATTCGCGGATGTGGCAGATGGCGCGGGCGGACAGTTTTGAACCGCAGGAAGTCGTAGCTGCTTGAATGATTCAGGGCCTGTCAACGCCGGCAGGCCCTCACTTGTGAACAAACAAGCGGGCTTCGATATCACCTCCGTCAAGGCTCCGAATCTTGATCCATTGGTTCGAGAACAAAGAGAGATCTTTGGCATTCGATTTGTGCGCGACCCACCACACTCGTTTTGCATCCAGCGCCCTTATCGAATCATCATCAATCAGCATTGATTGTTGCGGTGCCGGGATCAGCGCCCATCCCGAACGATCCGGATATCCGGAAAGCCGTACACTTGTCATCCCTACAAAAATCTTTGGTGATATGCCCGTTTTGTTGTAGTTCGCGAACGGCAAATACCAATACAGATTGTCAAACACGATCTCGTCGCCTGAACGGCTCTGGGCATTCAAGGCAATCGCCAGTGCCTCCATCCCTGCACTGTTGTTTCGACGCCTGGAGAGGTCTGCCATTCCCTGAAGTTCGCCCAGTAGAAACGCTGCCATGAGCAGCAAGGCAAGTGTCCGTCGACGATGCCACCACTTATCAATAGCCACCGCAACGATCAATGGAATCGCGATAGCTGCAAAGTAAAAGTAGCGGAGGATAAACGCTGGTTTCACCAGGGAAATCGCTAGCAAAAACAGCAATGGAATAAAGAAATATCCCACCAAAAGCCAGGCATACCGTCGTGAGTCACGATGTTGCATCAGTACGGTAAACGCGCAGGCGATGATAAAAACAGACGGCCAGACTCGCCACCATGTCGCCCAGCTTACTGACTCGCTCGTACCGGTTATTTGCCATATGAGGGTAAATACCGATTGCCAGGTGAGCGGCGCTATCCAGCCGAAATCCGGTCGGCTGAGCAGTTGATCAGTCAGTACAGGCAGCCAGGGCACATACAGTAGAACGATCATGCCGTTAGCCAGAATCCAGGCACGCCCCCCAATTGCCTTGTCTTGAAGTTCGGAGCACGTTTTCCACCAGAAAAGCCAATGAATGGCTACGCACAGGAACGCAAAGTAATGCGTATAGAACGCAGCAACCATCAATAAAACATAGGAAATCGCAAACCGTTTTTTTTCGGGTGCCCGTGTCCAACACACCAGAGCCATCGTTGCGCCAATCAGCCAAAACCCCAGCAGGGTATACATTCGGGCCTCCTGACTGTAGCCGGCGGATAACGGCAGCAACGCCAGCAGCAACGCAGCAATCCAGGTGGCCCGGCGCGTGGAAATCAGGCTCATCAACCTGACACACAACAACAGCGTTCCCACATCCGCCAGCGCACTCATCGCCCGGGCCGGCAGTGCTCCCTCCCCCCACAACATCACCCAGTAATGCAGCAGCACGTAATACAGTGGAGGATGAACATCCAGCGCAGTCAGTGCCAAAATGCGCGCTGGCGTTTCGCGTGCGAGCAACAGACTGTAGGCCTCGTCATACCAGATACTCGGCACATCGATGGCGTAAAACCGCACGATCAGGGCGAGGAATACAACCGCCAGAAGGGCCAGTCTGTCGATCCTCAAGGAAGTGAACCCCGCGGAGGCCGCAACGCTCGCAAGGCTTTTCATGTCTGACGCCGCCGAAACAGCACAAACCGGAAAAAGCAGTACCCCAGCAACAGATTCAACAGCGAAAACACGGACACCGTCGCCAGTCCCGGCAAATTCCGCGCATCACCGAACTCACCTGTGCCATAACTCAAAACGCCCATCACGCTCATGAAGCCCAGATAGGCCAGCACTGACGTTCCAGTCTCGAATGTGTAGAGCGCGTTCATGTAAAACGAGAAGGCGGCGGCGATACAAAACGCGGCGAAGTTACTTGCCGACTGAGTCGCCTGAACGGCGCTGGTCAACACGAAAAAAATCTGCCAGTGAATCAACATGCCGCCGAGGCCGATGGCCGTTTGTGCGGAAAACCCTTTCCACAAGATTCTCATCGCCAATCCTTGCTGTCGCGGCAACCGTCGAGTGCTTCAAGCTAGGGCAGAGCGTGAGCAGGGTCTACTGTCAGAAATTACAGGAGGGGGGTGGTTTCAGACCGACGGTCACCATTGCAGCAAGCGGCCATGGGGCGGCTCCTTCATGACGATGAAACCGTAATCACCGATCAGATAGATGCGGTAATAGAGTCGATCAACCAAGGCTGGAAACCCCTGATAGCCGACGCGGGTGGCGTTGCGCCGCTCGCGCTCGGCAACCACGTTGGTGATGCCGGTGGACGGCAGGTTTTCCGCGAGCATGAAGTAGTCGATATTCAGCAGATAGCGCAGTACCGGTAACTGTTTGAATGTGCCCGTCGCACTTGCCAGCCAGCGATCGGAGTAAGTGACCGACATATAAATCCGTTTGGCGTCGCGCAGTTCGCGATGGGAAGAAATGTCGTGACTGAGGCTGTAGAGAGCACTGTTGGCGAAGGTCTTTTCCATCGTCAGTACTCGCCCGTAAGCGAAGGACAGCGACAACGTGGCCACAAGCGGAATCGCCAACAACAGGGGCAGCCGCGAGTGCAGCGACGTCAATCCGGTACAGGCCAGATAGAACAGCAACATCAGCAGCACGCCGAACCCCATCAGGGTACGCGCACCTTCATTGAAGTCGCGAAACAGCAGCGTCATCCCCGGTACCAGCAGCACAACCAGCGGCAATGTCAGCAGGCAACTGAAGCTCAGGAGCAACCCCTTGGCGCGCGACATGTTGCGCTCACGAATCTGCCGCCCCAACTGCACACCCCCGAACACGGCACACAGCACCAGCCCGACAAACACCACCGTGTAGCCGCCGTGAAACAACAGCGCGACCTTCTCCATCACCCGACCGATATTGATGCCGATCTGCAGCAGCGGATCAGCGCTCGCGTCAAGCAATTGCGTGCGTGCCGAGTCCGTGAACGGATAAGCCGTGACGCTGTAAATCATCACGGCCAGCAACAGTTGCGCCAGCCGCCAGCCTGACCGGCACCAGAGTTCACCCCACGGCACTCGCCGATGAACATTGCGCAGCAATTCCACGCAGCACAACCCGAGAAACACATTCAGGCTGATCTGATACAACCCGATCGCCAGCGCCAGCAACACCGACGGCACCAGCCAGCGCTGAATGCGTGAAGCGCCGCCAAACGTGATCGCGTAGATCACCGCGACCAGACTCAGCGCCATGCCGGCCCCGTCGTATTGATAGGACAGGTTCTGCAACAGGAACGGGTTGTACCAGAGCGGCAACGGCACCAGACAACAGGCCAGCGTCGGTTCGGGGAAATAGTGGAAGGTCAGCCGGGTCAGCGCGAACGACATGGCCACCGTGGCGAGCAACAGCGGCAACGGGAAAATGTTCGGCGCAGCGCCAGTGAAAGTCAGCGCTTGATAAAACCAGTCCATGAACAACCGCCCCTGCCGCGCCCAGGCATTGCCGGCAGCGAGGGTGCGCCAGTTGTCGTCGATGTAGGGAAAGTCGACGAGGATCAGCGGCAGGATGTACAGCATCGTGGCGAGCAGAAAGAACAACACGACCTGACGGCGGCCGAGTTCTCGTACGAGAAAATCGCTGATCCTCATACCTGCGCCTCTGTTCACGGCTGCGCTGGAAACGACGTAGATAAACCTTCGAACATGACTCTGAATCAGAAGTCGTTTTTTGCGGCGCTTTCAGACCAGCGGCATCACTTCGTCCCATGAAAAAGCCCCGGACTTTCGACCGGGGCTTTCAGGTTTCAGCGACAACGAATTACGAAGCCGAACGCATCGCGCCCTGTACCGAATCCTTTGGTTGCAACTTGAACACATAGAACAGAACGGTCAGCAGGACCAGGAACGCCGGGCCTACATACAGCGCCACGCGAGTGTCCGGGAAATACGCCATCAGGCCGACCACCAGCACCAGGAACGCCAGCGCCAGATACGAGCTGACCGGGAACAGCCACATCTTGTACTTGAGACCTGCACGTTCGCTGGCGCTCAGGCCTTTGCGGAATTTCAACTGGGCCAGCAGGATCATCACCCAGGTCCAGATCGCGCCGAAGGTAGCAATCGAAGTCACCCAGACGAAGACCTTTTCCGGCACCAGATAATTCAGCAGCACGCCCAGCAGCAGGGCGAAGATCGACAGCAGCAATGCCCGACGCGGTACGCCGTTGCCCGAGGTGCGAGCGAAGCCGGCCGGCGCCTGGCCGTTCTGCGCCAGGCTGTAGAGCATGCGCCCGGTGCTGAAGATGCCGCCGTTGCACGACGACAGCGCGGCGGTGATCACCACGAAGTTGATGATGCCGGCGGCAGTCTTGATGCCCAGACGTTCAAAGGTCATCACGAACGGACTGCCCTGGGTGCCGATTTCGTTCCACGGATAGATCGACAGAATCACGAACAGTGCGCCGACGTAGAACAGCAGGATGCGCCAGAACACCGAGCCGATCGCATTCGGGATGGTCTTGTGCGGGTTCTTCGCTTCGCCGGCGGTCAGGCCGATCATTTCCACACCGAGGTAGGCGAACATCACCATTTGCAGGGACATCAACACGCCCGTCACGCCGTTGGGCATGAAGCCGCCGTGGGCCCACAGATTGGAAATCCCCAGTGCCACACCGTCGTTGCCGAAGCCGAAAGCGATGATGCCGATGCCGCCGAGCACCATGGCGATGATGGTGACGATCTTGATCAGGGCGAACCAGAACTCGAATTCACCGAAGGCCTTCACCGCGATCAGGTTGATCGAACCCATGCTGACCAGTGCCGCCAGCGCCCAGATCCAGCGCGGCACATCGGGGAACCAGATGCCCATGTACACCGCCACCGCCGTGATTTCGGCGACGCAGGTCACCAGCCACAGGAACCAGTAGTTCCAGCCGGTCAGAAAGCCCGCCAGCGGACCGAGATAATCCTGTGCATAACGGCTGAAAGAACCGGCGACCGGGTTGTGCACGGCCATTTCGCCGAGGGCGCGCATGATCACCAGGATCGCCAGACCGCCGATGATGTAAGACAGCATGATCGCCGGGCCGGCCATTTCGATGGCCTTGGCCGAACCGAGAAACAGGCCGACACCGATGCAGGCGCCGAGCGCCATCAGGCGAATATGCCGTTCACCGAGTTCGCGTTTGAGCGGGCCGCCTTGAGCGGTTTCGCCATGGGGCGGGTGATTGCCGACTGGCATGGGGGACTTCCTCGTCTTGTTATTGGATGTGACCACCGAGTGTTCAAGCGTCGGCCGATAAGCCTGCGCCTGGGTCAAAACCGGCCCTGCTTCGTGGGCAGGACCGTCCCGCAGAAGCAACCTGCGGGATCAGCGGGGCGTGCAGTATAAAAAGCTTGCGACAGGTTTTTTCACTCTATAAGGCATCTGATTCAGACGTAAACCTCGTCAAATACGCGGCTTACGAGACAAATCGTCCTGCATTTTGAGGATTATTCACCGCGCAAATGGGCGCCGAGTATTGCACAGCAATGGTGCAGCGTCATGCCGCGACCAAAGTCGCATCGACCTCAAGACCTCTCTGTTCCGGCCCTTTCAGGCTTGCAATCACTTGCCGGAGGGTGGCAGCCGGATTTGCAGATTTGTTCAGGGTGCCCTCTTCACAATTTTTTCACCCACGCCAACCACCGACTAAGCTTCAGACAAGTCCGATCAATCTGCGTGAATGGATCAATCGACTATGGGCGCTTTGTGGCAAACCGATTCGAGTGAAAAAGTGGTTCCGACTGAACGTGTGGATGAAGCGCCTGTCCCTGAAAAACCCCGTCGTAACCGGCATGGGTGGAAGGCTTTCTGGCTCCTGTTGGTGATCATCGCGATTGTCGTGGGTCTGGCTGCGATGAAGGAAATGCGCACCTCGCGATTTCAGTCCCGCGAGCTCAGCCAGTACGCCGCCAAACTCAAGTACGAATTGCAACCGGGCCCCAGCGACGCCATCCGCTATCCGGGCAACGGGCCGTTCGACCTGCGTCTGGGCTACAGCTCGCTGGACGAGTTCCTGCCACGGCTGATCAAGCGCAACTACGTGATCACCGAACAGACGCGTTTCTCCCCGGCCCTGCTCAACTACACCGACAAGGGCCTGTTCGTGCCCTATTCCGAAAAGATCCAGGCCGGGTTGTCGATCACCGATTGCCGCGCCGCGCCGCTGTATCAGTACAACTACCCCCAGCAGCTGTATTCGAGTTTCGACACAATCCCGCCCGTGGTAGTCAACAGCCTGTTGTTCATCGAAAACCGCTTTCTGCTCGACCCAAAGCAACCCTTGGCCAACCCGGCGGTGGACTGGCCGCGCTTCGGCATGGCCGCGTGGTCGCAAGTCGCCAAGTTGCTGCACTTGCCGGGGCAGTCGGCCGGTGGCAGTACCCTGGCGACGCAACTTGAGAAATATCGTCACTCGCCCGATGGCCTGACGGTGTCCGGCGCGGAGAAGATCCGCCAGATGATTTCCGCCAGCGTGCGCGCCTACCAGGGCGGCCCGGACACCTTGCAGGCGCGGCAGAACATCATTCGTGATTACCTCAACAGCGTGCCGCTGTCGGCGGTGCCGGGGCATGGCGAAGTACACGGCATGGCCGAGGGCCTGCGGGTCTGGTATGGCGCCGATTTCAACGAGGCCAACCGCAAACTCTCGAGCACTGAAACCGATCCGAAGAGCATGGCGGACAAGGGCCTGGCCCTGCGCGAAATGCTGTCGCTGATGATCGCCCAGCGCCGTCCTTCGCATTACCTGACCAAGGGCCGCGAAGAGCTGGTCGAACTGACCAACAGCCACTTGCGCGTGCTCAAGCAGAACGGTGTGATCGACGCCACTCTCGCCGATGCGGCGCTGGCCAGCACCATCAGCTACCGTGACTGGCAGACCCAGCCGACCATTCAGCCGATCGAAACCAACAAAGGCATCAGCGTCGCCCGCAGCCGGTTGGCGTCGATGCTCAACCGTCCGCTGTACGACCTCGACCGTCTAGACCTGTCCGCTACCAGCACCTTGCAAGGCGAGCTGCAGACCCAGGCCACCGCCTACCTGAAACGACTGGCCGACCCGGCCTACGCCACCGAAGTCGGTCTGATGGGTGAACGCCTGCTGACGCCCACCAGCACCACACAGGTGCGTTACAGCTTCACCCTGTTCGAGCTGACCCCGGACGGCTCGCGCGTGCGGGTGCAGACCGACAGCACCGATCAGCCGTTCGACATCAACGAGGGCAGCAAGCTGGAACTGGGCTCCACCGCCAAGATGCGCGTGCTGACAACCTACCTGCAAATCATCGCGGAGCTGCATGACAAATACGGCGCCATGACCGGGCCGGAACTGAAAAAAATCGACGTGCCGGATCAGGATCGCCTGAGCCGGTGGGTGATCGACTACCTGATCCAGAACAAGGATCACGATCTGTCGAAGCTGCTCGGCGCCGCCCTCGACCGCAAATACTCGGCCAGCCCCGGTGAAGCGTTTTTCACCGGTGGCGGGCTGCATGTGTTCCATAACTTTCGCAAGGAAGACAACGGCCGCATGCCGACCTTGCGCGATGCCCTGCGCGAGTCGATCAACCTGCCGTTCATTCGCCTGATGCGCGATCTGGTGCGCTACACCACCTACTCCGGCCCCAACAACAGCGCCGAACTGCTCAAGGACGACCGCGACCCGCGCCGTCAGGAATACCTCGCCTCGTTCGCCGACCGCGAAGGCACCTCGTTCCTGCTCAAGTTCTGGAAGAAGTACAAGAACAAGGACACCCAGGCCCGCCTCGACACCTTCCTCGACAGCATGCGCCCGACGCCGATCCGCATGGCCGCCGTGCACCGTTACCTGCTGCCCGAAGCCAGCCAGGAAGACTTCAATACTTTTGTCCGCTCGCACCTCAAGGGCGTCAAAATCACCGAAAAACTCACCGACGAACGCCTCGAACGGCTTTACCTGGCCTACGGTCCCGGTACCTATGACCTGCCGGACCAGGGCTTCATCGCCAAGGTCCACCCGCTGGACCTGTGGCTGATCGGCTACCTGCTCAACCACCCGGACGCGACCTGGAGCCAGATCGTCAAGGCCAGTCAGTTCGAGCGTCAGGAAGTCTACAGCTGGCTGTTCAAGAGCAAGCACAAAGGCGCCCGCGACAGTCGGATCCGCACCATGCTGGAAATCGAGGCGTTCCTCGAGATCCATCAGCGCTGGCAGAAAGTCGGCTATCCGTTCGATCACCTGGTGCCGTCACTGGCCACCGCCATCGGCAGCTCCGGCGACCGCCCCGCTGCGCTGGCCGAGCTGATCGGCACCATCCTCAATGACGGCGTGCGCATGCCGACCCTGCGCATCGACAGCCTGCACTTTGCCGCCGGCACGCCTTACGAAACGAAACTGGTCAACGACCCTCATGTCGGTAAACGGGTGATGCCGTCCGAAGTCGCCACGGCAATGCGTGAAGCGTTGTCGCAAGTGGTGGACTCGGGAACGGCCAAACGTGTTTCCGGCAGTTTCAAACTGAACGATGGAACACCGCTGACCATGGGCGGAAAAACCGGTACAGGCGACAACCGAATCGAGGCCATCGGTTCCGGCGGGCGCATTCTGAGTTCCAAGTCGATCAACCGCACCGCGACCTTCGTGTTCTACATCGGCGATCACCATTTCGGCACGCTCACGGCGTTCGTTCCAGGGCGGTCGGCGGAGAGCTTCAAATTCACCTCGGCCCTGCCGGTGCAGGTGCTCAAGGGCATGGCGCCGATCCTGATGCCGTATCTGCAACCCGGCAGCGACTCGCAATGTCGGCCGTCGCCCGTTTCTCAGGTAGCACTGGCGAACCTGCCATCGCTTAACACCGAATGAAGTTGCGGGGGCAATAACTATTTGTTTTATGCATTCCAATATTCAATCGTTCCCCTGTCTGGCTCGCACTCGAGAAACAAACTTTTGAACTAATCCTCCGCATACTTGAACGTTAGGCTCAACATTCCTGACTTATTCAAGGCTGCACCCATGACTGCAAAAACCGAATACAAAGGGCAACATTACGAATTAATCAAATCGCGGATCGATCCGGTTTTTACCGATATGAAACCGCATCACGGCGAAGTATTGAAAAATATAAAACCGCGTCGTGAATACTGGATGCAGCCGCGACTGGCCAGCGTCCATCGCAGTGCCTGGGCAGCCCGCAACGCTGCCGACAAGGCACTGGCCCGACTGAAAGATATTCACGCGTTTGCCGAACCGTTATTGAGGACACGCTTGCGGGAGAAAACCGGCATCGACGTCGATATCAGGAATACATTTCTGATTCTGTATCGCGAAAGCAGATCGCCTTGGTACGTCAGAAATATTTTGAGTGGTTCAACCTCAAGAAAAATTTCATTGCTCGAAGCTGCCCTGAACAACTTCGCCTATAACGAAACTTACGCATCGAATTCCGCGTTCGTCCTCAAAATGCAACTTGTAAACGATCAGTACGACATTTCCCCACTGGATCGACTGATGACCGTGGCCCAATTCCAGACGCTGTGTCGCGAACTGGATATCGGCAGGCTTTATCAGGCACATCTTCAGGAAATGCTGTTGAACGACGACCCGGTAGCGCGCAGTTACGTAAAGACGCAGGTCGTGCAAAGCCAGAAGGCCGCGCTGCGGGTGGCCGCACGCGTGGCGCTGGCAAAGAAAGACATCGACCGTGAAGGTGTGCAGCTGATCCGTGCCCTGCTCGACGGTCGGGTGGCACTCAGGCTCGGCCAGCAGCGGATGCAGGCTTGCGAGCTGACCATCATGGATCTGAAGATGACCGGCATCCTGATTCTGCGCCCCGACCCCGGGTATCCGCTGTCCTCGTCGCGGATCATCGCCTACGTTCCGCACGACCCGGAACATCCGTTGAAAGAATACGCCACCCACCTCGACTTTCTGACCGAGCTGACTCGCCAGTTGCAGAAGAACGACACACTGCCCTCCACCGGAGGCAGCTACTGGCAGTTCTTCAGCCAATTCGTCGATCACAAGGACCGCGGGTATTTCTTTGCCGATCTCAAGCAGCGTCTGCTGCATGTGAAATGGTATCCACACAAACGTGGAGACTCACGTCCTTCCTGGCGCGAAACACCGGTCAGCCATCCCAACCTGCAATACGGTGCGATACCGTTCAGCGGTGCCTTGTGGGAATCGCTCTATCAGCGCCAGCTCGACAAAATCCTCAACGATGCGCGCAACATCGCCGTGCCTACCGCCGATGCGGACAAGAATGCTCGCGCAGACTGGTGGGCGAACGCTTTCGCAATTGTCCAGGACATCCTGAACGTGGCGGTGATGGTGGCTGCACCCTTTGTGCCTGTCGTCGGTCTGGCAATGCTCGGCTACACCGCCTGGCAATTGACCAATGAAGTCATCGAGGGGGCGGTGGATCTGGCACTGGGTCATTGGGAAGAGGCTGCGGAACATGTGGTGGGAGTGGTCAACGACGTCCTGCAACTGGCGGCGTTCGCCAGTGGTGCGGTGGTCGCCAGGCCGTTTCTGCTGAAGTTTTCGCCGCTGATTGAAAACATGAAAGCCGTACGCTCGTTCGATGGCAGCACACGGTTGTGGCACCCGGACCTCCAACCGTACGAGCTGTCGCAACCGGCCTTGCCGGAGGGCGCCAGACCGGATGCCCTGGGTCTGCACCAACATGCCGGCAAGACCATTCTGCCGCTGGAGGGCAGGCACTATTCAGTCAGGTTCGACCGCGAAAGCGGCCAATACCGTGTCGAGCACCCTTCCCGACCGCAGGCTTACTCCCCGCGGCTGCAGCACAACGGTGCGGGGGCCTGGACTCACGAAGCAGAGACCCCGCATGACTGGGATGGCCCGCAACTGATGCGACGTCTGGGGCACTCGGTCGACGTTTACAGTGATGTCGAACTGGAAAGGATACGTCGCATCAGTGGCACGCCGATCGACGCGTTGCGCCGGATGCATGTGGAAAACAGCCCGCCACCGCCCCTGCTCGAGGACACGCTGAACCGCACCCGTATCCGCGAGGAAACAAAAGGGCTCGGCGAGCGCATTCGCAGCGCAGAGCCCCTTCCCCCGGATTCGCACTGGTTTGACCGAATGATCACCGACATGCCTGGCTGGCCAGCCGACAAGGCCGTCAAAGTCTGGCAAAACAATGATCTGACCGGCGCTTACCGGCAATACGGCAACCCCCTTGCGTTTGATCATCAGACGCTGTCCATCGGACTTGACGACGTATTGGACAACCGCTTGCCCGAGCGAGTGGTGGAGTTCCTCGATGACGCCGACATGCAGTCACTGCTGGGCGGGGACTATCCCAAAGCCCGGCGGGCACAGGTCTTGCGCAATCGATTGGCCGACGCCGTGCAAACCCGCGAAAGCGAAATTTTCGACTACCAGTACCGCTTGAGAAACCAGGCCACCGATGCCGGGGCCCAGTTGATCCAGCGCCATTTCCCTCCCTTGTCGGCACGAATCGCCGAATCGCTGACAAACGAGGCGACAGCCGCCGAGCACAACATCATGAGCGAGCAGCAACACATCCCTTTGCGCCTGAAAAGTCAGGCCCGGGAAACCGCGTTCGAGGTACTCGCCACCCGGGCCAACGAGGGATTGCATGATCCGGCATGGCTGGTGCCGGATACCGAACGTCTCACGCTCGGCGCGCTGAGGATCTACACCGACACGTTCTCAGACTTGCGCATAGAGGTTCGCGAAGGCACGCATGACGGCCGGTTGCGAAGCAGCGCCGGCCCGGACGATGCCACAACAGTGCGCAGATTGATCCGGGATGAACACGGTCGTTATGAGGTACGCGACGGTGAGAACAACAAACTGCACGACGCTGCTGACTTCTATGATTCCATACTGGCCGCCCTGCCCGAAGGCAAACGCCGTGCACTGGGCTATCGCACGGGCCAGGGGCAATCGTTCAGACAATGGGTGATGCTCTGCACCGAAACGCCAGCCGAACGCAGGACAATCCTGGCACGCTCCCCGATCCGTCCTGTTATCCCGCTGGAAACCGAGCTGCTGTTGCGCGGACCGAGGCTGTCCAAGGCGCCGCTGACCGTGGAAGAAAAAGTCGGAAATCTCTATCCGCACTTCAGCGAAACAGAAGTGGCGACGTTCGCCCGGTCATTGCAGGCCACCGGCGATGCCCACTGGAAAATCGCGCGGCTTGAAAGTGAACTCACGACGCTGAAGCAAACACTCGACTCTTGGGCATTCAGGTTCCGGAGCCAGGGTGCCCCCGTGGACTTCGAGAACATGGGCGTCCCGCAAACCTGGTGGGAGTATCAACACAAAGGCGGACGCTTCCTTGCAGAGCGTCTGGTGGAGTGCTTCGAACGCAGGTCCGAGGTGTTCCAGGAACGCAGCATCAGCCTTGAGAGCGGCTACGCGCTGGACTTGTCGAAAGAGATGCTGCCCCATGACCTCCAGCAATGGTGGGGGCAATTACCGGACGGCCTCAAACCCTGGCTCGATCAGATCACGACACTGAATCTGGACGGCCAGAGTTTTTCTTTAACGGCCGACGGCCTGCTGAAGGATTTCCCTCAACTGCGTCAATTGAGTGCCAGACACTGCAACCTCAGGACCCTGCCCGCCGGCATCGACCGGATGCAGCGTCTGGAAACCCTGCGTCTGAACAACAACCTGTTGCAGCTGACGCCTGCCAATACTCAGCTTTTGAACACGCTGACGCGCCTGGAAACCCTGAGACTGGACAACAACCCAATCAGCATGCCCCTGTCGGTCGGGCGCATGCCGAGGTTGCGAATCCTGAGTCTGATCAATACACAGATCGACAGCTGGCCGCTGGGCCTGTTCGATGTTCCCCGCCCCCGAGGGTTCTTTCTTGATCTGGGCAACAACCCGCTCAGGTACATTCCCGAAGTGCGGCCCGGCTCCGATGAGGCTTACCTGATCGCCCGCACGCGTGTTCGTCTGGAACAAATGGCCAGCCAGGCACGCTCCACTTACGAAAGCTATCGCAGGTCCGTGGGTCTGCGTCCGTCACACACTTACGCCACCGTTGCTGAAGACTTGCTGGAGCAATGGCCGACTTCCATGGACACCGAAGTGGCTGATGAAACGCCCGGCATCGGGGCGCTTCGTCCGGAAGCGTGGCATGACCTGGCGAGTGAACCCGGCTCCGACGGCTTCTTCCAGGTGCTGCAGGGTCTGACCCGTTCTGCCGATTACGAACTGGGTGGAGAGACACTGAATCAGTTGACCGAGCGTGTCTGGCGAATGATCGACGCCATGAACATCGATACCCGGCTGCGCGAAGAACTGTTCCTGATGTCGACTGACCCCGAAGGTTGCGAAGACGCCGGCGCCCAGTTGTTCAACAGCATGGGAATACGCGTGCTGGAATCGGAAGCACGCACTTATTCCAGTTCTCCCGATGAGCTTGAACGGCGACTGGTGACACTGGCCAAAGGTGCTGCGCGCCTCAGGCAAGTCAACGAGATTGCCCGGGCCGATATCGCGGCCCGCCAGGGCACAGCTGACGATGTGGAAGTCCACCTGGCCTATGAAACCGGTCTGGCCAGACGCCTTGAACTGCCCTGGCAATCCGAGGCCATGAAATTCCGTGCGATCGCCGGGGTCACCGACGAAACCATCGATGCGGCCGGCGACAGGATTCTCGATGCTGAGGCCGATGGCGGTCTGGTCGACCAGATGCTCGACCAATTTTTCTGGGATCGTTATTTGCGTGAAACCTGGTCGGGAGAAATCGAAGCCAACGCGCGCGTGTACCAGGAACAGGTCGACCTGCTGATCGATTTGCAGGAAGCCCAGGAACGCTGGAGCGAAGGAAAGGATCGCTCCCCCGAGCTCAGACGCACCCTCAGTGAATTGGCTCAGCGCCTGTCGATCCCGGAGGATCTGCTCTTCACAGAGGAAAAAACCAGTCAGATGACCTTTGACGATTGGCTTGAAAGCATCGGTCGGCAGGAAAAGGCACTGAAACAACGGCTGACCCGCGAGGCCATGGCTCGCGCGGGGATCTGAGCCGCTGCGCACCCCTTAAGGCAACCGGTCAGGTTGCCTTAAGGGGTGGGCTCAGACTTCCGAATCCCAGATCACTGTGACATTGCCGGCGTAACGCCGGGCCTGGCCGGGCTGCAGCATCTGCTCGACATAGTCCTTGGGTATTTCGAAATGCAGCGTGCCCGGCGCCCGGTCCAGAAACCGGCCCGGCTGAAATCCCGGGACACTCGGACTTGCCGACAACGGCCGATGCCGCACCGGCTGGCCCGCACTGTCAGTGATGCTGTCGGGCAGGCTGACGCTGACGAACACCTGCGCCTGTGTGCTGCCTCCCGCCGAGTCCTGCAACCCGCAAGACTGCGCGCCGCCGTGCTGGCACTCAAGGAACATCTTGAAGCGCGAGGAGGACGAAATGTTGAACGTCTGGTCGCGAAACAACCGTGCCGGTTTTCGCCCCTGTTGCAACCAGGCCTGCCAGCCCCCCTCGGGCACCAGCACGACCTTGTTGCCGCCGGGAGGAATATCGACTTTCAGAACGTGCTGGACATCCAGCACGAACCGGAAAGTCACGGCCGACGCATCCGGCAGCAGATTGTCACCGGTGTTGATGTCCATGCCTGGCCCGACACCGTAGGCCAACTGACCGGTGTACAGGCCGGCAGACATCTTCAACGGATCCGGCATGTGCAATTCGTAGCCCACGTCCAGATAGCCATAGGACATCCAGGGAATCATGAACGCGGCCCGTTTGGCGCAGATACCTTCGGCCGGCGTCTTCCAGAAGAACTGGAAAAAATCCGGGCCGTGAGACGGCATCGCCCCGGGCCGGCAAGGCAGCGGCGCGACACCCCAACTGGTGCCCCACAGCTTGTAGTGCGCCTGCTGATCATCGGTCTCGCCCGTCAGGTTGGCCGCCGTGTCGCTGAGCACATACTGCGAACCGAACCCGCCGATGCGCATGTCCACTGTCGCGGTCTCGCCGGTAAAGACATTGGTGACCATCAGGCTGCGCCACTGCGCCGGCATGTTGAACATCGCGCCGTTGCGCTCGGACGAGCCCGGCTCCAGCGCCTGCACTGAAGCGAATCGCAACGGCAGCCGGACGCCCGATAACGGTTTGCAATCGTTGGGATAGGTGGCGCAGTAACCGCTCTGCGGCGTCTGGTTGATGAAGCTGTTGGTCTGCGGATTGGCGGGATCCGGTACATAGACCGCCCTGATTTCCTGGGTCACCGCGTGCGTTGATGAGCAGATCAACCAGCCGTAGAGACCCGCCTGCCACTTTGCCTTGCCAAATCTGTTGAATGTTCGCAACCCTGAAACCATTACCAGCTCCTTGCTCAGCAAACGGTCTTTTGTTGGTTCAACGATCAACCCGTCGGGGCTGCCACATTGAAGATGATGTTGACGGTGCCGTAGTAATCACCCGGCGTATAACCGTTGGCAGGCCCCCGCGGCTCGATCTCCAGCTGCACCCTCTTGCCCGCGACGGCCTCCTCGCGCGACACGACCTGAACCGGAACCGGGTGATGGCTCAACTCCGTACCGTTGAAGTTGATGCGCAGACTGATGTCATCCCGTGAATCCAGGCCGCTGGAGAGAAAGGGAAAGCTTTCGAGGCGGGCTTCGATGGCACTGCTGTCAGTGCGCACATCGAAGTTCTTGCGCAAGCCGCCAAGGGTCGAAGTGGCGATGTCCCAGGGCAGCGTCTGTTGATGGTGTATCCAGTCCGTTTCGCTCGGTATCACATAAAATTCCAGGGTTGGAATATCCACCGAGACTTCAAAAATGTGCTTTTCCTGTGCTGCGACGGCTTCACCGGCCATCGGCGTCAAAACGCCAACGCACACGGCGATCACCACTTGCTTGATCATGTCGCTTTCCTTTGCATCGATAGAAAATCCGCCTCCCTGGCGGCTGCCCAGCCCGGCAATGATCGCGATCTTTCCTTTATCCGTCCGCAAACGGATACCGATCAGCGACTGCCGCTTGTTACTCTCCCGGGGCCCTCGCGTTGAACACGACCAGCACGTTGCCGAAATAATCTCCCGCCTTGTAACCACCGGCCGGCATGATCGGATCGATCTCCAGCGGCACTCGCTTGCCTATCGCGGCCTCCTCCTTTGACAGCACCTGACGGTACGCCGGAGCGGCACTCAGCTCCACGTTGTTGAAGCGCACCCGCAGATCGATATTCTCGCCGGGCCTGCCCGTCGACAGGTACGGCGCGCTTTCCAGCCGAGCCTCGATGGCGCTGGTGTCATGCCGCACATCGAAGTTCCTGCTGAACCCACCGAGGGTCGAATCCGGGTAGTTCCAGGCCAGAATCTGCGGTCGGTGGATCCAGTCCGGTTCCGACGGCAGGATGTAAAACGGTCGGCTGGGGATGGTCAGCGTCACTTCGAAATGCAGCGTTTCCCGAGCCGCCGAGACAGCGGTTGCGGTCAACGTGCTGATTGCCGCCAGTACGGCGGCCACACAATACTTGTTCATGTCATTTCCTGCGGGTCAGCGGCTGACGACCTTGAGATCCTGCTTGCGCTCGCCTTCGACGAGTTTGAAGCGATACTCGCGGCCCTTTTCCTTGTCGAAAGCGAACGTGCGGCCGGCCATCACGTGGTGTTTGACGGTCGCGCCGCAGTCGGTTTCCTTTACCAGTGAACAGCTCTTGAACTCGTCGACCACAACCACCGTGTTGCCGTTGTTGCGCACTTCATACCGACTGCCGGTGTCGTTGAGAACCGTGTCGTAGCGAGTGTCTTTCGGCCGTACGAAAAACACCGTGCCGAAACCGGTCATCACGTTGACGCCCGCCGAAAGGGTCTTCTTGTAGTCTTCGCGCTCTTCGCTGGACACCACAAAATCGTCCTCCTTCTCCGGCACCACCGGCACGAAGCGCACACGGAAATAGCGCTCGCGGTCGCGCTCCCCCATATACAGCAGACGCGTGCCCTGCATGCCCTGGGCCGGAATGATCAGGCGTGCCGGGCTGGCCATCAGGCCGTTGCGCGACGCGCCATCAGCGGCGCTCGCAACCGGAACCTCCTGGGGCTGGCCCTGGCCGTCGTAGACGATCTCCAGCACGTTGACCTTGACGAATGCCGTGCTGTCGCCGCTGTTGAACACCCGTTTCAGGTAGGTGCTTTTGTCGCCGTCCAGGTAGTCGTACACCGTGCCCACATTGATCTGCGGTCCGGCCTGGGCCGTGGTCCAGAACACCGCGCACAGCAACAGCAAAAACAGATGTCTCATCCTTTCAACCTCATGAAAATCACAATGCCCCGTTGGCAGATGCTCATACTTCCGAATCAAAAATGATCGTGGCGTTGCCCCACAGCGTGCCGTTCATGCCGGGCTTCAAAAAATCCAGAAACCTGGGAGAGATGAAGAAGCGCAACATGCCTTGTTTGCGATCGACATAACGGCTGGGCTCGAACGGTCCAAGCCAGGTGTTGTAAGTCAGCGTGCCGGACCAGCCATCGGTATTCCCGGGGCCGACAATGCCGGGTGGCATCGTCAGCCGGACCTGGAACTTGGAGAAGCCCACCTGGTTATTGCCTATGTTGCAGTCGGCCCCTCCCAGAGAACTGCACTGCAACATCACCTTGAAACGCGATGAAGCGGACAGGAAAAACGGCTGATTACGGAAGATGTCGGTCGGCCTGCGGCCGCTGTCGATCCACTGTTGCCAGCCGCCTGCCGGCTCCAGCGCAATTTTGTTTCCGCCAGGAGGCAGCTCGACTTTCAGCGTGTGCTGTACGTCCAACACGAAATCCAGAGTCAGATCGCTATCGTCCGGCACCATCGTCGTGCCCATCTGAAAATCACCATCGGGGCCCATGGTGTAGGACAACGACCCGGTGTAGAGCCCGGATGACATACCCAACGGATTGGGCGTTCTCAATTCATAGGCAAAATCGAGGGTGTCGAATGACATCGACGGAATCGGGTACGCGGCGACCTTGGTACAGGCAGCCTCTACCGGTGATTTCCAGAAAAACCTGTAGTAGATCGGCGAGTAGGCCCCTACGCCGCTGTATTGACAGGGAGCCGGAGCATAGACCCAACTTCTGTCGGTCCAGAGTTGCTGATGTCCCTCCAGGGGGGTCGCCGCGCCTGTCAGATCGGCCGCCGGATGGCTCAGGACATAGTTGGACCCGATGCCGATGATTCGCACTTCAACGGTTTCGGTTTCCTGCGTATCCCGATTGATGACGGTCAACCGCCGCCAATTGGCCGGAACCCTCACTCCCAGACTGTCGCCAGGGGCGAAGGGCCGCGTGGACGTGAACCGCACCGGCGTTTGAATACTGAACATATTGTTGATCGAGCATTGACCCGGGTAAGTCGCGCAATAGCCACTGTTGGGCGTCTTGTTGACAAAAACATTCTTGTTTGGCTGCGAGGGGTCTGGCTGGAACAACGCTTTTATTTCATGAGTGGCTGCCTCGGCCGAAAGGCTCAACGCCGTTAGTAAACCCAGCCAGTACTTTGTCGCTTTCATGGCATCAACCCGCCTTCTGTTCGATGGATGCGAGATCGGCGAGAGTGTCGGGCGTGCAGCGCAGGTCACCGATCATCAACACATTGTTTTCGCTGCGGTGATCCTTCTCGTTGAGACGGAACTGGCACAGCAGGTTGTTATCCCGGCGCACTTCCAGCGTCGGGGAGCCAGCATTCATTTCCATCGAGAAGAACCCGTCGACTTCGGTCACTCCGCGACTGGCGTGGTTGATCACGTGATGGCCCCTGAGCGGACGCCCCTGCGCATCCACCAGACGACCGAGGACAGTGAGGGTTTTCATCACCCGGATCTGCCGGTAATCCACGCCGCCCTTGTTCAGGTGATAGCGGGTCCGGGCCGGAGCGATGGTCGCGGCGGGCACATGGTTGCCCTCGAAGTCGAAGCTCACGGAGCTGTTCTGGTACGCCGTCAGCGGAATGAAATTGCGCCCCGGCTTCAATGAAGCACCGCCGCCACTCAGGTCGTCGGCCCGCAGGACAATCCCGTCAATGTCCGATTCCACATCGACGATCATGCCGGCGCCGCGCATCTCGTATTCGCTGGTCATCAGCATTTTCTGCCCGCCCACCACCAGCGTGCTGTCGAGGTTCAGGCCGCCGGTGAACTTGTTGTTATAGGACGAACGCTGAACGAAACCGTCGCCATTGACCGTGTCGGTGCGGAAGTTGGCCAGGCTCGACAGGCCCATGCCGTAGGTATCGCTCAGCGCGGTGACCGATACGTTCTGCAGCACGTGATCCTTGAAGTCCTTGCGCCAGCCCAGAGAGGCATTGTTGTCGCGACCGCCATCACGGTCGGTGCGTGAACCGATGCTGCCGGTCAACTGCTGGCCCGGCGCGCCGATGGCGAGGTTCAGGCTGAGATCGACACCCCGGCTGCGATCATTGCCGCTGCTGAAACTGCCGGGACGATCGAACAGCGACAGGCGCCAATTGGCATCGTTGCCGAACAGCACGGCACGGCGGTTCCAGCCCAGATCCACGCCGAAGCCTTCGACGTTGCCTTCACTGTGCGAAACCCGGGCGTTGAGGGAGTTGCGCTGATCGACGCGATGATTGATCGCCAGCGAAGAATTGCTGGTCTGGCCGACGAACACGTTGCGTTGGCGCACACGGGTGCCATCGGGCAGGGTTTCGTAAAGATCGGTGGTGTCCAGCCAACTGCGGGTGTGGCTGAAGATCAGGCTGCCGGAGCCATAGTTGTACAGGCTCTGCAGGTCCAGTCCGGTGCCGTAGTCCCGAGTCTGGTAGACGTTGGCATACAGGCTGAGATGGTTGGCCAGCGTCCAGTCGATGGACGTGCCGTACTGCAGTGTTTCCCGGATCTGGCGTGCCGACAGCCCGAGAATCACCCGCGGGTGCGCCAGGTAGTTGATCGAAGCGCCGGCCGTGGGACTGCCGCTGGCCTGTTGATCCCAGTTGCTGAGCAGCTTGCTCTCTTCGCCGGCGAACAGGTTGTAGCGCCAGCGCTCGTCAAGGTTGCGCCAGTTGTTCGGCTTGTAGACCAGCTCCTGGGTGGTGGAGGTGATCTGACCGTCTTCGATCAGCCGCACTTCCACTTCATAGATGCCGCCGGGAAGCGGTCGGGTATCGAGGGTCTGCAATCCGGCCGGCACCGACTGCGTGTTGATCAACAGGCCGTCGCGGTAAATCTCCACCGAGCCCTGACGGTTGGCGGTGACATAAATCGGATAAACGCTGGGCATCGCGTTGTTGATGGCCAGACTGTCGGAGCTGCCGTACATCACACCGACCGCCGTGTCGGGGCTGGTGCCGAATGTACGCGGCTGACGGGTCAGGCCTTCGGAATTGGGGGTGAAATAACCCAGACGAAAGAAGCTGCCTTGCAGCTCGCGTTGGGTGTAAAGCTCGTGCACGGCGTGGTACAGCTTGTCGTCGGGACCGCCCATGCGCGCCAATTGCATGTTGAAGGTCTGGCTCCAGTTACCCAGGCTGCCACTGGCCTCCAGACCATAGCGCCCACCCAGGTCCTGATCCTGGCCACCATTGAGGTTGAGCTGATTGCGCACCATCAGGCCGCTGCTGCCTTCGAGGGGTTGATCGTGAAAACGCTTGGCCTCGAGATCGCGCTCGGCATTGCGGGTGAGGATCGAGACCAGGGAACTTTCGAGGTTGTAATGCACGGCCAGCACATCATTCGGGCACGCACCGGAGCAATCGCCCAATGGCACGCCGGGCTTGAGATAGGCTGCCCACTTTTCCCGTTCAGCCGGGCCGTAGCGGTTTTCGCTGGTATCGGTGAATTCGAGCAAGGTGATGCGGTCATCGCGTGACAGCACGACCAGAGCTTCTCCCAAAGGCTGCTGGTCAAGCTCGACCCGCACGGCCAGGGGCACGTCAAAGAAATGCTCCTCGAAATCCGCTGGCAAACCTTTGGCTTGCGCCAGCAGACTGCGGGGTGTCGAACCCGCGGAAACAGGTGCCGCCGTCGCACCGGCACAAAACAACAGTGCAAGCGCGACCGCGATGGGTGTCATCGGGAACATGAACTCTTACTCTGATTTCGAACAAGTTGAAGTCCGGCGGGACATTGGGGAATGGGTGTCCCGCCGGGAAACGCTACCGAGCGGTCAGCGCAGCTGCCCGATCAGAGCGCAGCGATCGGCGGTACAGCGTCGAAGGTCAGCGCGACAACACCGGTGTAATCACCCGAGGGGAAAGAGCTGCCTGTGGCGCGGATTTTGATCGGTGCGCGATAGTTCACGTCGGACTCGGACTCACCCACGACCATTTGTGGAGTCAGGGTCAGTACTTTGTTGTTGAACGAAACTTCCAGCGGGATGGTTTCGCTTCCATAGATCAATTGCGGAACACTTTCCAGGCTGGCGTGAACCGAACCGTTGTTGTTGCGCACATCGAAGAAACCATTGATCTCACGCATTTTGCCGGTGCTTGGCTGATAGCTCATGTCCTGGTCTTTGTTGACCAGATCCGTATCAGTTGGCACCACGTAGAAACCATTGGTCGGCACATGGGCGATGAGGCTGATGGAGTGGCGCGCTTCACCGGCAGCAAAGGTCACGGAAGAGCTGAGGGCGAGGGCAGCGAGAGAAGCGGTGATTGCGATTTTCTTGAACATCGATCAGTACCTGTTTTCTTTTTAAGGAATCGAAACATTGAAGTTCAGCTCACAACGGCCGATAAGGCCCGAGACACTGAAGTTCAACTCCGCGGCATGATCAACGCTTGTAGATTAAATGTAAGCAGGCAACTTCCTACGCACTTGTAGTTCAACACCCTTACAACTCGAAAGAAAAAACATTCAAAATCACAAATTCAATAAAGTGACTGTAAGCAATTCCCTACCTACAGTTTCAAGTAAAAAGCATTACAGCACTTTCAACACGACCCAGTCGTACTTTCCTCAAGTTTTAGAATATAAGATCAACGATTAATAGAGTCATAGCTTTAACTTCATGGTTATTTCTGCGTGACCGGTCTTTTTGGCAAAAAAATCATTTGAAACCCTGCTCACGCGCTTCGACCGCTCGTCAGCGGCCATTCCCTTTCGAAGAAAAAGGCCTTGCCCGGCCTGAAAGATATATCTTAAGTTGTATCTAAATACGACGAGAGACGACTGAAATGAGAGACCATCATTCCCCCCACCGCGACCACGGCGACAGCCGTGACGGCTTCGAAAAACGCCACGGCCGCGAGCGCGGCGGTCGCGGCCCGCGGGTTTTCGCTCCCGGTGATCTGAAATTGCTGCTACTGGCACTGATCGCCGAACAGCCGTGCCACGGCTACGACCTGATCCGCCAGATCGAAACCATGTTCGACGGCGCCTACAGCCCCAGCCCCGGCGTGATCTACCCGACCCTGACATTCCTTGAAGAGAGCGAAATGATCACCGGCGACGCCGAGGGCGGCAAAAAGCGCTACGCCGTGACCGATGCCGGCCGGCAATCCCTCAGCGAACAAGCGGTGGCGCTGGACGGCGTGCGCATGCGCATCGACGTCAGCAAGCGCTCGCTACGCGGTCACGACCGGCCGCCGGAAATCCATGAAGCGGTACACAACCTGCGTCATGCCTTGCAGATGCACCACGGGCGCTGGAGCCCGGAAGAAATCCTGCGGGTGCGCGACCTGCTCAACGACACCGCCAAAGCCATCGTCGACGGCCCTGCCGTTCAATCTGCCCCGGAGAAAGCCGAATGACTGAAGTCCAGACCCAAGGCATCCACCGTGTGATGCATGAAATCAAACGCCGCCGGCTCGAGGTTCTGCGGGTGGTCGACCTGACCCCGCGCATGCGCCGCATCACCCTCGGCGGGCCGGAACTGGCCGGGTTCATCAGCCTGGGCACCGACGATCACGTCAAACTGTTGTTCCCGCAGAACGCCGAACAGGCCGCCGCGCTGGAAACCCTGGTGCTCGGCGCTGGCAAGAGCGACGTGCCGATGCCACCGATGCGCGACTACACCCCGCGCCGCTACGACCTCGACAAGCTTGAGCTGGACATCGATTTCGTCCTGCACGGCGACGGCCCTGCCTCGACCTGGGCCGAACAGGCCAAACCGGGACAGTTCCTGCACATTGGCGGCCCGCGTGGCTCGATGATCGTGCCGGACATCTTCGACAGCTACCTGCTGATCGGCGACGAAACCGCCCTGCCCGCCATCGCCCGCCGCCTCGAAGGCCTGGCGGCCAATCGCAAGGCGCTGGTGGTGATCGAAGTGGAGAACGGCAAGGAGCAGCAAACCCTGGAAAGCGCGGCGCAGGTCAATGTGATCTGGGTGTTGCGTGAGGGCGGCAAAGACAATCTGCTGGCCACCATCAAACAATTGCAGGTGCCCAAGGGCAATCTGTATGCGTGGGTGGCGACGGAAACAAAAGTCTCGCGGCAGATCCGCCGGGTACTGCTCGATGAGCACGGGCTGGATGAGCAGTTCGTCAAAGCCGTCGGCTACTGGCGTGCCGAAGGCTCGGAAGAAGAGTGAATACGCGCGGCGGCGCTGTTAAAGGCGCCGCCCTTGCCAGCGATCAATCCCGATCACCAGCAACGCCATCAGCACAAAGCCCAGCAGAATCCCCCCGGCATTGACGAACACCTGTGGATAACCCAGCAGCGCCACGTCAATGAACGGATAGGCGTAAGCCCCCAGCAAATGCCCGCGCAACAGCGCATAGGCGAAGTACACCAGCGGATAGATCAGCCACAGCGGCAGGTGCTTCAGACGCAGGGTGCCCTTCGGCACACACAACCACCAATAAGCCAGAAACAGCAGCGGCATCACGTCGTGCAGCAATTCGTCAGCGATAAACTGCCAGCCCTGCGGATGCCACAGATGTCTCAGCAGAATGCTGTAGGCCAGGCCCACCACCGCAATGCTGACGGCAATCCCGCTGCTGACCCGGGGTTGCAGAAACCACTGGCGCGCAGCGGATTCGCGATGGGTCACCGCGCAGGTCAGCACCACCGCCACCAGGGTGTTGGTGATCACGGTGAAGTAGCTGAAGAAACTCACCAGCCCGCCCAGCAGGCTGGCGCCGACACTCAGCCGTGCGAAGAAAATCAGGTACAGCTGAATCCCCAGCCCGGCCCAGCCCAGCACCGCGACCGAAGTGATCAGGCGTCGCCGCCATAGGGCGTTCATCTCAGAGCGGTCGCTTGGTGCGCATCAGCTTCACGTACAGACGCTCAACCTTTTCCCGCGCCCATGGCGTCTTGCGCAAAAAGGTCAGGCTCGACTTGATGGTCGGATCGCTCTTGAAGCAGCGGATGTCGATGCGCTCGGCCAGGCCCGACCATTCGTAGTGGGTTACCAGTGCATTGAGGATCTGTTCGAGGGTCACGCCGTGCAGCGGATCGGGATTGTGGTCGTTCATGCCGGGCCTTTGGGCGAAGTGAAAATGCAGAAGCCGCGCACCTTAGCCGAGGGGCAGAGCCGGTGGAAGGCCTTCCTTCAAATGTAGGTGAACCGCGCAAGATCGCAGGCTCCATCATCCCGGGCAATGTGATCGATTGCCGCACTGTTACCGAATCCGAAAGGGTTCATGTCTGCAAAAGCACTTTGTGTTTTTGTAACAGGACATTATCCTGCCGCCCTTCTGCTGAATCGCTTCACTGCCTGCGTCAAATCGTAGCGGCCAGCTTATCCCCCAAAAAGATCAAGAAAGACCTATTCAATGCCCGATTTTCCGCTCTCCAGAGACAGCGCTATCTCAACCCTGCGCCTGATCGGCGGCTGCACCGCCCTTGGCCTCGCCACCTGCACCCAGGCCGCCTCGGCCTTCGACAGTGAATCACCGTGGATGCTCGGTGACTGGAACGGCACCCGCAGCGAACTCTCGGCAAAAGGCATCGACTTCAAGCTCGACTACACCGGTGAAATGGGCAGCAACCTGCACGGCGGCTACGACCACGACCGCACCGCGCGCTACAGCGACCAATGGGGCCTCGGCACTCATCTGGACCTGCAAAAACTGCTGGGCTGGGATGACGCAGAATTCCAGCTGACCGTGACCAAACGCAGCGGCAACAACATCAGCAACGACCGCATCAACGACCCGCGCGTCGGTGGCTTCACCTCGGCCCAGGAAGTCTGGGGCCGTGGCCAGACCACCCGCCTGACGCAGATGTGGTACCAGCAGAAATTCTTCGATCAGAAACTCGACATCAAGGTCGGCCGCTTCGGCGAAGGCGAAGACTTCAACAGCTTCCCGTGCGACTTCCAGAACCTGGCGTTCTGCGGCTCGCAGGTCGGCAACTGGGTCGGCGGCATCTGGTACAACTGGCCGGTCAGCCAATGGGCACTGCGCGTCAAATATCACCTGACGCCGGAGCTGTACGCACAGGTCGGCGCCTATGAGCAGAACTCGTCGAACCTCGATCGCGGCAACGGCTTCAAACTCAGCGGCAGCGGCACCCAGGGCGCGATCCTGCCGATCGAACTGGTATGGAAACCAAAGCTCAACGGCCTGCCGGGCGAATACCGCGCCGGTTACTACTACAGCAACGCCAAGGCCACCGACGCCTATAAAGACAGCAACGGCCAGCCGGCGGCCCTGAGCGGCGAAGCCTATCGCAGCGCTTCAAGCAAACACGGTGTGTGGCTCGGCGTGCAGCAGCAGATCACCAGCGTCGCCAGCGACAACTCTCGCGGCTTGAGCGTGTTCGCCAACGGCACGATGCACGACAAGAAGACCAACGCCGTCGACAACTACGTCCAGGCCGGCGTGGTCTACAAAGGCCTGTTCGACGCCCGCGCCAGGGACGACATCGGTTTCGCTCTGGCTCGGGTTCACGTCAATCCGGCCTATCGCAAGAACGCCGAAGCGACCAACCAGGCCCGCGCCGTCTACGACTACGACGATCCGTCCTACCTGCCGCCGCAGGACACCGAATACAGCGCCGAACTCTATTACGGCGTGCACGTGACGAACTGGCTGACCGTGCGCCCGAACCTGCAATACATCCGCCATCCGGGCGGCGTGGACAAGGTCGATGACGCGCTGATCGGCGGGATCAAGATCCAGTCGTCGTTCTGATCGACACCGCCCCACACGAAATTTAGCTAGCTACACAAGTTTTACTTGAACCATGCCCACGCCAAATCGTCATCTACAGTGACTACAGCGCGGGACTACATAAACGTCACGGAGAATCACACTATGAGCACTGAAGGTGCTTCGAGTCGAAGCCGTCTTCTGCCGAACCTGCTCGGCATTCTGCTTCTACTGATGGGCCTGGCCATGCTGGCCGGGGGAATCAAGCTGAGCACGCTCGGCGGCTCGCTGTACTACCTGCTGGCCGGCATCGGCATCACGCTGACCGGCATTCTGATGTTGATGCGCCGTCGCGCAGCACTGGGCCTGTACGCCATCGTGCTGTTCGCCAGCACCGTCTGGGCGCTGTGGGAAGTCGGCCTGGACTGGTGGCAACTGGTGCCGCGCCTGGCGCTGTGGTTTGTCCTCGGTTTCGTGATGCTGCTGCCGTGGTTCCGTCGTCCGCTGTTGCTCGCAGGCCCTGCGCCGATGGGCACCGGTGGTTTGACCGTGGCCGTGATTCTGGCCGGCGTCACCGCTCTGGCCAGCCTGTTCACCCACCCGGACGAAACCTTCGGCGAACTGGGTCGCGACACCGCCGGTACCACCAGCACCGCGCCAGCCATGCCCGACGGCGACTGGCAGGCCTATGGCCGCACCGAGTTCGGTGATCGCTACTCGCCTCTGAAGCAGATCACCCCGGCCAACGTCGGCAAGCTGCAAGAAGCCTGGCGCATCCAGACCGGCGACCTGCCGAGCGCTGATGACCCGGTCGAGCTGACCAACGAAAACACCCCGCTGAAAGCCAACGGCATGCTCTACGCCTGCACCGCCCACAGCAAAGTGCTGGCGCTGGATCCGGACACCGGCAAGGAACTGTGGCGCTTCGACCCGCAGATCAAGAGCCCGGTCGGCTTCAAGGGCTTCGCCCACATGACCTGCCGTGGCGTGTCGTACTACGACGAAGCCGCGTACGCCAAGTCGCAAAACGCTGCGTCCGCCGTCATCTCCGAAGCCGGCAAAGCCGTCGCCCAGGCCTGCCCGCGTCGCCTGTACCTGCCGACCGCCGATGCCCGCCTGATCGCACTGAACGCCGACACCGGCAAGATCTGCGAAGGCTTCGGCACCAACGGTGTGGTTGACCTGACCCAAGGCATCGGCCCGTTCACCGCCGGTGGTTACTACTCCACCTCGCCAGCCGCCATCACCCGTGATCTGGTGATCATGGGCGGTCATGTCACCGACAACGAGTCGACCAACGAGCCATCGGGCGTGATCCGCGCCTTCGACGTGCGCGACGGTCACCTGGTGTGGAACTGGGACAGCGACAAGCCGGATGCCACCGAGCCTTTGGCCCCGGGCGAGACCTACAGCCGCAACTCGGCCAACATGTGGTCGCTGGCCAGCGTCGATGAAAAACTCGGCATGGTTTACCTGCCACTGGGCAACCAGACGCCAGACCAGTGGGGCGCCGACCGCACCCCGGGTGCCGAGAAGTTCAGCGCCGGCGTCGTCGCCCTGGACCTGGCCACCGGTAAAGTGCGCTGGAACTATCAGTTCACCCACCACGACCTGTGGGACATGGACGTCGGCAGCCAGCCAACCCTGCTGGACATGAAAACCGCCGACGGCATCAAGCCTGCACTGATCGCCCCGACCAAACAGGGCAGCCTGTACGTCCTCGACCGTCGTGACGGCACGCCGATCATCCCGATCCGCGAGATCCCGGTTCCGCAAGGCGCCGTGAAAGGCGACCACACCGCCCCGACCCAGGCCCGTTCGGACCTGAACCTGCTGGCCCCGGAACTGACCGAAAAAGCCATGTGGGGCGCCAGCCCGTTCGACCAGATGTTGTGCCGCATCCAGTTCAAGGAACTGCGCTACGAAGGCCAATACACGCCTCCGTCGGAACAGGGCAGCCTGATTTATCCGGGTAACGTCGGCGTGTTCAACTGGGGCGGCGTATCGGTCGACCCGGTTCGCCAGATGCTGTTCACCAGCCCGAACTACATGGCCTTCGTCTCGAAAATGGTGCCGCGCGAAAAAGTCGCCGCCGGCAGCAAGCGCGAGAGCGAAACCGCTGGCGTGCAACCGAACACCGGCGCGCCATACGCGGTGATCATGCACCCGTTCATGTCGCCACTCGGCGTACCGTGCCAGGCCCCGGCCTGGGGCTACGTCGCCGGTATCGACCTGACCACCGGCAAAGTCGTCTGGAAACGCAAAAACGGTACCAGCCGCGACAGCTCGCCAATCCCGATCGGCTTCACCCTGGGCGTGCCAAGCATGGGCGGCTCGATCGTCACTGCCGGCGGCGTCGGCTTCCTCAGCGGCACCCTCGATCAGTACCTGCGCGCCTATGACGTGAACACCGGTAAGGAACTGTGGAAATCGCGTCTGCCGGCCGGCGGCCAGGCGACCCCGATGACCTACACCGGCAAGGACGGCAAGCAATACGTTCTGCTCGTTGTCGGCGGTCACGGTTCGCTGGGCACCAAGATGGGTGACTATGTGATTGCGTACAAACTGCCGGAATAAGTTTTAGCGGCGGTAAAAGCAAAGGCGACGCCCTGCCAAGGGTGTCGCCTTTTTTGTGGGCGCCAATCGCCAATCGATATAAAAGACTGTCAACTCTGACAGGCGCGGTTCTGCTCATTTGCTCCGATCATCAACCCTGAGAAGCGGTTGAATCATGGAGTCAGCGATGCCCGCCCCCCACCACTTTGGCAACCACTGGATCGAGTCTCTGGTCAACGGACAGGCCCGGCTCCATCAGTTGCCCGCACACCTTGCGCCCGATGAAGCCAACCTGATACGACGCGAGGCCCTGCAACGAATCAACGGGTCGTCCCTGCAGGCGATCGGCGAATATCAGCACGACGCGCGACCGGTTCATTGCGAGAACCGCATCGGCTCCATACAGATTCCGCTGGGTGTCGCCGGACCGCTGCTTGTCAAAGGCCAGGCCATTACGGCTCAGGAACCGGTCTATGTGCCCATGGCCACCACCGAAGGCGCGCTGATCGCCAGCACCTCGCGCGGTTGCCGCGCCTTGCATGCCGCCGGCGGCGCCGTAGTGCGGGTCGAGGACGTGGGCATTACCCGCGCGCCTGTGTTTCGCACCAGCGGCATTGAACAGGCCCAAACCTTTCTCGCCTGGATTCGCGACCACTACCCGCAGATCAAGCAATGTTGCGAACAGGACAGCCACTATCTGCAATTGCAGGAAATCGTGCCGGCAGTGGTCGGCAGAACGATTTACCTGCGTTTTCGCTTCCACAGCGCCGATGCCATGGGCATGAACATGGCAACCCTTGCCTGCGACCGAGCGATTATCCAGTTGATCAGCCCGGAAACAGGCGTGCCCTGCATCAGCATCTCGGGCAACTATTGCACCGATAAAAAAGCGGCAATGGTCAATTTCCTCAACGGACGCGGCCAGCGCATTCATGCCGAAGCCCACCTGAGCGCCGACATCCTGCGCGATATTCTCAAAACCAACTCCACCGACCTGTGCGAACTGCAATACCGCAAGAACCTGCTCGGTTCCGCCATGGCCGGCGCCATCGGCCACAACGCCCATCACGCCAATATCCTCGCCGCGTTTTTCATCGCCACGGGTCAGGATGTCGCTCAAGTGGCTGAAAGTGCGGTAGGCATTACGTGTATCGAAGCCTGTGAACACGGAGCCATTTACGCCTCGGTCCTGTTGCCGGACACGCCGTTGGGAACAGTCGGCGGCGGTACCGGGTTGTCCACCCAGCGCGAAGCCCTGGCCTTGATGGGGATCGTCCCGGGCAGTAAAAAACCAGGCGTCGACACCCGGCGGCTGGCGGAAATTCTCGGTGCGCTGGTACTCGCGGGGGAACTGTCGATCATGGCCGCCCAAGCCTCGCATCAGCTGGTTTCAGCCCATCAGCGATTGGGGCGCTGAGCATGCCCGTGATCCATGCCAGAGCGCCCGGCAAAATCATCCTGATGGGGGAACATGCCGCGCTGCATGGGTGTCCGGCCATTGCCTGTGCCGTAGGGCTTTACTGCAACGTGTGGATATCCCCGCACGAGAGTCGGCAGATCGACGTGCAACTGCCCGACCTTGCGTTCCAGCACCGCTATGACCCCGAGCAATTGGCCGACTACATCCGCCATGTTCGTCTGGCCTGGGCGCATTATCGGCGCGGCCCGAGTACCTCCAGTTTTGCGCGACTCAACGTCAGCGCCCCCGACCACCTGATCAAATGCGCCATGGGTGAAATCCTGCTGCGACTCGCGCCCGCCAACTGGCAGGGCTTTGTCCTGCGGGTGCAATCACAGATTCCGACCGGCGCCGGCTTCGGCAGCTCCGGCGCACTGGCCGTCACGCTCATGGCTGCACTGTCGCAGCTGTTCCGGCTGACAGAAGCCGATTGTCCGCTCGAACAGTTGGCCCTGGCGCTTGAACGCTATCAGCACGGCGAACCATCGGGCATCGACCACAACACCAGCCTGCTGGGCTCGGTTGTCATAGGCCGGCGTGACGCGCAGGGCCCGTTCAATCTGCTCACGCTACCCGACAGCCCTGTGCTCCTGCCGCCCGGCACGTTGCGAGTGTTCAACACCGGAACCGCCCGCGAGAGCACCGGCCAAGTCATCGCCGCCACCCGATACCGGCTCGAAGGCGCCAACAATCCATTACTGGCCAGCATGCAACGCAATACCGAGCGCTTCTGTTCGCTGCTGCAACAATCGCGACCGATGCCGGAAACGCTTCGTGCGGTGATACGCGATTACCAGGCGGATCTGGAAAAGCTGGGCGTCGTCCCCGCCGCCGTCGCCCGCTTGATTCGCTCGATAGAAAACGCAGGAGGAGCAGCCAAAATCTGCGGCGCGGGAGCCCTGACCGGTCACCAGGCCGGGGCACTGCTGGTGATGGGCGCAGAAGAGGTGCCGCAGCTTTCGCGGTATCAGCGAATCGACGCACCGCTCGCGGTGGCGGGACTCGAGATCATCCGTTCATGAATCGCACCAGCGTCTCGTCCCCGGCCAACATTGCACTGATCAAGTATTGGGGCATGCGCGACGCTCACAACACCTTGCCCAATAACGCCTCGCTTTCGATGACCCTGAGCCGCTGCGTCAGTATCTGCACGCTGGCGCCATTGCCCGGTGGCTCGGCCGATGAATTTCTGTGGAAAAACAGGCAAGGCACACTGGTACCGGCCGACCCCACCCTGCGCGCCGGGATCGAACATCACCTGCACGCCTTGCGCGAACATTTCGATCACTGGCAACCGCTACGCATCGCAACCACCAACAGTTTCCCGACCGGCGCCGGCATCGCCTCGTCGGCAGCGGGTTTCAGCGCACTTGCAGCGGCATTTGCCGTGTATCGCGGACACTCGCTGACGCATCCCACCCTCAGCGATCTGGCGCGCCTGTCCGGCTCCGGCTCGGCGGCGCGCTCGGTCTGCGGTGGTTTTGTGCAGTGGCCCGGCAATGCGCAGCTGCTTTCGGGGCCGGCCCTGCAAATCGCTCCCGCACGCCACTGGCCACTGCATGATCTGATCGCCGTGGTCGATGCCCGACACAAAACCGTCAGCTCCCGCCAGGGTCATCTGCTCGCCACCAGCAGCGAGTTTTATCCGACCCGTTTGAAGCTGCTGCCGGAGCGTCTGGAACAAGTGCACCGCGCCATTCTCGAACGCGACTTCACCCGACTGGCCGATGCCGTGGAGCGCGAAGCCATCGAACTGCACCTGATCACCATGACTTCGCAGCCACCGGTTTTCTATTGGCATCCGGCGACACTGGCCGTGCTGGAACAGGTCCGCCAACTGCGTCGCGAAGGCCTGGACGTCTGCGCCACCCTCGACGCCGGCCCCAACGTACATGTGCTGTGCACGCCACAACATTCCCCCCGCGTGTTTGCTGCACTGCGCAAACTGCCTGACATCCAGCGCTGGATACTCGATAGAGCGGGCGACGGGCCCCGGCGGCTGGAGCAGCATCTGTTCTGATGCTTGCGTCCTACAGATGAGGTGTTTTTTGGGGACGATTCCGACAAGTCGCGTCGGTTGTCCCTAGGAAACGGGGTGGATAGGCTTCGGGGGTCGCTGAAACATTCTGCGATGGGGCGTCGCGGCCCGATAACTGATGCATAATCGCCAACCTCACGGCACCCCGGTGCCTGTTGTTTGTGTCATGGCGGCTGTGCGCGGGATACCTTCTCTGGAGGTATGCCGATTCCTCAGTTATCGGTCCGCGAACCCGCGTACAGCTGCCACCTCAGATTGCGTCGCGGCAATCGAAGGCAGCTCCAAATTCACCAACTGAGTATTCACCATGAAAAAACCAACACCCAATCCCCCCGAATCAAACGACGCATCGCCCTAACGAATCGCCAGATTCCAAAAAACTCCACGAAGCCGCCGAGCGCGCCCTCGACCATTACCTGAAACCCAACGCCACCACCCTGCGCTTCCATAAACCCAGCACCATGTTCCAGGTCGCCCCCGATCAGGACAGCGAAAGCCTGCTGGTGCACGCCTGCGAATCACTGGCACAGGCCAGCCTCATGACCAGCGACATCGCCGCACACATCGACCTCCCGCAGCGGCGGACGATTCTGGCCATTCAGCAAATCATCATGCTGGCTGAACTGGCGGTGAATCGGGTGCTGGATAATGTTGAGGTCGATCGGTATCCAACCTGATTATTGAAAATACCGCTGCGCGAAGAAGGGCTTGTGGTGCGTTCTGCCTGAGGCACCACGAGCCCTTCCGACCGTCAAATCCGTTGTTTTTTGACAATGCCCGGAGCCAGCCGGTTTTTATCTCACCCTGATCATTTGCAGATCGTGTTCAAGCATATTGATCAAGTTCTGCAGGTATTTGAATCGCTTATCTTTTTTCTCCCAACGATCAATGAACAGCAAGCCGTGATCGTTGACCTGGATCGGTGTCTCGACGATTTCACCGGTCCTGGATTTATGCACCAGACGGAGCGCACTCGTGTCTGAACTGTCGATCATGAACATCCCGGCACCGGTCAGTTTGCTGCGGCTGACAGACTGCACCGGGACTGGTTTTTCCCCTCCGGCGACGGCCACCTCCATCAAGAAATCGCTGCGCAGGGCGCGGCTAGTGGTTCCCATCCTGCCGGCCACAACTTCCCACCCCCCGCGATGGATACCTTTGGCCAGTTCCGGAGCGGTGTCGCGCACATGGAGACTGACTGCCGAGAGGGTATCCGCCAGCCCCGGTACACCCAGGTTGTAATTGGTGTGGGCACTGCCGATCAGGGCCACCCATTTATGCGGTCCGTGTGCCAGTTGGTCGGCTTTGATCACCTGAGTGGCGAAATAGCTGAACATCTCGTTGCGAGAAATATCGGTGTCACGCAAGCCCTTGACGTGGTACGACGCCGTGCAATCGAGTGCCCTGATACGGATGTTGTACTTGGCCGCCGCCTGACAGACCTCTGTGTACGTATCGTTACCGGCATGGGTGGGCATCTGGCCACGGTCCTGAACGCGCAGATAAGCCTTCAGTCGGTCCGGCATGCGCTGTGTCCGGTAAAAAACATCCAGGTCAGCCTGATGCAGATCGGTGAACAGATGCTCCATGTACAGCGTGTCATACCCGGCTTGCTTGAGCGCCTTCATGTGTTTTTTCAGCAGCACTTTGCTCGATACGTCGCTATGGGCCTCGCCGATCAGCAGGTTCAAGCGTCCGTCAGCCAACTGCCGCAAAAAACCTTCGAATGAGGTGTCTGAGGTGATTGTCGGGAGCCTGGCAGCTGCGGGGGGAGTGTACTGAGCAAAAGTGTCCCGGGCTTTTTTCCCGAGACGCTCGCGGTTGGTGATGAACGCATCATGCGCCGGTCTTTCTTTAGGTGCGGACGGGGAATAACGTGAATCCAAGGCATGGCGTTGGTGCAACATGTTCGCGATATCGTCACGCAGGGAGGCCGGGATATCGTAGTCGCTGAAATGCTCGACAACAGAAGTAATCGGAGCGGGCCTGGAGACGGGCTGGGGAGCCTTATACGCCGTCGGCCATTGCACACGATAATCGCCCTTGGCAGCCGCATCCCCCGCGTTTGTCCCGGCCGAATCGAGGCTGATACGTGCTGACTGATCCAGGGCAACGTCTTCTACACGCACGGCGACAGCAGCATGCAGGTCAGCCAGGCCAGGGGTTTTGTCGGAGGTGCACATGCGTGATTGTTCAGTGAGAACCACCCAGCGCTCCTCGGGCGCATCGGCGATATCGGCGGCCAGCGTCTTGTGTGAATAGAAATTTCTGATGAGGTTGCTTCGAGGGGTCAATGGCGAGACATCGGCCAGGACCAGAGCCCCGTCCAGGTTGTAGCTGGTCGAAGCATCCAGCGCATGGATTTTCAGACCTTTTTCGCGAGCCGCACGCACCAGTGCCAGATACGAGTGTGGTGCGTCTTTCTCATGTCCCAGTGCACGGTCGACGGCTTCAAGATGAGTTTTGATGTGCTTCCAGGTTCCACCCTTGTTCATTTTTGCCAGCTTGACATTGAAGACATCACCCGCCAGGTATTCCACGTAAAGCCGCTTGTAGCCTTGACTGACGAGTGCGTCCAGATTATCGATCAGCAGTTGTTTGCTGGCGATCGAATCGGGCCGGGCGCCGATCACCAGATTTTTCCCTTTGACAGTATCGCTGCCGATCAACCGGGCAAATGACAGGTCGCCGGCGACTGCCGGGACTTCGGCGCGGGCTGCCAGCGGGGCAAGTCCGGCGAAATGAGCAGTGGCGTCTGCGCTGAGCTTTTCGACCTGCTTGAGGTATGCGGTGCGTGTCGAGGCAAGCTCATGGGCGGCGCCTTCCATGACGACGGCGGGCGTGATGGCTATATCGTCCTGACTGCGCAGGAGGATGTTCTGCCGGGTTTGCGGATTCATCACCGTTTCGATGCGTTCCCGGTACTTGGGCTCTACGCCATAGTCCTTATACGGTCCGGGGGGCTCTGGTACAGGCTCATACTTGGGCGCTCCACCGACCATGCCACTACGTACCAGAACGCCATCGGAATTGCGCACGGTCAGAATGCCGGTAGAAACGAGTTCGCTGGAATCCGGCTTGAACCGATAGAGCAAATAACGACCGAGTTCGTCAGGACTGTTCCTGGTATAGAACAGTTGGTTTCTGAAAGACACCACATGCATGTCTTTCAAATGAGGTTGGGGTGCCACGTCATCAATCACGGCCATGACATGTTCCAGTTGATTTCTGGCGCTGGCACTGGAGAGGCGTGGCAGCAAAAGACTGCGTGTGGGTTTGAGCGGTTTCAACATCGGACGCAGGTCGGTCAGTACCGCCCCGGCACTGTTGAACAGATAGCCGAGCCAATGCTCAAAAGCTTCACCGTGGTCACCCTGGCGATAGGCGTGCAGGGCGAGCATGCCGTCCTTGAAAGCCAACAGCAGACCGCTACTCAGGCTCAGCAGCGGGAACGGCGCAGTGGCAATGGCGGTGAACAGTTCGACAGTGATCCATACCAGACCGGCGATCATTCCGGCACGGCTGGTGGTGGTCGCGTTAACGTCGTCGATCCGACGTTGCAGCTTCATGTTGTAAAGGGCAAAGCGCAGATCACTGACTGCCGCGACCGCGTGGGTCGAGTCGTAACGCGCAGGGCTGGGTGTCGTTTTATTGAGGCCTGCGGGCAGCTCCTTCCTGATATTTTCAAGGTACTTGCTTACACGGGGCCGGGCGCTGACGCTGACTCGCGAGACCAGGTATTCGAGCATGCCGGACAGCTGTTTAAGCAGGTAGTTGAACAGCCGCGCCTCGCGAAAAACCACGCCGTCGGGCGCATCGGGTGTGTAGAGCAGGACCGGGTTGTCGCCGTGGCTGAACAGCCACGTATCGATCACCCACTCGCCGTCGATCATCAGACGGTGAAGCGCATAATTGGTGCGCGTGGCACCTGAAGTCTCACCCATACTGTCAATACTGCGCTCCAGCCATTGCAGGTCATGACTGGCAATATGGCCTTGCAGCTGGCACTCCAGCGCGGCGTTTTTCATCTGGAGCCGGGTAATCGCCAGGGTCGCATTACGCCTGAAGTCATAGCCTTCGCTTGTCGAACTTTGCAGCTCGGCCTTGACTTTGTCGATGTAGCGTTGGCCGATCCATACACCGGTGACCGAACGCGCGACATTCTCTGCGGTCAGGTTGCTGATATCGATCCCCTGCGGACCTCTGAAGCGCGCCGAGCGGGAAAATTTTTCATCGAGAAAACCGACGCCGTCGGCGTAACCGTCGCGATAAAGCTTCGTGTACGTCAAAGGTGCCGGTGTCCACGAGGGCATGATGGAGGTCGGCGAGAATGCCCAGACGGTATCCGGGTCGACATCGTTGGCCGTGCGTTTGAGCAAGCGATTCAAGCTTATTTTTGCTTGCTCGTGCACATAGTCATCAAAGGTCGGAAAGCGACTGCCCGACAAGGCGTGGCTAATGAACGCACGCAAGACTCCGTCGGCGCCTTCGCCATGGGTCGTCAGTTTCCGGCGGTTGACGGAGGTGGTCGAGCGATACCACAACGGTGTACTGAAATCGTAGTCGTCGGTCCGTGTAGCGAGCATGTGCCTGGCCATCGCACCAAGGCAATCAAGATGACTGCCGTGAGCGAACGTGACCTTGTGATGCTCGTGCGCCTCTGGCTTGAAACTCAGTCCGGACAACACCTGGCGCACCTTCTGGCGAAAACGCATGGGCGCGCGACGGATCAGATAGCCGGCCATGCTGTCGGCGACACTTTGCCGGGCCCAGCCAAGCAAGTGAGTCTGGCATTCGAGCTCACTGTCGAAAGCCTGGAATTGCTGCTCTCGCGGCGCCTCTGGCGTACACAGCAACAACCGTTTGATCGCGCCGCCGTCATCGTTCTGGCACAGCACCCACAAGTCCTGTAACTGTGCGCCGTGCAGCGACACGGTGGCGGCGCGCAGGCGGGAATCGCGGCCGTCACGCAGGCGCTGGATCAGTTGCAGGTCACTGTCGAGCAGATGCCCTTGCAGCACTGCCGTGTGAGCGAGGGCGACGATACGGTGATCGAGCATCTGCTCGATGGCGGACTTGATCGCAGGCCTGGCCTGTAGCGCTTTTTGCAAGTCATAGAAATCAGTTCGAGGCTGCAGTTCCAGGGCTTGCTTGATCAGCCACGCTGGTGTCACGTCAGCGTAGGCTGGTGGCAAAGGCTCGTCATTGTAAGTGAGGGTGGTGTGCTTCAAAAACGCCGAGTCCGGTAATTCATCGCCGGTGTGCGGGCCGCGCAAGGTCAGCTCAAGCAAACTGCTTTGTTGCACATAATTACCGTATCCCGGTACTTGACGAACGGTGGATAGGCTTAATTTTTCGGGCTCGATATCGTCGATTTCCAGATCTTCGCTCAGGCGCTCCAGCCATTGCTGGCGGGCCAGGGCCGTCAGGCTGCCTGCCGGTCCCATCAGGTCGAGCAGGTGTTGCCGCCTCTGCTGGTAGTTGCGCAGGTGCTGCGTCAGTGCGTTTTTTTGCGCAGTGCTGGCGCTCCGATACCAGTGCGGTGCGCTATCGCGCAGATGGCGTTCGAACAAGGATTGCGCGCGCAATTCCATACGCGACGTGAGATCCGGCAATGCGGCGGCAATTGCGCGCTCCAGGGCCGCGAGCAATAGCGTGGGGTCTTGCAGCGGGTTATCGGAGAAGCTCAAGGCGCGCTCGATATCCTGCGTACGTTTTTCGATCAGCGCATCGTAGATGTGTTCGAACAAGGGCTTGTTGTCGATCGGTACGAGCGACAGCGGCCAGATACCTGCTGCGCCCACAGCGTGATAGCGCGTCGGCAGCATGTGCATGAATTCTTGGCTTGCACTGGCCTGGTTCAGTGACGCGCGCAACTGGTTGTCGAGATCAGCCAGGGAATTGAAGAATTCGATGCCCCTTGCGGGGGTGAACAGCAACGCGTAACCCATGCCTTGGTCTGTCTGCAGATCCTTGACCTGGCGGGTGTTTTTTTCCGTGACGAGGAAGGCGCCGGCCAGCTCGACGATGGTGTCCTGGTAGCTGAACTGCAGCGCGTAAGTGGCTGGACGCAGCATAGGTACCCTATTGAGTTTTTGGAGAAGCTCGCCGGCTTGCGGGTGCAGCAGGCGGTCGCTGACGGCTTGCCTTGCTTCGTTGCCGATGGCGGTGAAGCCCGCGTCATATACGAGGAAGCTTTTTGCCGGTTTGCCGTCGATGCGGTCGCGCATGTCCATGCCGGCCAGTTGGCTAGCCAGTCCGTTTTTCAGCGTTGCGATCAACTTTTTGCCGTCGGCGCTTTTCAGATCGCTGTTTTCCACCACCTGATACAGCGCGCGACTGCGTTGCAGGTAGCTTGTACGGTAGGTTTTCAGTTGCTCATCGAGGCGTTTCAGGAAGGCCTGTTCGCTGGTCGGTTTCTGTTCGGGAAGCAATGGGTTTGGGGTATTGAACAAATAATGGGCGATCACGTTGAGATCGTTTTTGATCTCTTCGGGTGTGGGAGGGGTGGTGATACTCATTGGCACACGTCCATGTTGAGAATGAGGGCGCAGCATGGCGAAGGGCAGTCCTGACAAGGTGGTACACATACACTTCCAGACGAGGTCCTAAACCTGTCAAAGCCCTGAACACACAACCAGAAACACCCACCCCATTGAAACCACCAAAACCCTGCCCCATCTAACAGCCATACCCCATTGCGCAGGTGCCCCATGAGCGACCAGCAAGAATTCCCCGAGAACCCCGACGACATCACCGAAACCGACGCCGAACACATCGAACACCACGTCCCTGGCAAAGGTCTGGCCCTGCCCGGCCAGAACCTGCCGGACAAGGTGTATATCATGCCGATCCACAACCGCCCGTTCTTCCCGGCTCAGGTCCTGCCGGTCATCGTCAACGAAGAACCCTGGGCTGAAACCCTCGAACTGGTCAGCAAATCCGAACACCACTCCCTGGCCCTGTTCTTCATGGACACGCCCCAGGAAGACCCGCGCCACTTCGACACCAAGGCACTGCCGCAATACGGCACCCTGGTCAAGGTGCACCACGCCAGCCGCGAAAACGGCAAACTGCAATTCGTCGCCCAGGGCCTGAGCCGCGTCCGCATCAAGACCTGGCTCAAACACCACCGCCCGCCGTATCTGGTGGAAGTCGAATACCCGCACCAGCCCACCGAGCCGACCGACGAGGTCAAGGCCTACGGCATGGCGCTGATCAACGCGATCAAGGAACTGCTGCCGCTCAACCCGCTGTACAGCGAAGAGCTGAAGAACTACCTCAACCGCTTCAGCCCCAACGATCCGTCGCCGCTGACCGACTTCGCCGCCGCCCTTACCTCGGCGACCGGCAATGAGCTGCAGCAAGTGCTCGACTGCGTGCCGATGCTCAAGCGCATGGAAAAAGTCCTGCCGATGCTGCGCAAGGAAGTCGAAGTTGCGCGCCTGCAGAAAGAAATCTCCGCCGAAGTGAACCGCAAGATCGGCGAGCATCAGCGCGAGTTCTTCCTCAAGGAACAGCTCAAGGTCATCCAGCAGGAACTCGGCCTGACCAAGGACGACCGCAGCGCCGACCTCGAACAGTTCGAGCAGCGCCTGGAAGGCAAAGTCCTGCCGACCCAGGTGCAGAAGCGTCTCGAAGAAGAGATGAACAAACTGTCGATCCTCGAAACCGGATCGCCGGAATACGCGGTCACCCGCAACTACCTCGACTGGGCGACCTCGGTGCCGTGGGGCGTGTACGGCGAAGACAAGATCGACCTCAAGCACGCGCGCAAGGTACTGGACAAACACCACGCCGGCCTCGACGACATCAAGGACCGGATCCTCGAATTCCTCGCGGTCGGTGCCTACAAAGGTGAAATCAGCGGCTCCATCGTGCTGCTGGTCGGCCCGCCGGGCGTGGGTAAAACCAGTGTCGGCAAATCGATCGCCGAATCTCTCGGCCGGCCGTTCTACCGTTTCAGCGTCGGCGGCATGCGTGACGAGGCCGAAATCAAGGGCCACCGGCGCACTTACATTGGTGCGCAGCCGGGCAAACTGGTGCAGGCGTTGAAAGACGTCGAAGTGATGAACCCGGTGATCATGCTCGACGAGATCGACAAGATGGGCCAGAGCTACCAGGGCGATCCAGCCTCGGCGCTGCTGGAAACCCTCGATCCGGAACAGAACGTCGAATTCCTCGACCACTATCTGGACCTGCGGATGGACCTGTCGAAAGTCCTGTTCGTCTGCACCGCCAACACTCTGGATTCGATTCCCGGCCCGTTGCTGGACCGGATGGAAGTGATTCGCCTGTCGGGTTATATCACCGAAGAAAAAGTCGCCATCGCCAAGCGTCACCTGTGGCCGAAACTGCTGGAAAAGGCCGGCGTGTCCAAGGGCAGCCTGAGCATCAGCGACACGGCGCTCAAGGCCTTGATCGACGGTTACGCCCGTGAAGCCGGCGTGCGCCAGCTGGAAAAACAGATGGGCAAACTGGTGCGCAAAGCGGTGATGAAGCTGATCGACGACCCGAAAGCGGTGATCAAGATCGGCCCGAAAGATCTCGAAGCGTCCCTCGGCCATCCGGTGTTCCGCAACGAACAGGTGCTGTCCGGCACCGGCGTGATCACTGGCCTGGCATGGACCAGCATGGGCGGCGCGACTCTGCCGATCGAAGCCACGCGGATTCACACGTTAAATCGTGGTTTCAAACTCACCGGGCAACTGGGCGATGTGATGAAGGAATCGGCCGAGATCGCCTACAGCTACGTCAGCTCGCACCTCAAATCCTTCGGTGGCGATACGAAATTCTTCGATGAAGCTTTCGTCCACCTGCACGTGCCGGAAGGTGCAACACCGAAAGACGGCCCGAGCGCCGGCGTGACCATGGCCAGTGCCTTGCTCTCCCTCGCTCGTAACCAGCCGCCGAAAAAAGGCGTGGCGATGACCGGTGAATTGACACTGACCGGGCATGTACTGCCGATTGGCGGGGTGCGCGAGAAGGTGATTGCGGCGCGGCGCCAGAAGATTTTCGAGTTGATTCTGCCGGAGGCGAATCGCGGCAACTTCGAAGAACTGCCGGATTACCTGAAAGAAGGCATCACCGTGCATTTCGCCAAGAAGTTTGCGGATGTGGCGAAGGTGCTTTTCTAACCCTCCCCTGCTGATCGTTCCCACGCTCCGCGTGGGAATGCATCCTTTGACGCTCTGCGTCACGCTTGCAAAGGACGCAGAGCGTCCCGGGCGGCATTCCCACGCGGACGCGTTCGACGCCTCGACGTGGGAACGATCACGCCAAGCCTGGCGTTGTCACACTTTGTCTCATCTTCAGTTATGCTCGCCGTTCGTCGCCAACGCCGGAGCCACTGAATCCATGTCCCCCCTTCGCCTGTTTGTCCCCCTGTCTCTCGCCCTGCTGGCCGCCTGCGCCACGCAACCGAAAACCAACGTGACCGTGGAAAAACAGAGCGAATGCCCGGTGCAACTCACCAATGGGCAAAACCTGATCGTCATGCTCCCGAGCAACCCCACCACCGGCTACCGCTGGGCTATCCAGGATTCCGCCGGCGGCGTATTGCGCGCCCTCAGCCCCGAGGTCTACAGCAATCCGGAAGATGCCGGCGTGGTCGGCGCGGCCGGTCTCTCGACCTGGCGCTTCCAGGCTTTCGCCACCGGCACCGGTCGTCTGCGTCTGACTTCACAGCAACCATGGGCACCGGAAGTGTTGCCGGTGGAAACATTTGACTGCGCCATTTCGGTGAACTGATCGTGGGCTGGCTGATCCTCGCGCTGATGGGCGCCGTGACTTTTCTCTACGGCGTCAGTACCCACGCGGCGTTGCTTTGCCTGCTGGTCAAACCGCTGCCGGTGCTGGCATTGCTCGGCTGGTTGCACGATGCGCCGCCGAGCGAATATCGCCGCTGGATCAGCCTCGGACTGATTTTCTCGTTGATCGGCGATGTGCTGCTGGCGTGGCCGGGGGATTTGTTCGTCTTCGGCCTGGGTGCGTTTCTGGTCGCGCATCTTGCGTATCTCAAGGCTTATCTCAGTGATTGCCGGCGCCTGGCATTGCTGCCGCTGATCCTGGCGCTCAGCGTCGGCGCCGTGCTGTTGGGCATTCTGATTTCCAGTGGACTGGGTCCGTTGACCGTGCCGGTGATCGTTTACGGCACCGCCATCAGCGCCATGCTCTGGCGCGCCCTGGCCCGGCTCGGCAGCAGCGTGCCGCAGCGCTCGGCATTGCTGGCGGCGGGTGGCGCAGTGGCGTTCGTGTTTTCCGACAGCGTGATCGGCATCGATCGTTTTGTCGCACCGTTCCACGCTGCTCCGTATGTGATCATCCTCAGTTACTGGCTGGGGCAGTGGGGCATCGCCGCCTCGGCATTTTCCCAGAGCAAACGTCCGGCCCTTTGACCCGGCGGTTTATCAGACAACCCGCGCATCTGCGCGCCAGTTTGGCTAAAATGCCGGCCTTTTCATCGACACCGCCGGAACCGCCGTGAGCAAAGAACCCGATCGCATTTTCGCCCAGCCGATGGCCCAGGTGCCTGACTTCGCCTTCAACGAAGACGTGGTGCGGGTGTTCCCGGACATGATCAAGCGTTCGGTGCCGGGTTACCCGACCATCGTCGAAAACCTCGGCGTGCTCGCCGCGCAGTTCGCCCAGCCGAACAGCGTGCTCTACGACCTCGGCGCCTCCCTCGGTGCGGTAACCCAGGCCCTGCGCCGGCACGTGCGCACCGACGGTTGCCGGGTGATTGCGGTGGATAACTCGGCGGCGATGGTCGAGCGCTGCCGCGAATACCTCAACGGTCAGGATTCGATGTTCCAGGAGTTGCTGCCAGTGGAGGTGATCGAAGGTGACATTCTCGCCCTCGATTTCAAACCGGCCTCGGTGGTGGCGCTGAACTTCACTCTGCAATTCATCGCCCCGGATCAGCGCACCGCGTTGCTGTCGCGCATTCGCCAATCGTTGCTGCCGGGTGGCGCGCTGATTCTGTCGGAGAAGCTGCGCTTCAACGATGCCGAAGAACACGCGCTGCTCACCGATCTGCACGTCGCATTCAAACGCGCCAACGGCTACAGCGAACTGGAAATCGCCCAGAAGCGCAGCGCCATCGAAAACGTCATGAAGCCCGACAGCCTCGAAGAACACCGCGAGCGCCTGCTGGCGGCCGGGTTCTCGAAAGTCGTGCCGTGGTTCCAGTGTCTTAACTTTGCCTCGTTGATTGCCTTGCCATGATTGATCTGTCTCCCCTCGCCCGCCGTCTGGCCGGTACGCCGCTGGCCGAATGGGCCAACACCCTGCAAGTGCAGCTCGACAAGAAAATGGAGAAAGGCCACGGCGATCTGGAACGCTGGCAAAGTGCGCTGGACGCTTTGCCGAAGCTCCAGCCGACCGAAATCGACCTGCTCGACGGCCTGAAGCTGGACACCGATTGCGACGACGCAACCCGCGCACAGATGCGCACCGCGCTGATGGGCCTGTCGCCGTGGCGCAAGGGGCCGTTCGATCTGTTCGGCGTGCATGTCGACACCGAATGGCGCTCGGACTGGAAATGGTCGCGGGTTTCTCCGCATCTGGACCTGAAGGGCAAGCGCATCCTCGATGTCGGTTGCGGCAACGGCTACTACATGTGGCGCATGCTCGGCGCCGGTGCCGACAGCGTGATCGGCGTCGATCCGAACTGGCTGTTCTTCTGCCAGTTCCAGGCGGTGCAGCGTTATCTGTCAGAGCCGAATGCCTGGCACCTGCCGTTCCCGTTCGAAGACCTGCCGCCGAACCTGGAAGGCTTCGACACGGTGTTTTCCATGGGCGTGTTCTACCACCGTCGTTCGCCGATCGAGCATTTGCTGGCGCTGAAGGATTGCCTGGTGAAGGGTGGCGAACTGGTGCTGGAGACATTGGTGGTCGAAGGCGACAAGCATCAAGTGCTGGTGCCGGAAGACCGTTATGCGCAGATGCGCAATGTGTGGTTTTTGCCATCGGTGCCGGCGCTGGAACTGTGGCTGCGGCGCGCGGGTTTCACCGATGTGAAATGTGTGGATGTGAGCACCACCACCGTCGAAGAGCAGCGCGGGACCGAGTGGATGAAGTATCAGTCGTTGAGCGACTTCCTCGATCCGCAAGATCACAGCAAGACGATCGAAGGGCTGCCGGCGCCGATGCGCGCCGTCATCGTCGCGAAGAAGTAACGACCCCTTCCAGACACTGCAAAAAATTGTGGGAGCTGGCTGGCCAGCTCCCACAGGGTTTGATGTTGTGCTTCAGTCTGCGGGTTTCGCCCGCCGCGCCCTGAAGAACTCGGTCAACACCGCCCCGCACTCCTGCGCCAACACCCCACCTTCATACAGCACTCGATGGTTGAGAAAGCCCTGAGTGAAGAACTGCCCCTGACTCTGCACAATCCCGGCCTTGGGCTCCAGCGCGCCGTACACCACCCGCGCAATCCGCGAATGCACGATCAGCCCGGCGCACATGCTGCACGGTTCCAGCGTCACGTAGAGCGTACTGCCCGGCAGGCGATAGTTGCTCACAGCCTGAGCAGCGGCGCGGATCGCGACCATTTCCGCATGAGCACTCGGGTCACTGGCGCTGATCGGGCAATTGAAGCCGCGACCGATAATCTCGCCATCCTGCACCAGCACCGCGCCCACCGGCACTTCGCCGAGGGCTGCGCCTTGGGCCGCCAACGCCAGGGCTTCGCGCATGAAGTCGCGGTCACGGCTGCGGTCGATGATCGCCGCGGGGCGAATCTGGCGCATCACTTCACCTCGATGGCGGCCATCAGGCCGGTTTCCATGTGGTCGATCACGTGGCAGTGGAACATCCACACGCCAGGGTTATCCGCCACCAACGCCACTTGCGCGCGCTCGTTTTTGCCCAGCAGATAAGTGTCGGTGAAGTACGGCACGATCTTGTGCCGGTTCGACGCAATCACCTTGAAGCTCATGCCGTGCAGGTGGATCGGGTGCTGGTACTGGGTCATGTTCTTCAGTTCGAAAATATAGCTCTGACCCAGTTTCAGGCTGGCGATCGGCCGGTCGGCGCAGGTCTTGTCCGTGATGTCCCAGGCCTTGCCGTTGATCTGCCACAGGCTCGGCGGCTTGCCGTTATCAACATTCACCGACACCGAACCGACCCATTCGAAATTGAAGTTGAGTTTCTCGGCATTGGCCAGGTCCGGCTCGGCCACCGGGTTGGCCGGCAGTGCGTTCGGCCAGTCGGTCGGCGCGTCATTGTTGGCTACCGAACGCAGAGTGCCCAGGCGAACCGGGCCATTGCGCAACGACAGTTCTTCACCGGCCGGCGGCGCCTTGATCGCCAGACAGATGCGCATGCCCGGGCCGAGCCAGTATTCCTTGCCCAGCGGGCGCGGCTCGACCGGGTTGCCGTCCAGCGCATAAATCTGCGCTTCGACGCCGGGAATATTGATGCGATAGGTCAGGGTATTGTCGAGGTTGAGCAGGCGCACGCGGGTGATCTGCCCCGCCGGCAACTCGATCACCGGCGAAGGCACGCCGTTGATGGTCGACAGCCTTCCTGCCGTACCGCCCCGGGCCGCTTCACGCGGGATGCTGAATTCGACGAAATTGCCCTCGTCGTCGATGTGCCAGTTCTTCAGGCTCAGGGTCTTTTCGTACTTGAACCCGGTCGGCTCGCGCTCCTCGACAATCAACGGCCCGACCAGCCCGCGACCGAGTTCTTCGCTGCTGCTGACGTGCGGGTGATACCAATAGCTGCCGGCGTCCGGCACACGGAATTTGTAATCGAAGTATTCGCCCGGCAGCACCGGCAATTGCGAAACATACGGCACACCGTCCATTTCCAGCGGCAGGCGGATGCCGTGCCAGTGAATGGTGGTCGCGACCGGCAGATGATTGATGAAGCGAACCCGCAACCACTCGCCCTGACGCACGCGCAATTCGGTGCCCGGCGCCGACGGGCCGAACGCCCACGCCTCGGTCTTGTGCCCCGGCACCAACTCGACATCCAGGGGCGCGGCGATCAGCTCGTAGTCATGCCCCGCATCGGCATCGGCCATCTTGCCCAGCCAGTAACGCGACGCGCCCCCCGCTCCCACGCCAACGACAACAAGACCGGCCAGGCCACCGAGGATTTGGCGACGGGTAAAGGACATGAACTCAACTACCTCACGTATCTGCGGCGGGCCCGCAGGCCCGTAAAGGGCGAATACGATACACCTGCAAATGAGAAAGAAACAGCAACGCGGCCGTGACCACAGGCCGCAGGGGCATGAATCCAGTGGACGACACAAATGCAAAAAGCCGTGTGAACTCACGTTCACACGGCTTTTTCATCCAGCATTCAAACCATTACGGCTTGCGCGGGATCACTCCCACTCAATGGTCGCCGGCGGCTTGCTCGACACGTCGTAAGTCACGCGCGAAATACCTTCGATTTCATTGATGATGCGGCCGCTGACAGTTTCCAGCAGTTCGTAAGGCAGGTGTGCCCAACGCGCGGTCATGAAGTCGATGGTTTCCACGGCACGCAGCGCCACGACCCAGGCGTAACGACGGCCATCGCCGACCACGCCAACCGATTTCACCGGCTGGAACACGACGAAGGCCTGGCTGACCTTGTGGTACCAGTCGGCCTTGCGCAGTTCTTCGATGAAGATGTGGTCGGCGCGACGCAGCAGGTCGGCGTATTCCTTCTTCACTTCACCGAGGATCCGCACGCCCAGGCCCGGGCCCGGGAACGGGTGGCGGTAGACCATGTCGTACGGCAGGCCCAGTTCCAGGCCCAGACGACGGACTTCGTCCTTGAACAGTTCGCGCAGTGGCTCGACCAGTTTCAGGTTCATTTCTTCCGGCAGGCCGCCCACGTTGTGGTGCGACTTGATCACGTGGGCCTTGCCGCTTTTCGCGCCAGCCGACTCGATCACGTCCGGGTAGATGGTGCCCTGGGCCAGGTACTTGATGTTTTCCAGCTTGCAGGATTCGGCATCGAACACGTCGATGAAGGTGCGGCCGATGATCTTGCGCTTCTTCTCCGGATCGGCTTCGCCGGCCAGGTTGTTCAGGAACTGCTCTTCAGCGTTGGCGCGGATCACCTTGACGCCCATGTTCTCGGCGAACATGGCCATCACTTGCTCGCCTTCGTGCAGACGCAGCAGGCCGTTATCGACGAAGACGCAGGTCAGTTGATCGCCGATGGCCTTGTGCAGCAGCGCCGCAACTACCGAGGAATCCACACCGCCGGACAGGCCCAGCAGCACGTTGTCGGTACCGACCTGTGCGCGGATGTTGGCGATGGCGTCTTCGGCGATCTTCGACGGAGTCCACAGGGCTTCACAGCCGCAGATGTCGAGAACGAAACGCGACAGGATGCGACCGCCCTGCTTGGTGTGGGTCACTTCCGGGTGGAATTGCACGCCATAGTAAGCACGCTCGTCGTTGAACATGCCGGCGATCGGGCAGCTCGGGGTGCTGGCCAGAATGTGGAAATCGCCTGGCATTTTGGTGACCTTGTCACCGTGGCTCATCCACACGTCGAGGCCGAACAGGCCGTCGGCGTCGATGTGGTCTTCGATGCCGTCGAGCAGGCGGCTCTTGCCGACCACGTCAACGCGGGCATAACCGAACTCACGCAGTTCGGAGCCTTCAACCTTGCCGCCCAGCTGCTCGGCCATGGTCTGCATGCCGTAGCAGATACCGAAAACCGGTACGCCCAGATCGAACACCGCTTGCGGGCAGCGCGGGCTGTTGGCTTCGTGCACGGACTCGGGACCGCCGGCGAGGATCACGCCTTTTGGCGCGAATTCGCGGATCGCATCCTCGTCCATGTCGAACGGGTGCAGTTCGCAGTACACACCGATCTCGCGCACGCGGCGGGCGATCAGTTGGGTGTATTGCGAACCGAAGTCGAGGATCAGGATGCGGTGAGCGTGAATGTCGAGGGCCATGATTCAGTCTCGTCTAAGTAATTCAGAAACAGTCTTGATTCAGAAACAACTCGGGGCTGAATAAAACAGCCCCGGTCATTTGACGTTTTGCTTGAAGCCTCAACCTACGCGGTAGTTTGGCGCTTCCTTGGTGATCTGCACGTCGTGGACGTGGGATTCGGCCATACCTGCACCGGTGATCCGCACGAACTCAGGCTTGGTGCGCATCTCTTCGATGTTGGCGCTGCCGGTGTAACCCATCGAGGAACGCAGACCGCCCATCAACTGGTGAATGATCGCGCTCAGGGTGCCCTTGTAGGGAACACGGCCTTCGATGCCTTCCGGAACGAGTTTCTCGGCGCCTGCCGAGGAGTCCTGGAAGTAACGGTCGGAGGAGCCTTGAGCCTGGGACATGGCGCCCAGCGAACCCATGCCGCGATAAGCCTTGTAGGAACGGCCCTGGAACAGTTCGATCTCGCCCGGCGCTTCTTCGGTACCGGCGAACATCGAGCCCATCATCACGCAGGACGCACCGGCCACGATGGCCTTGGACAGGTCACCGGAGAAACGGATGCCGCCGTCGGCGATCAACGGAACGCCAGTGCCTTCAAGGGCTGCGGCGACGTTGGCGATGGCACTGATTTGCGGAACGCCGACACCGGCGACGATACGGGTGGTGCAGATCGAGCCAGGGCCGATACCGACCTTGACCGCGTCGGCGCCAGCTTCGGCCAGAGCCTTGGCGGCTGCGCCGGTGGCGATGTTGCCGCCGATCACCTGCACTTCAGGGAAGTTCTCCTTGACCCAGCGAACGCGGTCGATCACGCCTTTGGAGTGACCGTGAGCGGTGTCGACCACCACCACGTCCACACCGGCATTGACCAGGGCAGCAACGCGGTCACCGGTGTCTTTACCGGTACCGACCGCAGCGCCGACGCGCAGACGACCCTGGTCGTCCTTGCTGGCCAGTGGGTAAGCCTTGGCTTTTTCGATGTCTTTGACGGTCATCATGCCTTTGAGGGCAAACTTGTCGTCGACGATCAGGACTTTTTCCAGACGGTGCTTGTGCAGCAGCTCGCGGACTTCGTTCTTGTCGGCGCCTTCGCGAACAGTGACCAGACGCTCTTTGGGCGTCATCACTTCGCGAACGGTGGCGTCCAGACGGGTTTCGAAACGCACGTCACGGGAAGTGACGATGCCGACCAGGTCGCCATCGTGCAGAACCGGAACGCCGGAAATGTTGTGCATGCGGGTCAGTTCGAACAGATCACGAACCGTGGCGTCAGCCTCGATGGTGATTGGGTCCTTGACCACACCGGCTTCGAACTTCTTGACCTTGCGAACTTCGGCAGCTTGCTGCTCGATGGTCATGTTCTTGTGGATAATGCCGATGCCACCTTCCTGAGCCATGGCGATTGCCAGACGGGCTTCGGTAACGGTGTCCATGGCGGCAGAAACCAGAGGAATGTTCAGCTCGATGCCACGGGTAAGGCGGGTCTTCAGACTGACTTCGTTAGGAAGCACCTCGGAATAACCGGGCACTAGGAGAATGTCGTCGAAGGTCAGAGCTTCTTGGCTGATACGCAGCATCGCGGGGGCTCCCGAGCGGGAAAATGGAAGCGCGCCATTATAGTCAGACACCCCCTCGGGTTCAATGTAAAACTTGTCTTATATCAATGTTGCTGATGTACGGAAAAAGCGGCCTCTAAAGCTCGACCTTGACCCAGCTCACCGGCTGATCCAGCCAGTCGGCGAATTCGTCTATGAAGCTCTGCTTGAACCCCGCCTCCAGCCAGTTGTTGAAGATGAACCCGAGGTTGGAAAAACCGCACTCCTGCAAATACAGAAAGCCGTTGATGTCGTCTTCATGCCCGCACTCAGGGCAGGTGAAGTTGTCAGTGCGGCCCGGCATCCAGTCTTCCAGGCTTTCGAACAATGCTTCGCCGATTTCCTGACGGCACTCGGCACAACCAGCCTCCTCGAGAAAACCCTTGGCTGGCGTGTAGATACAGCGCTTGGTGATGACTTCCAGCCCATTGATCGGCTCACCGAACGGCAGCGCCTCGGGGTATAGCACCACCGCGCGGGCGCCATCGGCGATGGCGTAGGCCATGCGATTGCCGGTGCGTCCACAGGTGCTCAGCTCTTCCTTGACGATGTTCTTGCGCACCAGCCAGCGCAGGATCGCCCGGGCCCGGGGCTCGTGCACCGGCAGGTTGGAGATTTTCGGGACGATGATGCTTTGGGAATTCATGGTGCAAGCCTGCTGCGTCAAAGGATGTTCTGCGACGAACGCGGCCGGCAGCTTAATCCCTGACAAAATCCGGTCAAGTGCTTAAATAGCGGCCGATCAGCGCAATCCCGCTTGCCAGCACCAGCCAGGTCACCAGCCGCACGAAGGCCTCGCGGGACAGGCGCATGGTCAAGCGCCGCCCGCCCCACAAGCCCAGCGCCATGGCTGGCAACAGGCACAGCGCAAGCATCAACAAGGGTAGCTCGGCATACACACCGGCGATGGCGAACAGGCTCAAACGCACTACCGTGCTGCAACTGATCAGCGCACTTTGCGTGGCCCGGGCTGCGTCCTTGGGCAGTCGGCTGTTGAGGTAGATCGCATAAAGAAAGCCACCACTGCCGAACAAAGCCCCGAACAGCCCGCCCACCGTGCCCATCGGCAATGCCCACCCGGCGGACAACTGCGTCGGCCGTGCCTTGATCCACAAGCTGTAGATCGCATAGGCACTGATGAACAGCCCCATCAACAGCAGCAAAAGATCGGACTTCAGGTTAAGCAGAAAAATCACCCCCAGCGTGCAACCCACCGCCATGCACGGCAGCAGCCGCAGCAATTCCGGTTTCGCCACATCCCGCCGCGAAGGCAGCAAATTGCCGAACGCCGCGACGAAATCCAGCAACACCAGCAACGGCACGATTTTCGACAGCGGCATGAACAGAATCAGAATCGGCCCCGCCACCAGCGCCGTACCGAAACCGGCAATCCCGAAGACGATGTAGGCCAGCGCGATGGCCAGTCCGATCACCACCCAGCCCTGCGCGCCCCACGACCATTCGCTCAACAAACCCGCCACGCTCATCCATTCGCTTCCTTTATAGACCTGCGATGACTTTAGCCAGCGCCGAGGGTTGCGACTAATATCATCGAATTCGCCAAGCCATCTCGAAAAGGCATGCCTCGTGCTTTCAACCCGTCAATTGCGCTACTTCGTGGAAATCGCCGAAAGCGGCAGCTTCAGCGCCGCAGCCGAACGGCTGTTCATCGCTCAATCGGCGTTGAGCCGGCAGATCAAGGACATGGAAACCCGACTGCAAACACCGCTGTTCGAACGCACCGCGCGTCAGCCCCGGCTCACCGCTGCTGGCGAAGCGTTCCTGCCCCGGGCGAGAAACCTGCTCAATGAACTGAACAAGGCCAGCACCCTGGCCACGGAGATCGGCCAGGGCCAACGCGGCACTTTGCGCGTGTGTCACTCCAGTACCGTCCCGATCAGTGGCCGGCTGCTGAGCGACATGAGCGCATATCTTGAGCAACGACCCGGCGTTTCGCTGGACATCGGCACGCTATCCTCGGAAACACAACTTGAAGAACTGGCCGAGGGCCGGCTCGACATCGGCCTTCTGCGTCTGCCAGTACTGCGCCAGCGTGAAGGCGTTCAGGTTGTGCCGCTCTATACCGAGCGCCTGCTGCTTGCCGTGCCGACGAATCATCGACTGGCGTTGGTGGAGGCAGTCGACTTGGCGCAATTGAGGGACGAAGCGTTTATCTCCATCCCGCATCCGCAGCGCGGCGGGCTGAGTTATTTGTGCGCCGACCTGTGCATGCGTCACGGTTTCTTCCCTCAGGCTGCGCGGGTGATGTCGCGCAAGACCACGCAACTGCAGTTGATCCAGGCCGGATTCGGCATCGCGCTACTGCCGGAATCGATGCAGGATATCGCGCCCGCCGGTGTGAGATTTGTCCCGCTGACCGGCGATTGCCAGAGCACCGTCGCCCTCGCCTCTCGGCAAAATCCCACAGCTCTGGTGCAACACTTCCTCCAGACATTCACCGGCGAATGCCTTTAAACTGCGCCCCATGATTAAAGATCCCTTTGCAAGACTCGGTCTGGACCGCGAAGTCCTGACCGTCAGCCAGCTCAACGGCCGCGCGCGGGTGTTGCTTGAAGACGTGTTCAGCAACATCTGGGTTGAAGGCGAAATCTCCAACCTCGCCCGCCCGGCGTCCGGCCACGTGTATTTCACGCTCAAGGACAGCGGCGCGCAGGTGCGTTGCGCACTGTTCCGCCAGAATGCCGCGCGGGTGCGTCAGGCGCTGAAGGATGGCCTGGCGGTCAAGGTGCGCGGCAAGGTCTCGCTGTTCGAAGGGCGTGGCGACTATCAGCTGATCCTCGACACCGTGGAGCCTGCCGGTGACGGCGCCCTGCGCCTGGCCTTCGATGCGCTGAAGGAAAAGCTCAGCGCCGAGGGCCTGTTCAGTGCCGAACGCAAGGTGCCGCTTCCGGCGCATCCGCAACGCATCGGCATCATCAGTTCACCGACCGGCGCGGTGATTCGCGACATCATCAGCGTGTTTCGCCGTCGCGCGCCGCAAGTGCAACTGACGCTGATTCCGACTGCCGTTCAGGGCCGTGAAGCCACTGCGCAGATCGTCCGCGCTTTGAAAATGGCGGATGCCCGTGGCTTCGACGCGCTGATCCTGGCCCGTGGCGGCGGCTCGCTGGAAGACCTCTGGTGCTTTAACGAAGAGGCCGTGGCCCGGGCGGTGGATGCCTGCGTCACGCCGATCGTCAGCGCAGTCGGCCATGAAACCGATGTGTCGATCAGCGACTTCGTGGCCGACGTGCGCGCCCCCACGCCGTCCGCTGCTGCTGAACTGCTTGCACCGGACTCCAGTCACCTGATCCGTCAGGTCGAAAGCCTGCATCGCCGACTGGTGATGCGCATGCGTGATCGCCTGATGCGCGATCGCCTGCGGCTCGAGGGCGTGACCCGCCGCTTGCGCCATCCCGGCGAACGTCTGCGCCAGCAGGCACAGCGTCTGGATGACCTCGACATGCGCATGCGCCGTGCCTTCGAGCGTCAGCTCAATACCCGCCGCGAACGCCTGATCCGCCTGGAAACCCGCCTCGCCGGGCAACACCCGGGACGCCAACTGGCCCTGTTGCGCCAACGCCTCGACAGCCTCGCCGAACGCCTGCCACGCGCCATGAACGAAGGCCTGAAACGCCGTCGCCTGCAGCTGCAAAGCCAGATGCAGACATTGCACGTGGTCAGCCCGTTGGCGACGCTCGGCCGTGGCTACAGCATTCTGCTGGATGAGCGCGGCAATGCGATCCGCAACGCCGCGCAGACCCACACCGGCCAGCGCCTCAAAGCCAGACTGGGCGAAGGCGAGCTGCAAGTGCGCGTCGAGGACAACCACCTGACGCCCGTCACTCTTTCTTTACTGGACTGATCCATGCCGCGTTTTCTCGCTCCGCTGCTGTTGCTGTTGCTGTGCCTGACCTTCAACGCCCACGCCGACAGTTACATCACCCGCCTGCTGAACAAACCGGTGCCGGGCGGCGTGGCAGTCGTCAATCTGGGCAGCGCCGCGCAAGCGCCGAAAGCCACGTATCAGGGCAAACCGGTGCTGGTCGTCAAGGAACAGAACAACTGGCTGGCGATTGTCGGCGTTCCGCTGACCGTCAAACCCGGTATTCAGCAGATCAGCAGTGGCGGCCGTAACCTCAACTTCAATGTCGGCAACAAGAAATACCCGGAACAGCACATCACCCTGAAGAACACTCAGCAGGTCAATCCGAACCCGGCCAATCTCAAGCGCATCGAGAGCGAACTGGCCGAGCAGATCAAGGCCTATCGCAGTTTCAGCCCGAACACCCCAAGCAACCTGCTGCTGGACAAACCGGTCAACGGGCCGCTGTCGAGCAAGTTCGGCGTGCGCCGTTTCTTCAACGGTGAAGAGCGCAATCCACACGCAGGTCTGGACTTCGCGGTGCCGGCGGGCACGCCGATCAAGACCCCGGCGGCGGGCAAGGTGATCCTGATCGGCAACTACTTCTTCAATGGCAACACGGTGTTCGTCGACCACGGCCAGGGCTTCATCAGCATGTTCTGTCATATGTCGAAGATTGATGTGCAGAACGGCCAGCAACTGGCGCGTGGCGCGGTGGTTGGCAAGGTGGGCGCCACAGGTCGGGCGACCGGACCGCATATGCACTGGAACGTCAGCCTGAACGATGCGCGGGTCGATCCGGCGATTTTCATCGGGGCTTTCCAGCCTTGATTTGCGGGTGAGGCGACGGCCCTCATCGCGAGCAAGCTCGCTCCCACAGCGATTGCGCACGACGAACGGACTGCGCAATCTCTGCAAACAATCAATCTGATTCAGAGAATAAAATCTCGGAAAAAACCGCTTTCCGAGTATTCCTCTCAATTTTTTTCGACTGCTTGCCATCCTCATCCCCCGCGGTTAGGGTTGAGGGCATGAAAACCTCTCACACCCTCATTCAGCTTCGCCAGCACCGCAGCCTGTGCCTCGTCAGCGCACGACTGCCGGGCTGAATCGCTGCGCCTCGTCCCACGCTTTTCCAAGAACGTTCGTTCCACCGGCAGGCCGCCTCTTTTCGGCCCAGACAATAAGGAATTTCCCGATGAGCATGCTCAAAGACCCGTCTTCGAAATACCGCGCGTTTCCTGTGATCAACCTGCCGGACCGTACCTGGCCATCGAAAACCATCGATACCGCGCCGATCTGGTGCAGCTCCGACCTGCGTGACGGCAACCAGTCGTTGATCGAGCCAATGGACGCGGTGAAAAAGCTGCGCTTCTGGAAAACCCTGGTGCAGGTGGGCGTGAAGGAAATCGAAGCCTCGTTCCCGGCCGCTTCGCAAACCGACTTCGACTTCGTGCGCACCCTGATCGAAGACGGCCACATCCCGGACGACACCACCATCCAGGTGCTGACCCAGGGCCGTGAAGACCTGATCGAGCGCACTTTCGAATCCCTGCGCGGGGCGAAGAAAGCCATCGTTCACCTGTACAACGCCACCTCCCCTTCTTTCCGTCGCATCGTGTTCAACCAGGACAAGGACGGGATCAAGGCCATCGCCGTCAACGCCGCCAAGCTGTTCGTCAAATACGCAGCCATGCAGCCGGACACCGAGTGGACATTCGAATACTCGCCGGAAACCTTTAGCGCCACCGAGCTGGAATTCGCCAAGGAAGTCTGTGATGCGGTGATCGAGGTCTGGAACCCGACGCCTGAGCACAAGATCATCCTCAACCTGCCGGCCACCGTTGAATGCGCGACCCCGAACGTCTACGCCGACCAGATCGAGTGGTTCCACCGCAACATCAACCGCCGTGACAGCGTGATCATCAGCCTGCACACCCATAACGACCGTGGCACCGGCGTGGCCGCCACCGAACTGGGCCTGATGGCCGGTGCCGACCGCGTCGAAGGCTGCCTGTTCGGCAACGGCGAGCGTACCGGCAACGTCGACCTCGTGACCGTGGCACTGAACATGTACACCCAGGGCCTTGACCCGCAACTGGACTTCTCCGACATCGACGGCGTGCGCAAAGTCGTTGAAGAGTGCAACCAGATTCAGGTTCACCCGCGTCACCCCTACGTCGGCGACCTGGTGCATACCGCATTCTCCGGCTCCCACCAGGACGCAATCCGCAAGGGCTTCGCCCAGCAGAAACCGGACGCACTGTGGGAAGTACCATACTTGCCGATCGACCCGGCCGACATCGGTCGCAGCTACGAGGCGGTGATCCGCGTCAACAGCCAGTCGGGCAAGGGCGGCATCGCTTACCTGCTGGAACAGGAATACGGCATCAGCCTGCCGCGTCGCATGCAGATCGAATTCAGCCAGGTCGTGCAGCGTGAAACCGATCGCCTGGGCCTGGAGATGACTGCGCAGCAGATCCACGCGCTGCTGCACAGCGAATACCTGCAAGCCAATACCCCGTACGCGCTGGTCAGCCATCGCTTGCAGGAAGAAAACGGCAATAGCGCCGTCGAAGTGGAGGTGGCGAGCAAAGGTCAGGGCGAAACCAACCTGCACTGGCGCGGCAAGGGCAACGGCGCGCTGGAAGCGCTGGTGGCCGGTCTGCCGATTCCGGTGGAAATCATGGACTACAACGAACACGCCATCGGCGCAGGCACCAACGCCAAGGCGGCGGCCTACATCGAACTGCGTGTGAACGGCGAGCGTGCGGTGCACGGTGTGGGTATCGATGAAAACATCACCACCGCCAGCTTCAAGGCCCTGTTCAGCGCGCTGAACCGCTCGCTGAGCCAGCCGGAAGCGAAAGCGGCGTAACTGATCGCTGCAATGCAAAAGGCCCCGGAGTTCGCACTCCGGGGCCTTTTTATTTTCTATCTGATCGTTCCCACGCTCTGCGTGGGAATGCAGCTCGTGACGCTCTGCGTCACTGGGACGCGGAGCGTCCCTTGAGGCGTTCCCACGCGGAGCGTGGGAACGATCTAGGTGATCTGGGCTATCAGGTGAACTCGAAGGTGTCCGCATCCAGATTCGCCGGAAACCGCTCGCGGTAAGCCGCCAGCGAAGCCGCTTCCAGAACCACCTTGAACACCCCGTCAGCCTCTCCGGCCGCGAGCAACGTCTCGCCCTGGAAGTCCAGCACCTGACTGTCGCCTGTATACGCAAAGCCTTTGCCATCGGTGCCAACCCGGTTGACCGCCGCTACATAACAAAGGTTTTCAATGGCCCGGGCCGGTAGCAGCCGGTTCCAGTGCTGACGCCGCGCGCCCGGCCAGTTGGCGGTGTACAACAACAGATCGGTGTCCAGCGCGTCGCGGCTCCACACCGGGAAGCGCAAGTCGTAGCAGATCAGCGGACGCACCCGCCAGCCCTTGAGTTCGAACTGCACCTGGCGCTCGCCGGGGGTGTAGTGGTTGTGCTCGCCGGCCATGCGAAACAGGTGACGCTTGTCGTAATACAGCACTTCGCCGTCCGGGCGAGCCCACAGCAAGCGGTTGCGGTGGCTGCCGTCGGCGGCCTGGATGATCACGCTGCCGGTGACGACCGCGTTCAGCTTCGCAGCCTGGGCCCGCAGCCATTTGCTGGTCGGGCCGTTTTCGGCTTCGGCCAAGGTTTCGGATTCCATGGAGAATCCGGTGGTGAACATTTCCGGCAGGATAATCAGATCCGCACCGCGCGCCTGCTCCAGCAAAACGTCGAAATGCTCGAGATTGGCCTGACGGTCATGCCAGGCCAGGCTGGTCTGGATCAGCGCCAGATTGAGATCGGGCAACGCACTCAGATCACGCATAGTTTGGCCGCCGCTTCCCGCAGCGTCTCCTCACGTTTGGCAAAGCACAGGCGCACCAGGCGCTGGCCTTCAGGTGGACTCTGGTAGAACACCGACACCGGAATACTCGCCACGCCGTGCTCGCGGGTCATCCACATTGCCATTTCGACATCGTTCAGGTCGGGGCGAATCTGCGAGTAATCGACCAACTGGAAATAGGTGCCGGTGACCCGGGTGAAACTGAATCGCGACGGCGCGAGCAAATCACAGAACAGATCGCGCTTGGCCTGATAGAAGCCCGGCAGTTCTTCGACGTGCTCCGGATGCTCGGCCATGTAATCGGCCAAAGCGAACTGCAATGGCGTCACGCCACAGAAACTGACGTACTGGTGCACTTTGCGCAGCTCCGCCGTCAGGGCCGGCGGCGCCACGACGTAACCGGTTTTCCAGCCGGTGACGTGATAGGTCTTGCCGAACGAGCTGACCACGAAGGCGCGCTGATACAACTCTTCGTGGGCCAGCACGCTGACATGCGGAACGCCGTCATACACCAGGTGTTCGTAGACTTCGTCGCTGATCACATAAATGTCGCGATCGCGGATCAGCGCCGCCAGCTGGTCCAGCTCTGCGCGACTGATCAGGGCGCCGCTGGGGTTGTGCGGGGTGTTGAGGATGATCATCCGCGTGCGCGGACTCAGCGCTGCACTGAGCTTGTCGAAGTCGATGGAGAAATCATCCAGACCGAGTTGCACATGCACACAGCGCCCACCGGCCAGTTCCACCGACGGCTCGTAGCTGTCATAGGCGGGGTCGAACACGATGACTTCGTCGCCGCTGTGGATAACCGCCTGGATGGCGCAGAAGATCGCCTGGGTCGCGCCCGGGGTCACAGTCACCTCGGTGTCGGCATCGACGTTGACGTCATAACTGCGGGCGATTTTCGCCGCGATCTGCTGGCGCAGCGCCGGCAGGCCGGTCATGGGCGAATACTGGTTATGGCCGCTTGCGATGTGTCGACCGACCGCGTCGCGCAGTGCCTGCGGGCCGTCGAAATCGGGAAAACCCTGGGAAAGGTTGATCGCTCCGGTCTGCGCCGCGAGCTGAGACATCTGCGTGAAAATCGTGATGCCGACATTCGGCAGCTTGCTGGTGATCATCGGGGTTCCCTGCTCTGCCCCGGCTCTGACGACGGCGCGGGAGAGCCCGAGGATAGCCCATCCGGCGCCCATAAAAAAAGGGCGCCAGACGGCGCCCTTCTCTCTTGATGACCGGGATCAGCGCTTGTCGCGGCGCTTCTTGCTGGCTTTCTTGTTGTGCGACATCAAGCGACGCTTCTTGTTGACCTGGCGGTCGGTCAGCGTGTTCTTGTTGCCTTCGTACGGGTTCTCGCCGCCCTTGAACTCGATACGGATCGGCGTACCGACCAGTTTGAGCACACGGCGATAAGTGTTTTCCAGATAGCGCACGTACGAGTTCGGCACTTTTTCGATCTGGTTGCCGTGGATCACAATCAGCGGCGGGTTGGCGCCACCAAGGTGGGCATAGCGCAGCTTGATCCGGCGGCCGTTGACCATCGGTGGCTGATGCTCGCTGACCGCGTCTTCGAGGATCTGGGTCAGACGGCTGGTCGGCCAGCGGGTGACCGCCGACTTGAAGGAGTTCTGCACCGAAGCGTAGAGGTTGCCCACGCCAGTACCGTGCAGGGCCGAGATGAAGTGGATGTCGGCGAAGTCAACGAAGAACAACCGGCGTTCCAGCTCGGTCTTCACGTAGTCACGCTCGCCCGGCGTCATGCCATCCCACTTGTTCAGCGCGATGACCAATGCACGGCCAGACTCCAGTGCAAAACCGAGCAGGTTGAGGTCGTGATCGACCACACCTTCGCGGGCGTCCATCACGAAGATCACCACGTTGGCGTCTTTGATGGCCTGCAGGGTTTTAACCACGGAGAACTTTTCGACTTCTTCGTGGATCTTGCCGCGCTTGCGCACACCGGCAGTGTCGATCAGCGTGTACTTCTCGTCGTTACGCTCGAACGGGATGTAGATACTGTCGCGAGTGGTGCCCGGCTGGTCGTAGACGATCACCCGCTCTTCACCGAGCATGCGGTTGACCAGCGTCGACTTGCCGACGTTCGGCCGGCCGATGATGGCGATCTTGATGCCGTCCTTTTCGCTCGGGCCAGGAATACGCTTGGCTTCCTCGCCTTCGGCGACTTCCTCCTGCTCTTCGCCTTCCTGCGGCTCGTCCTCATCTTTCGGGAATTCGCTCAGGGCGATTTCCAGCAATTGAGTGATGCCGCGACCATGCGCGCCGGCGATCGGGATCGCATCGCCCATGCCCATCGGCGCGAATTCTGCGCGAGCCATTTCCGGATCGATGTTGTCGACCTTGTTGGCGACCACGTAGGAACGCTTGTTACGCTTGCGCAGGTGTTCGCCGATCATCTGGTCGGCGGCGGTGAAACCGGCCTTGGCATCTACCAGGAACAGAACGACATCTGCTTCTTCGATGGCCAGCAGCGACTGCTCGGCCATTTTTTCGTCCATACCATGCTCGTCACCGGAGATACCGCCGGTGTCGATCAGAATGTAGGAACGCCCTTGCCACTTGGCCTCACCGTACTGGCGATCACGGGTCAGACCGGACAAGTCGCCGACGATGGCGTCGCGAGTCCTGGTCAGGCGGTTGAACAAGGTGGACTTGCCGACGTTCGGTCGGCCCACCAGGGCGATTACGGGAACCATGCGGCTCTCCACTTCGTTATTTCAGAAAATACAAAAGCCGCTGCGAGGCAGCGGCTGGTGCTCGGGGCAACGCCCATGGGTGTTGCAAACCCTGCCGGAGCAGGGCCGCTTGGGGATCAACCCCAAGCATAGTCAAACCATTACTTGATGGTCAGGGCTTCCAGTTTGCCGCTGTTGCCATACACATAAATCGTGTCACCCACCACCAGCGGACGGGCGCGCAGGCCGTCGCTGTCGATGCGCTCGCGGCCGACGAAACGACCGTCCACCTGACTCAGCAGGTGCAGGTAACCTTCCAGGTCACCAACTGCAACGTAACTGGAGAACACTTCCGGCGCCGACAGTTGACGACGGGCCAGCGAGTCGTTGCTCCACAGTGCTGTGGTGGAACGCTCGTCGACGCCTTCAACGGTGCCCGACGACAGGCTTACGTAGACGTTGCCGAAACCCTGTGCAACACCGGCGTAGCTCGACGCGTCGCGCTGCCAGAGTTGACGGCCGCTTTCCAGATCCAGCGCCGCAACGCGACCCTGATAGCTGGCTACGTACAAGGTGCCGCCGGACAGCAGCAGACCGCCGTCGATGTCGACCACGCGCTCCAGCTCCGAACGACCTTGTGGAATCGCGATCCGCTGTTCCCAGACCGGCACGCCGTTGGAAATGTCGAGAGCAACCACTTTACCGGTCGACAGGCCAGCCACCGCGAGGCGGTTGGTGACGATCGGTGCGCTGGTGCCGCGCAGGGTCAGTACGGCCGGCGTGCTGTCATACACCCAGCGCTGGTTGCCGGTGGACGCGTCCAGACCAATCAGACGATCGTCCTGGGTCTGTACCACCACCACGTCACCGTTGTTGGCCGGTGGCGCGAGGACTTCGCTGTTGACGCGCGAGCGCCACTTCTCTTCGCCGTTGATGGCATCGAGGGCAACGACTTCACCGCGCAGGGTGCCGACCATGACCAGACCGTAACCCACGCCAACGGCGCCGGACACGGGCAGTTCAAGGTCTTTCTTCCATTTCACGTCGCCATTGCTGCGATCCAGGCCCATCACGATACCGGTCACGTCGGCCGCGTAGATGGTGTCACCGTCGATCGCCGGCACCAGCATGTTGTACGTTTCGCCCTGACCGTCACCGATCGAACGGCTCCACTGCTTGTGCAGGACCACTTCTTCTTTGAAGTCGGTCAGCTCGGCCGGTGGCAGTTCTTTTTTGCTGTTGCTGCTGCAACCCGCGGCCAGAATGGCCAGAGCCAGCACTGCTGCATGCTTCCAACCGATCACGTCACGCATCCCCTTTGGCCAGGTCGTCCAGCTTGATTTGAAGGCCACCGACCGCCGCTTCATCCGACAGTGCCGCCTTGGCTTTTTGATACGCCGCGTTCGCTTCGTCGGTACGGCCCAGCTGTACCAGCAGGTCGCCCTTGAGTTCTTCGCGAGTGGCCAGGAACGACTTGTCGGCATCGCCTTCGAGCAGTTTCAGGGCTTCATCGGCCTTGTTCTGTGCACCCAGTACCTGCGCCAGACGCTGACGGGCGATTTCGCCCAGCGCCGGGTTGGCCGGTTTGGCCACGATGGCCTTGAGTTCGGTCGCCGCGTCGTCCAGCTTGCCGCTGTCGACCGCTACCTTGGCCACGAACAGGCTGCCGTACTGCGCGTAGGCAGAACCGCCGAATTCGCTGTTGAGCTTGCCGGCCAGATCCGCAACGCGCGCGGCGTCAGGCTTGCCGTCCGGGGTCAGCGTGGTTTCCAGCAATTGCTGATAGAGCACCGAGGCGCCTTGCGACTGGTTGCTCTGATACTTGTGATAAGCCTGCCAGCCGAACACGATGACCAGCGCCAACAGGCCGCCGGTGACCAGAGGTTTGCCGTTGCGTGTCCACCAGTCCTTCAAATCCGCCAACTGTTCGTCTTCGGTACTCGACACCCCAATACTCCTTAATCGCTAAATCGGCTGTTTGGACAGCTTCAACCCTGCACGACGCAGGTGGCCAGGTGTGCAGCGAGCGCATCCCAGGCAATGCTTTGTTGTTCGCCCTGGCCACGCAGGGGTTTGAAACCTACCACTTGCTGGGCCATTTCGTCGTCACCGAGGATCAGTGCGTACAACGCACCGCTCTTGTCGGCTTTCTTGAACTGGCTCTTGAAGCTTCCGGCGCCGGCATTGACTTGCAGACGCAGGTTGGGCAGTTGGTCGCGTACACGCTCGGCCAGGGCCAGACCGGCCAGCTCTGCTTCTTCGCCGAAGGCGCAGAGATAGACGTCGACCTGACGGGAGATTTCTTCCGGAATCTGCTCCAGGGTTTCCAGCAGCAGCACCAGACGTTCGATGCCCATGGCGAAACCGACGCCCGGAGTCGGCTTGCCGCCCATCTGCTCGACCAGGCCGTCATAGCGCCCACCCGCGCAGACGGTGCCCTGGGCGCCGAGCTTGTCGGTGACCCATTCGAATACGGTCTTGCTGTAGTAATCCAGACCACGCACCAGCTTCGGGTTCAGCACGTAAGGAATGCCGACGGCATCCAGACGGGCCTTCAGGCCTTCGAAGTGGGCACGGGATTCGTCATCCAGGTAGTCGGCCATTTTCGGCGCATTGACCAGCACGGCCTGGGTGTCGGCATTTTTGGTGTCGAGCACGCGCAGCGGGTTGGTTTTCAGGCGACGCTGGCTGTCTTCGTCCAGTTTGTCGTGGTGCGCCGAGAGATACTCGACCAGCGCTTCACGATAACGACCGCGGGACTCGCTGGTGCCGAGGCTGTTGAGCTCGAGCTTGACCGCATCACGGATGCCCAGCTCGCCCCACAGGCGCCAGGTCAGCACGATCAGTTCGGCGTCGATGTCCGGACCGTCGAGGTTGAACACCTCCAGACCGATCTGGTGAAACTGGCGATAACGGCCTTTTTGCGGGCGCTCGTGACGGAACATCGGGCCGATGTACCAGAGTTTCTGTACCTGGCCACCGCCTGTGATGCCGTGCTCGAGCACCGCACGCACGCAAGCGGCCGTGCCTTCCGGACGCAGGGTCAGTGAGTCGCCGTTGCGATCGTCAAAGGTGTACATCTCTTTTTCGACGATGTCGGTCACTTCACCGATCGAGCGCTTGAACAGCTCGGTGAACTCGACGATCGGCATGCGGATCTGCTTGTAACCGTAGTTATCCAGCAAACGCGAAACAGTGCCTTCGAAGTAGCGCCATACCGGCGTCTGTTCCGGCAGGATGTCGTTCATGCCACGAATGGCTTGCAGGGACTTGCTCACAGAAATTCCTTAATTCGTTCGATCAGCCGCGCGCGATAACCGCTGCGTCAGCTTCGACCTTCTCGGCCGCTTTCTCGCGGATCAGCTTTTCCAGCTCGTCCACCAGATTGTCATTCGTCAGTTTCTGCGACGGCTTGCCGTCGATGTAAATCAGGTTTGGCGTGCCGCCGGTGAGGCCGATATGGGCTTCCTTGGCTTCGCCGGGGCCGTTGACCACACAACCGATCACCGCGACATCCAGCGGCACCAGCAGGTCTTCAAGGCGCCCTTCCAGCTCGTTCATGGTCTTGACCACATCGAAGTTCTGCCGCGAGCAGCTCGGGCAGGCGATGAAGTTGATGCCACGGGAACGCAGATGCAAAGACTTGAGAATGTCGTAACCGACCTTCACTTCCTCGACCGGGTCGGCCGCCAGGGAGATGCGGATGGTATCGCCAATCCCCTCGGCGAGCAGCATACCTAGGCCCACGGCGGATTTCACTGTACCGGAACGCAATCCACCGGCTTCGGTGATGCCCAGGTGCAGCGGCTGGACGATTTCCTTGGCCAGCAGACGGTAGGCTTCAACGGCCATGAACACGTCGGAAGCCTTCACGCTGACCTTGAAGTCCTGGAAATTCAGGCGTTCAAGGTGTTCGACGTGACGCAGGGCGGATTCGACCAACGCGGCCGGCGTCGGCTCGCCGTATTTCTTTTGCAGGTCTTTTTCCAGGGAACCGGCGTTGACGCCGATACGGATCGGGATACCGCGGTCACGGGCGGCATCGACCACCGCACGCACTCGGTCTTCGCGACCGATGTTGCCCGGGTTGATGCGCAGGCAATCCACACCCAGTTCGGCCACGCGCAAAGCGATCTTGTAGTCGAAATGGATGTCGGCAACCAACGGCACCTTGACCAGTTGCTTGATCTTGCCGAACGCCTCGGCGGCGTCCATGTCCGGCACCGAAACGCGGACGATGTCGACGCCGGCGGCTTCCAGACGGTTGATCTGCGCGACGGTGGCAGCGACGTCATTGGTGTCGCTGTTGGTCATGCTCTGCACAGCGATAGGGGCATCGCCGCCCACGGGCACGTTACCGACCCAGATCTTGCGCGATTCGCGACGTTTGATTGGAGATTCGCCGTGCATGACTTATTGACCCAACTTCAGGCGAGCGGTCTCGCCACTGGTGAACGGAGCAACATCGACCGGCTGGCCGTTGTAGCTGACCTGGGCGCCACGGGCTACGCCCAGACGCACGGCAAACGGAGGCTTGCCGACGACAGACAGGCTGTCGCCCTTACGCTTGAGGCCGCTGTACAGCACTTTGCCGCTGCCATCGGTCACTTGAGTCCAGCAATCGGCGATGAACTGCACCTGAACCTGGCCTTGACCTGCAGCCGGAGCAACTGGCGCTGTCGGCGCGGGTGCAGCGACGACCGGAGCAGCCGGGGCGGTGACGGTCGGCGCCGGCGTGGTCGGAGCGGCAGGTGCCGGATTCGCTGGAGCAGTAACCACAGGCGCTGGCGTATGGGCCGGGGCAGCCGGAGTGGCGGCTGGCGCAGCGGGTGCCGGAGCAACCGGTGCGGTCGCTGGGGCTGCAGTCTCGGCACCGGTCGATTCAGCCGTGGTTTCCGACTGTGGCAGCGCCAGAGAGGTGGAGCCCTCGGCCTCGCCTTCCGCGACGGCCTGGTCTTCCGGCTCGTCCAGCGGATGAATCTGGGTGGTGCCGTCGGCGCCTTCGACTTCGACGTGTTCCGGGGTCAGGCCGATCAGGTCCTTGGTACGCAGCGAAGTCTGATCCTGCCACCAGACGAAACCGCCGCCGATGACCGCAATCAGCAGCAACAGGCTGACGATACGCAAAATGGTGTGGGAAACCCGCACCGGCTCTTCGATACGGCCCAGGGCGTGGACGTTGCTGCCCTGGGAATCGGTGCCGGTGGACTGGTCGAATTGCTGGACCAGAACGGTCTGGTCCATGCCAAGCAATTTGGCGTACGCGCGAATGTAGCCGCGAGCAAAGGTATGCCCGGGCAACTTGTCGAATGCGCCGGCTTCAAGATTGCTCAGGGAAGTCACGGTGAGGTTGAGCTTGAGGGCCACTTCGGCCAGCGACCAGCCATTGCTTTCGCGGGCCTGGCGCAGGGTCTCACCGGGATTAACGCGATTCGCTGCTACAACTTCGGGATGCGCCGCTTTCATCATTGCTCCGACAGGTATTGCTGATATTCCGGCGTACCGGGATAGAGTCGTTTTAATTGCAGGCCCGCACTGGCGGCCTTGTCGCGATCTTCAAATACTTTTGCCAACCGAACGGCGAGCAACAGACTACGTGCATTTTGCTCGGAGAGCTGGCTGAAACGGTCGTAATAGTCACGCGCGGGCACATAATGCCTGTCTTCGAATGACAACTCAGCCATTTCCAGCAATGCCCTTGGCTGCTGGCGGTTCAAACGCAGCGCTTTTTCCAGCTGCTGCTGCGCCAGATCACGCTCCCCGAGCTTCGCCGCCGTCATGCCGAGGTTTTCGAATACCCGCGAACGCTCAGGATACAGGGTATCGGCGGCTGCCTGTTCAAATCGCTCGTAGGCTTCCTTGTAACGCTGTTCTTCGTAGAGAAAACTGCCGTAGTTGTTGAGGATGCGTGCATCGGCGGGACGGGAGGACAAGGCTTTGAGGAAGTGTTCGTCAGCCAGTTTCGGTTCCATTTCAGCCTGGAATACCAGCCCCAGCGCGGCATTGGCGTCGGGATCCGAACCGTCCAGCTCCAGGGCCTTCTTCAGTGGAACCTTGGCCCGCTCGGTCATGCCCTGCTGCAAGTATCCCAGCCCCAGCTGCACGTAGGCAGCCCGCGCTTCGTCACGGCCCTTGCTGGTCTTCATCGGGTTGTAATCGCCCGACAGGACACAACCAGCACACAGGCTGGTCAACAGCAACAGCAGCGCAAAGCGCAGGGACATAGAGATCCTCTCTTAGTTAGTGTTCGCGGCGTTCTGTGCCAGATCGCTGTCGGCGCTCAATTCACGCACGGCGATGTAACGTTCGCTGCGACGGGTGCGATCCAGCACCTGCCCTACCAATTGACCACAAGCCGCGTCGATGTCTTCACCACGAGTGGTGCGCACAGTGACGTTGAAACCGGCCTGGTGAAGCTGATCCTGGAAACGGCGGATGGCGTTGTTGCTCGGCCGCTCGTACCCGGAATGCGGGAACGGGTTGAACGGAATCAGGTTGATCTTGCACGGAATGTCTTTCAGCAACTCGATCATTTCCACGGCGTGCTCAAGCTTGTCATTGACGTCCTTGAGCAAGGTGTACTCGATGGTCAGCACGCGCTTCTCGCCCAGTTCGGACATGTAGCGCTGGCACGACTCGAGCAGCATCTTAAGCGGATATTTCTTGTTGATCGGCACCAATTGGTTACGCAATGCGTCATTCGGTGCGTGCAGGGACAACGCCAGGGATACGTCGATATGCTTGGCCAGCTCATCGATCATCGGCACCACACCCGACGTGGACAGGGTCACGCGGCGCTTGGAGATCCCGTAGCCCAGGTCATCCATCATCAGATGCATGGCGGCCACGACGTTGTCGAAGTTCAGCAGCGGTTCGCCCATGCCCATCATCACCACGTTGGTGATGGCGCGGTCGATGGTAGCCGGAACACTGCCGAAGGATTTGTTGGCAATCCACACCTGGCCGATGACTTCGGCGGCGGTGAGGTTGCTGTTGAAGCCTTGCTTGCCGGTGGAGCAGAAACTGCAGTCCAGGGCACAGCCTGCCTGGGACGAAACGCACAGAGTGCCGCGTTTGCCCTGGGGGATGTAAACGGTCTCGACACAGCTGCCGGACGCCACGCGCACCACCCACTTGCGGGTGCCGTCGCTGGAAATGTCCTCGCTGACCACTTCGGGACCACGGACCTCGGCAACAGCCTTGAGCTTTTCGCGCAAGGCCTTGCTGACGTTCGTCATGGCGTCGAAATCATCGACGCCAAAGTGGTGAATCCATTTCATTACCTGACCGGCACGGAAACGCTTCTCCCCGATTGAGTCGAAGAATTTTTCCATTTCCGGCTGGGTCAGCCCCAGCAGGTTGGTTTTAACAGTCGATATCGTCATGGATTCACCTTCACTCTCAAGCCAATGCTTAGCGAGTGGTTACTTCGGTAGCTGCGAAGAAGTACGAGATTTCGCGAGCGGCAGCGGCTTCGGAGTCCGAACCGTGAACGGCGTTGGCGTCGATCGATTCAGCGAAGTCGGCACGGATGGTGCCTGGAGCAGCTTCTTTAGGGTTGGTAGCGCCCATCAGCTCACGGTTGCGAGCGATGGCGTTTTCGCCTTCCAGAACCTGAACAACCACTGGACCGGAGATCATGAAAGCAACCAGGTCACCGAAGAAACCGCGCTCTTTGTGCTCAGCGTAGAAGCCTTCAGCTTCGGCTTTGGACAGCTGCTTCATTTTCGAAGCAACCACTTTCAGACCAGCCTTTTCGAAACGGGTAACGATTTCGCCGGCAGCGCCTTTTGCAACGGCGTCAGGCTTGATGATGGAGAAAGTACGTTGAACAGCCATGGTGTAACTCCAGAAACGGTAATTTGCGAAAAATTAAACCCGCGAATTATACGCGGGTTCTTGGGTATTGCCTAACCTGCGAGACGATCAGCCCAATTCATTGGCCCAGAGCTCCTGAACCGCTTCCAGAACCTTCTCGCCAACGCGGCCAGAAGTCTTATCGAAGTCAGGCAGTTCCTCGATCATATGCTGCAGACGGAAAAAACCTACAGAATACGGATCGAGCCCCTCATGGGCCTCGGCCAGCTCTTCTGCAATACGTTGAACATCATTCCAACCGTAGCTCATGACAGTCTTACCAGTCAGTGCGGCGCTTCGGCCGCATGGTTAAGCGAATATTTCGGGATTTCGACGGTGATGTCTTCTTCACCGACGATCGCCTGACAGGCCAGACGCGATTGCGCTTCCAGACCCCAGGCGCGATCAAGGAAGTCTTCTTCCAGCTCGTCAGCCTCTTCCAGCGAGTCGAAACCCTCGCGGATGATGCAGTGGCAAGTGGTGCAGGCACAGACACCGCCGCAGGCGCTTTCCATCTCGATATGGTGTTCGTGGGCCAGCTCGAGAATCGAAGTGCCGGGCTCAGCCTCGACCACCATGCCTTCAGGGCAGAACTTCTCGTGGGGCAGAAAAATGACCTGCGGCATCAGATATCCTCGATTTCATTCAGATTGCGCCCCGACAGAGCGGCTTTCACCGTCTGATCCATACGACGGGCTGCAAAAGCATCGGTCACTTGCGACAGACGCTTGGTCTGCTGCTCGATGGCATAGCCATCAGTGCCTTTCATCAGTTCGGTCAGTTCCTGCACCTGCAGATCGATGACCATGCGCTCTTCGGCGTCGAGCAAACGCTCGCCATCCGCCTCCAGAGCCCCCTGCACCGCTTCGATCAGGCGCTGGGCATCGACTTGCTGCTCGCGAAGCACGCGAGCGACCTTGTCGTCATTGGCGTGCTGGAACGAATCTTTCAGCATCTTGGCGATTTCGCCGTCGGTCAGCCCGTAGGACGGCTTGACCTGGATGCTCGCCTCAACGCCCGAACCCAGTTCACGGGCCGAGACGCTGAGCAGACCGTCGGCATCGACCTGGAAGGTCACACGAATTTTCGCCGCGCCGGCCACCATCGCCGGGATGCCGCGCAATTCGAAGCGAGCCAGTGAGCGGCAATCGCTGATCAACTCACGCTCGCCCTGCAACACATGGATCGCCATGGCCGACTGGCCATCTTTATAGGTGGTGAAGTCCTGGGCGCGTGCGACGGGGATGGTGGTGTTGCGCGGAATCACCTTCTCCATCAGACCGCCCATGGTTTCCAGACCCAGGGACAACGGAATCACGTCGAGCAGCAGCAATTCGCCGCCATCACGCTTGTTGCCGGCCAGCGTATCGGCCTGGATCGCGGCACCAATGGCCACCACTTGATCCGGGTCGATTTCGGTCAGCGGCTGACGACCGAACGCTTCGGCGACAGCTTCGCGAACACGCGGAACGCGGGTCGAACCACCGACCATGACCACGGCGTGCACGTCTTCCAGCTCGACGCCGGAGTCACGCACGGCACGGCGGCAGGCTTTAAGACTGCGGGCGACCATCGGTTCGATCAACGCATCGAAGGCTTCGCGGGTCAGCTGTGCTTTCCAGTCGCCGTAGGCAACTTCAACAGTGTCAGAGTCCGTCAGGGCTTCTTTGGCAGCGCAAGCGGCTTGCAGCAAGCTGCGCTGTGCACCCGGATCGAGGTCGGCGGACAAACCGGCACTCTGGATGATCCAGCCGGCAATCGCATGATCGAAATCGTCACCGCCCAGGGCACTGTCGCCACCGGTGGCCAGGACTTCGAACACACCGCCGGTCAGACGCAGAATCGAAATATCGAATGTGCCGCCACCCAGGTCGTAAATGGCGACCAGGCCTTCGGCATGCTGATCCAGACCGTATGCCACCGCTGCTGCGGTCGGTTCATTGAGCAGACGCAGCACGTTCAGACCGGCGAGTTTCGCCGCATCCTTAGTAGCCTGGCGCTGGGCATCGTCGAAATACGCCGGAACGGTGATCACCGCGCCCACCAGCTCGCCGCCAAGGGTGGCTTCAGCACGCTGACGCAATACTTTCAGGATATCGGCGGAAACCTCGACCGGGCTTTTCGGGCCCTGCACGGTGTCGATGAACGGCATGTGCGATTCGCCGCCGACAAAGCGGTACGGCAGCTGATCGCCCAATTGCTTGACGTCGGACAGACCACGCCCCATCAGGCGTTTGACCGACAGCACGGTATTCAGGGGGTCGGAGGACGCAGCCAGCTTGGCCGACTCGCCGACTTCGACGCGATCGGCGTGATAACGCACGGCGGAAGGCAGGATGACCCGTCCTTCGGCATCGGCCAGCGGCTCGGAAAGACCACTGCGCAATGCAGCGACCAGCGAATTGGTAGTACCCAAGTCGATCCCCACAGCCAGACGACGCTGGTGCGGTTGAGGACTTTGGCCGGGTTCGGCGATCTGCAGTAGGGCCATCGTGATCAGGACTTATCTGTATATCAGGCGTGCGACCGGAGCGGCACTGGGTTAATCGTCGAGGCGCTCTTCTAACTGGCGCACTTCGTAGGTGAGCTTGTCGAGGAACTGCATGCGCCGCATCAGGCGTTCGGCCTGTTCGCGTTGCGCTGCATCATCCCAACAGGCTGCGAAGCTTTCGTTGAGCTCTTCCTGCGCGGTTTTCAGGCGACGCTTGAAAGCCGCGACACCGTCCAGGTCGGCACTGTCCTGCAGATCTTCGAGTTCTTCGCGCCATTGCATCTGCTGCAAAAGAAACTCGGGATCGTGGACGGTGACTTCCATCGGCACTTCATGCCCGCTGATGGTCAGCAGGTAGCGTGCACGCCGGGCCGGACTCTTGAGTGTCTGGTAGGCATCGTTGAGCCGCGCAGACTGCTCGAGCGCCGACCGCTGCTCGCGCTCGGAAGCATCGGCAAAGCGGTCAGGATGAACGCCGCGCGCCAACTCGCGATAGCGCGTGGCCAACTGCTCGAGATCCAGGCGAAAGCCCGGTTGCAGCTCGAATAAAGCGAAATGACAAGGAGTACCCACGACAAGCCTCAGATGTTGAAGCTTTCGCCGCAGCCACATTCACCGCGTACGTTGGGGTTGTTGAACTTGAAGCCTTCGTTCAACCCTTCCTTGACGAAGTCGAGCTCGGTGCCGTCGAGGTAGGCCAGGCTTTTCGGGTCGATGATCACTTTCTCGCCGTGACTCTCGAACACCTGATCTTCTGCAACCACCTCGTCGACAAACTCCAGCACGTAGGCAAGGCCGGAACAGCCCGTGGTGCGAACACCCAGACGAATCCCCTCACCCTTGCCGCGCCCGTCAAGGGAGCGCCGCACGTGTCGAGCAGCCGCTTCTGTCATGCTGATAGCCATCGTTGACTCCTTACTCGTCGCCAAATCTTGAAAGTCAGATCAAGCCTTTCTTCTGCTTGTAATCGCGAACGGCGGCCTTGATGGCGTCTTCAGCGAGAACCGAGCAGTGGATTTTCACTGGCGGCAGGGCCAGTTCTTCAGCCAGCTGAGTGTTCTTGATGGTTTCAGCTTCGTCCAGGGTCTTGCCTTTCATCCACTCGGTAGCGAGGGAGCTGGAGGCGATAGCCGAACCGCAGCCGTAGGTCTTGAACTTGGCGTCTTCGATAACGCCCTGATCGTTGACCTTGATTTGCAGACGCATCACGTCGCCGCACGCCGGAGCGCCGACCATGCCGGTGCCAACGTCCGGATCTTCGGCGTTCATCTTGCCGACGTTACGCGGGTTTTCGTAGTGGTCGATGACCTTTTCGCTGTAAGCCATGATTCTCAATCCTCACTCATCAGGGCCGCTCTTGAGACCCCGCAACTGCGCTGCGTAAACCGCCGCGTCGCTACAGGATCCGTATCCGGCGGCTTCTATATTTAGTGTGCCGCCCACTCGATCTTCGAGATATCGACGCCGTCTTTGTACATGTCCCACAGCGGCGACAGAGCGCGCAGCTTGGTAACGGCCTCGCAGACTTTCTGCGCGGCGTAGTCGATTTCTTCCTCGGTGGTGAAACGGCCGAAGGTAAAACGGATCGAGCTGTGTGCCAGTTCGTCATTGCGGCCCAGGGCGCGCAGTACGTACGAAGGCTCCAGCGACGCCGAGGTGCAGGCCGAACCGGACGAAACCGCCAGATCCTTGAGCGCCATGATCAGCGACTCGCCTTCAACGTAGTTGAAGCTCAGGTTCAGGTTGTGCGGAACGCGCGCGGTGAGGCTGCCATTGACGTACAGCTCCTCCAGATGCTCGACCTGCTTGTAGAAGCGATCGCTCAATGCCTTGATGCGAACGTTTTCGGCAGCCATGTCTTCCTTGGCCACACGGAACGCTTCGCCCATGCCGACGATCTGGTGAGTCGCCAGGGTGCCGGAACGCATGCCGCGCTCATGACCGCCGCCGTGCATGGTCGCTTCAATGCGCACACGCGGCTTGCGGCTGACATACAACGCGCCGATGCCTTTAGGGCCGTAGGTCTTGTGCGCGGAGAACGACATCATGTCGACTTTCAGTTTCTGCAGGTCGATTTCGACCTTGCCGGTGGACTGAGCGGCGTCGACGTGGAACAGGATGCCTTTGGAACGGGTCAGCTCGCCGATGGCGGCAATGTCGTTGACGGTGCCGATTTCGTTGTTCACGTGCATCACCGACACCAGGATGGTGTCTTCGCGCAGCGCGGCTTCGATCATGGCCGGGGTGATCAGGCCGTCTTCGGTCGGATCGAGGTAGGTGACTTCGAAACCTTCACGCTCCAGCTGGCGCATGGTGTCGAGGACAGCCTTGTGTTCGATCTTGGAGGTGATCAGGTGCTTGCCCTTGGAGGCGTAGAAATGTGCCGCACCCTTGATTGCCAGGTTGTCGGACTCGGTGGCACCGGAGGTCCAGACGATTTCACGCGGGTCGGCGTTGACCAGGTCGGCCACCTGACGACGGGCGTTTTCGACGGACTCCTCGGCTTTCCAGCCGAACACGTGGGAACGGGACGCCGGGTTGCCGAAGTTTCCGTCGACCAGCAGGCATTCACTCATTTTTTGCGCAACGCGCGGATCGACCGGGGTGGTCGCAGAGTAATCAAGGTAAATCGGCAATTTCATGGACTATCTCCTAAATCAGGCTGGCTGGCGTGCCGCTAGCTCTCTGGCTGTCATTCGACGGCGGACGCTTCAATCTTGTCCAGGCGCGGCGCCTTGCCATTGCAACGACGCTGATCCTGACGCTGGGCCACTTCCTGCACCTCACGGCGAGTTACGAGGTCGGCCAAGCTGATACCGCTGAGAAATTCGTGAATCTGCAGGCTCAGATCGCACCACAGGTGGTGGGTCAGGCAAGTGTCACCGGAGTGGCAGTCGCCCTGGCCCTGGCATTTTGTTGCATCGACCGATTCGTTCACCGCATCGATCACCTGCGCCACCTGGATGCCCTGCATGTCGCGGGACAACTGGTAGCCACCGCCCGGACCGCGAACACTGGAAACCAGGTTGCTGCGGCGCAGCTTGGCGAAAAGCTGTTCGAGATAGGACAGGGAGATGCCTTGGCGCTCGGAGATATCGGCCAGGGACACGGGCCCGTGTTGCGCGTGCAACGCCAGGTCAAGCATGGCGGTCACGGCGTATCGGCCTTTTGTAGTCAGTCGCATGGACAATTACCACGGAGTTCGGAATGGGCGGGAGTATGCAATTCCCGAGCATTTAAGTCAACTATAAGACCTAGTGCTTTAGTCGGGTTTACCCGCAAAAGAGCGCGCGAATGATAGCAGGGTCTGCGGCCTAATGGCACACCGGTCGGCAGCAGCCCTGCAAGCACGTCAATGGAGCTTGGATTCGTCCTTGCCCTTGACGCAGGCGAAGTCTTCTTCACGCAGCTCGGGCAGATCTTTCGCACAGTAATTGCTGCCCAGATCCTTCAACGCGCCGCACATTCCCTCCAGACGCCCGTCCACCGCTTGCAGGTGATCGAGCAACTGGCCAATGGCGCGCGCCACCGGATCGGGCATGTCTTCGCTGACGCCGTAGGCATCGAAACCGATCTTTTCGGCCATCGCCTTGCGCTTGGCGTCGACCTCATCATCAGACTTGACGATGATCCGCCCCGGAATCCCCACAACAGTGGCGCCCGGAGGCACTTCCTTGGTGACCACGGCGTTGGAACCGACCTTGGCGCCAGCACCTACAGTGAACGGACCAAGCACCTTTGCGCCCGCACCCACCACAACGCCGTCACCGAGCGTCGGGTGACGCTTGCCCTTGTTCCAGCTGGTGCCACCCAGAGTCACACCCTGATAGATCGTCACGTCATCGCCGATTTCAGCGGTTTCGCCGATCACGATGCCCATGCCATGGTCAATGAAGAAGCGTCGACCGACCTTGGCGCCCGGATGGATCTCGATCCCGGTCAGCCAGCGACCGAAGTTCGACACCAGCCGCGCCAGCCATTTCAAATCGTTGCGCCAGAGCATGCCGGCCAGTCGGTGAATCCAGATTGCATGCATGCCGGGGTAGCAGGTCAGGACTTCAAAAGCGTTACGCGCCGCCGGGTCTCGGTGGAATACGCTCTGGATATCTTCACGCAAACGCTCGAACATCATTAATCCTTCCGCTTAAGGAGCTCGCCACGGGCCGCTTTCTGGGTTTCCGTGAGGATGCCACGCAAAATATTCATTTCCGCCCGGCTGACCGAGCTGCGTCCGTACAACCGGCGCAGGCGCGCCATCAAGTGCCGCGGTTTTTCCGGATCGAGGAATTCGATGGCCACCAGGGTTTGCTCAAGGTGTTCATAGAACCGCTCCAGCTCATCCATGGTCGCAAGCTCTGCGCTTTTCACGGAGGCCACTTCTTCCTTCTCGATCTTGGTCGGCTGGCCTTGTGCAGCCAGCCACGCCATGCGCACTTCATAACTCAACACCTGCACCGCCGCCCCGAGGTTCAGCGAGCTGAACCCAGGATCGGAGGGGATGTGCACGTGATAGTGACATCGCTGCAGCTCGTCATTGGTCAGGCCGGAATCTTCACGACCGAACACCAGCGCGATTTCCGCGCCCTGCCCTGCCTCCTCGACCACTTTGGTCCCGCACTCGCGCGGATCCAGCAATGGCCAGGGAATACGCCGGTCACGGGCACTGGTGCCGAGAACCAGATTGCAACCGACCAGGGCGTCTTCCAAGGTGGCGACGACTTGCGCGTTTTCAAGGATGTCGCCGGCACCCGAAGCGCGGGCATCGGCTTCGTGATGCGGAAAGACACGCGGATCAACCAGCACCAGACGCGACAGACCCATGTTTTTCATGGCGCGCGCGGTCCCGCCGATGTTTCCCGGATGGCTGGTATTGACCAGGACGACACGAATATTTTGCAGCACGGCGGGCGCTCTCGGACTCGGCAAAGGGGTGCAAATCTTACAGAACAGCCTACCGTTAAGCTATGAAAGCGAACAGCGACCTTCACCTGAAGAAAAGTTCTGATAGAATGCGCGGCTTTCTTTAACAACCTTAGGTGACACATCCATGCAGCCCATGCTGAATATCGCGCTGCGCGCCGCCCGCAGCGCCAGTGAACTGATCTTCCGCTCCATCGAGCGCCTGGATACCATCAAGGTCGACGAAAAAGACGCCAAGGATTACGTATCCGAGGTAGATCGCGCTGCCGAACAGAAAATCATCGACGCCCTGCGCAAGGCTTACCCGAATCACTCGATCATGGGTGAAGAGACTGGCCTGCACGCCGGCACCGGCATCGAAGGCGAAGAATACCTGTGGATCATCGATCCACTGGACGGCACCACCAACTTCCTGCGCGGCATTCCTCACTTCGCTGTCAGCATTGCCTGCAAATACCGCGGCCGCCTGGAACACGCCGTTGTTCTGGATCCGGTTCGTCAGGAAGAATTCACCGCCAGCCGTGGTCGCGGCGCTCAACTGAATGGTCGTCGCCTGCGTGTCAGCGGTCGCACCAGCCTTGAAGGCGCCCTGCTCGGCACCGGTTTCCCGTTCCGTGACGACCAGATGGACAACCTCGACAACTACCTTGGCATGTTCCGCGCCCTGGTTGGCCAGACTGCCGGTATCCGCCGCGCCGGTGCGGCGAGCCTGGACCTGGCTTACGTAGCCGCCGGTCGTTTCGATGCGTTTTGGGAGTCGGGTCTGTCCGAATGGGACATGGCTGCCGGCGCCCTGCTGATTCAGGAAGCAGGCGGTCTGGTGAGCGACTTCACCGGCGGTCACGACTTCCTTGAAAAAGGCCACGTCGTTGCCGGCAACACCAAATGCTTCAAGGCAGTTCTGACGGCGATCCAGCCGCACCTGCCGGCCTCGCTGAAGCGCTAAGCGTTTCGCGAAACCAAAAACACCCTTCGGGGTGTTTTTTTATGGGCATGAAAAAAGCACCTCGAAAGGTGCTTTTTCTATAAGCCATCAGCCAATCACTGACCTGGCTGGTTCTGCGACAGGATCAGCTTGCCTTCCTTGTCGACCGGAATCTGGTTGCCCGGATCACGATCCATCCGCACCTTGCCTTCCTTGCCGTCCAGCGAATACCGGACGTCATAGCCCACGACCTTGTCGTTGATGTCATTCACCGTGTTGCAGCGAGTCTGAGTCGTCGTGTAGGTATCACGCTCCTGCATACCCTCCTGAACCTTGTTACCGGCGTAACCGCCACCGACCGCACCGGCCACCGTGGCAATCTTCTTGCCGGTACCGCCACCGATCTGGTTACCCAGCAGGCCACCTGCCAGCGCACCGACCACGGTGCCGGCGATCTGGTGTTGGTCTTTCACCGGCGCCTGCCGGGTCACCGTCACATCCTTGCACACTTCACGTGGAGTCTTGATCTGTGTCTTGACCGGCTCTACCGCCAGCACTTGCGCATACTCAGGGCCGCTTTTCACCAGGCTGTAGGTGGCAACAGCACCCCCGGCAGTCACACCGACAGCACCCAATACCGCACCAACCAGCAACGACTTGTTCACATGAACCTCCTGACCATCACATGCGGGAACGCGCCCGCGCTTCTCCCAGCCTTGGAGCAAAAAAAAAGACGCGAGTTCAACTCGCGTCTTTTTTGACTGACCGCCGGGAAAACGATGACCGTTATGGACGGTCGTCGACTTCCTTCTCGGTGTTGGCCGGAGGAATGAGATCTTCAGAACTCAGGTTCAGCCAGATCAACACCACGTTCGCGATGTAGATCGACGAGTAGGTACCCGCCAGAACACCGATAAACAGGGCGATGGAGAAGCCGAACAGGTTATCGCCACCAAAGAACAGCAGCGCCGCGATCGCCAGCAGGGTGGAGATCGACGTCGCCATGGTCCGCAGCAGAGTCTGAGTTGTCGAGATGTTGATGTTCTCGATCAGCGAAGCCTTGCGCAGGACACGGAAGTTCTCACGCACCCGGTCGAATACGACGATGGTGTCGTTGAGCGAGTAGCCGATGATCGCCAGCACCGCCGCCAACACCGTCAGGTCGAAGGTGATCTGGAAAAACGACAGGATACCGATGGTCACGATCACGTCGTGGACCAGCGATACGATGGCGCCGACCGCGAACTTCCACTGAAAGCGGAAAGCCAGGTAGATCAGGATGCCGCCGAGTGCCAGCAGCATGCCGAGGCCGCCCTGGTCACGCAGCTCTTCACCGACCTGCGGGCCGACGAACTCCACGCGCTTGACGGTAGCAGGATTATCGCCGCCGACCTTTTGCAGCGCTTCTGCAACCTGATGACCCAGTTGCGGGTCTTCACCCGGCATGCGCACCAGCAGATCGGTGGTTGCACCGAAGTTCTGCACGACGGCCTCGTGGTAACCCGAAGTCACCAGCTGCTCGCGCACCTTGGTGACGTCAGCCGGACGCTCGTAGGTCAGCTCGATGAGCGTACCACCGGTGAAGTCCAGTCCCCAGTTCATGCCCTTGTGGAACACACTGAAGATGGCCAGCAAGGTCAGAAATACTGTGACGCCGAACGCAAAGTTGCGGACGCCCATGAAGTTGATTGTACGTAACATGGCAGCCCCTTAAATCCACAACTTCTTGAAGTCACGTCCGCCAAAGATCAGGTTGACCATTGCGCGGGTCACCATGATGGCCGTGAACATCGAGGTAAAGATCCCGAGGGACATGGTCACTGCAAAGCCCTTCACCGGGCCGGTGCCCATGGCGAAGAGGATGCCGCCGACCAGCAAGGTGGTCAGGTTGGCGTCAAGAATCGCAGTGAATGCCCGGCCGAAGCCTTCGTTGATTGCACGCTGCACGGTCATGCCGGCGGCGATCTCTTCACGAATCCGCGAGAAGATCAGCACGTTGGCGTCGACCGCCATACCCATGGTCAACACGATACCGGCGATACCCGGCAGGGTCAGCGTAGCCCCCAGCAGCGACATCAGCGCCAGCAGCAACACCATGTTCACTGCCAGAGCAACGGTGGCGATGACGCCGAAGAAACGGTAGATGGCGATGATGAACAGCGAGACGAACAGCATGCCCCACAGCGATGCATCGATACCCTTGGTGATGTTGTCCGCACCCAGGCTCGGGCCGATGGTGCGCTCTTCAGCGAAGTACATCGGAGCAGCCAGGCCACCGGCACGCAGCAGCAGCGCCAGCTCGGACGACTCGCCCTGACCGTTCAGGCCGGTGATACGGAACTGCGCACCCAGCGGCGACTGAATGGTCGCCAGGCTGATGATTTTCTTCTCTTCCTTGAAGGTCTGCACCGGAACGTCTTTCTCGACGCCATCAACCATTTGCTTGACGTAAGTAGTGACCGGACGCTGCTCGATGAAGATCACCGCCATGCTGCGACCGACGTTGCTGCGGGTCGCGCGGTTCATCAGATCGCCACCGTGACCATCCAGACGGATGTTCACTTCAGGCGTACCGTGCTGCGAATCAAAACCGGCCTTGGCATCAGTCACCTGGTCACCGGTGATGATCAGGCCACGCTCGATCTGGGCAGGAGGACGCTTGCCTTCACGGAACTCGAAGGTTTCGGAAGTGGCTTTCGAAGCGCCAGGTTCTGCAGCCAGACGGAACTCGAGGTTGGCGGTCTTGCCGAGGATACGCTTGGCTTCGGCAGTGTCCTGCACGCCCGGCAGCTCAACTACGATACGGTTGGCGCCCTGACGCTGGACGATCGGTTCGGCAACACCCAGCTCGTTGACGCGGTTACGTACCGTGGTCAGGTTCTGCTTGATGGAGTATTCACGGATTTCCGCCAGCTTGGCCGGGGTCATCGCCAGACGCAGCACCGGTTGACCGTTGAGGTCGGCCGGAACAATGTCGAAATCGTTGAAATTCTTGCGGATCAGCGCGCGGGCCTGTTCGCGGGAGTCAGCATCGCTGAAGCCCAACTGAATGGCGCCATTGAGTTGCGGCAGGCTGCGATAGCGCAGTTTCTCTTTGCGCAGCAGGCTCTTGACGTCGCCTTCATAGACTTTCAGGCGGGCGTCGAGGGCTTTGTCCATATCCACTTCCAGCAGGAAGTGCACACCACCGGACAAGTCCAGACCCAGCTTCATCGGGTGCGCGGCCAGGTTGCGCAACCATTGCGGGGTGGTTTGCGCCAGGTTAAGCGCGACGACGTAGTCATCACCCAATGCCTTGCGGACAACGTCCTTGGCCGGCAGCTGGTCTTCAGCCTTGGTCAGACGGATCAGACCGCCCTTGCCGTTCGCAGCCAGGCTCGAAGCCTTGACGTTGATCCCGGATTCCTTGAGCGCGGTGCTCGCGCGATCCAGATCGGCCTGATTGACCTGCAGGGCCGTGCTGGCGCCGCTGATCTGAATGGCCGGGTCATCGGGGTATAGATTCGGAGCGGAATAAATCAGACCGATCGCCAGCACCGCCAGGATCAGAATGTATTTCCACAGAGGGTATTTGTTCAGCATCACGCCGCCCGTTATGAACGCGGGGCGCCTTGCGCGCCCCGTCGATTGAGTAGAAGTTGGAACCTTAGATCGCTTTCAGCGTGCCTTTTGGCAGCGTGGCGGCGATGGCGCCCTTCTGGAACTTCATTTCCACGGTGTCGGAAACTTCCAGAACCACGAAGTCATCGGCCACTTTGGTGATCTTGCCGGCGATGCCGCCGGTGGTGACCACTTCGTCGCCCTTCTGCAGGCTGTTCAGCAGGTTCTTCTGCTCTTTGGCGCGCTTGGCCTGTGGACGCCAGATCATCAGGTAGAAGATGACCAGGAAGCCGACCAGGAAAATCCACTCGAAGCCGCCGCCCATAGGCGCTGCAGCCGGTGCAGCCGCGTCAGCCATGGCATTAGAGATAAAAAAGCTCATTTAGCACTCCAGTTGCAAATGTTGAATCTTGGGGTCAGAAAACTCAGTCCAAAGGCGGAACGGGAAGCCCGCGTTTGGCGTAGAAGGCATCGACAAAGGCGGCCAATGTACCCTGTTGAATAGCCTCGCGCAAACCAGCCATCAGCACCTGATAATGGCGCAAATTGTGGATGGTATTGAGCATGCTGCCGAGCATTTCGCCGCACTTGTCCAGATGATGCAGATAAGCACGGGAGAAGTTCTGGCAGGTATAGCAATCGCAGGTCGGATCCAGAGGCGAATCATCATGGCGATGGAACGCGTTACGGATCTTCAGCACGCCTGTATCAATGAACAGATGCCCGTTGCGGGCATTACGGGTTGGCATCACGCAATCGAACATGTCCACACCGCGGCGCACACCCTCAACCAGATCTTCCGGTTTGCCAACGCCCATAAGGTAACGAGGTTTGTCAGCCGGCATCATGCCCGGCAGGTAGTCCAGCACCTTGATCATTTCGTGCTTGGGCTCGCCCACCGACAGACCACCGATGGCCAGGCCGTCGAAGCCGATCTTGTCCAGGCCTTCCAGCGAGCGCATGCGCAGGTCCTGGTGCATGCCGCCCTGGACGATGCCGAACAGCGCCGCCGTGTTGTCGCCGTGGGCGTTCTTCGAACGCTGGGCCCAGCGCAGCGACAGCTCCATAGACACTCGGGCGACGTCTTCGTCAGCCGGGTACGGCGTGCATTCGTCGAAGATCATCACGATGTCCGAGCCCAGATCGCGCTGAACCTGCATCGACTCTTCCGGGCCCATGAACACTTTCGAGCCGTCGACCGGGGAGGCGAAGGTCACGCCCTCCTCCTTGATCTTGCGCATGGCGCCGAGGCTGAACACCTGGAAACCGCCGGAGTCGGTCAGGATCGGGCCTTTCCACTGCATGAAATCGTGCAGGTCGCCGTGCTCCTTGATCACTTCGGTGCCCGGACGCAGCCACAGGTGGAAGGTGTTGCCCAGAATGATCTCCGCGCCGGTGGCGACGATGTCACGCGGCAACATGCCCTTGACCGTGCCGTAGGTGCCCACCGGCATGAAGGCCGGGGTCTCGACGGTGCCACGCGGGAAGGTCAGACGACCGCGACGAGCCTTGCCATCGGTGGCAAGCAGCTCAAACGACATACGGCATTGGCGACTCATAGTGTTTCCTCAGGGCCACGTGGTGCGGGATTACGGGTAATGAACATCGCATCACCGTAGCTGAAAAAGCGGTATTGGTTGTCGACGGCAGCTTTGTAGGCGGCCATGGTCTCGGGATAACCGGCAAACGCCGAAACCAGCATCAACAGCGTGGATTCGGGCAAATGGAAATTGGTGACCAGCGCATCGACCACATGGAACGGCCGGCCCGGGAAGATAAAGATGTCGGTGTCGCCGCTGAACGGCTTGAGCACGCCGTCGCGGGCGGCGCTTTCCAGCGAACGCACGCTGGTGGTGCCGACAGCAATCACTCGACCGCCACGGGCGCGACAGGCCGCGACCGCATCGACCACTTCCTGACCGACTTCCAGCCATTCAGTGTGCATGTGGTGATCTTCGATCTTCTCGACGCGCACTGGCTGGAACGTACCCGCGCCAACGTGCAGCGTGACGAACGCAGTCTCGACGCCCTTGGCGGCGATCGCGTCCATCAGCGTCTGATCAAAATGCAGCCCGGCGGTCGGTGCCGCCACGGCGCCGAGCTTCTCGGCATACACGGTCTGATAGCGCTCGCGATCCGAACCTTCGTCCGGGCGATCTATATAAGGAGGCAACGGCATATGCCCGACGCGATCAAGCAGCGGCAGCACTTCTTCGGCAAACCCTAGTTCGAACAGCGCATCGTGACGCGCCAGCATCTCGGCTTCACCGCCGCCATCGATCAGGATCTTCGAACCCGGTTTCGGCGACTTGCTGGAACGCACATGAGCCAGCACGCGGTGGGAATCGAGCACGCGCTCGATGAGGATTTCCAGCTTGCCGCCGGACTCCTTCTGCCCGAACAGGCGCGCCGGAATCACCCGGGTATTGTTGAACACCATCAGATCGCCGGGGCGCAAATGCTCCAGCAGATCAGTGAATTGACGGTGTGCCAGGGCGCCGCTGACCCCATCCAGGGTCAACAGGCGACTACCGCGACGCTCGGCCAAAGGATGGCGGGCAATCAGCGAATCAGGAAGCTCGAAGGTAAAGTCAGCAACGCGCATGATGGGGTTCGTCTAGCAGGGCCGGAAAGTCTAGCGGAAATATCGAAAATTGACCATGAAACGTGATTGACCAACGGTAGGCACCTCTCTATACTTCGCCGCCATTGAGCCCTGATGGCGGAATTGGTAGACGCGGCGGATTCAAAATCCGTTTTCGAAAGGAGTGGGAGTTCGAGTCTCCCTCGGGGCACCAAAATCAAGAAAGGTCTTGCTTAGCAAGGCCTTTTTTTTCGTCTGCCGGAAAGTGCCGCTGGCCCTCCGGCGAGATCTGACACAGGTTCACCCCATGGAAACGTCACTGGAAACCGTCGCCCTGTTCTCCCTGAAACTCGCTTACGAGGAAGAAGGCCTGAGCCCGATTCTGCGCGATGACCTGGTCATGGGCGATTATCAGAAAGACGTGTTCGAACTGCTGGTGCGCCGGGGTGATGTCCAGACGATTCAGTTCAAGATGCACGAGTGCCTGGCGCTGGCGATGGATGCCTTGGGTGGCGTCGAGAAACCATTGGGGCGGGAACTGCAGAAATTGTCGACCGACTTCCGCCAGGCGCAATCGCTGGAGCAGCTGGATCAGCCGCTCCTCGCGCTCAAGGGTTATCTCAAGGACATTCTGTAATTAAGACGCGCGATCCGGAGAAACGGGGCGACTGCTTTGCAGTCAGCGCCGAGCCTTCAACACCCGAACATCCGTCGCAAAACCGTCTGCACCGACCATTTTCTTCCAGCCCACATACTGGAATTCGCCCCGCCCATCGATGTAATCACCCTTCTCCACCGACCTGCCGCCGACGATCGCCACGCGTTTTTCCTCACCACAGCCGCCATCCGACGGCCGAACGGTGTAGATCACATACGGCTTCACATATTGCGTGGCGCGAAAGTATTGGCCGCAGACTTCATCGACGGTAATCAGCATGGTTTTCAGGCGTGCTTCACCGCCCGTGTCTTCGTGGAGTTTGAGGAAGGAAATTTCGCCGACATCGCTGAAGCCGAGCGAACGGGCGCGTTGGTATTCGGGGGAGTTCTGGTGGGCGATGCGGCCTTGCTCGGCGGCCTGGTTCATTCTGTCGGCGAACTCGGCTTTGCCACAGGCAATCATCGCATCGGCCTCGGCCGCCACGTTTTCGCATTGAGCGAATTCCCGCGAGGCGAGGTATTGGGGAGGCAGGTTCGTGCGGCGTTCATTCATGCTCCCCAGGCTGTTCTCCAGATCGCCCATCACCTCAAAGGCGCCGGATACACGACCGCTCTGGACGTCGGCCATTTTTTCCTGCATGCGCTGACAGTTGGCAAGGTAATACTTCCAGCTGTTTTCCGGGTGCTCTTTCCAGGCGGCGAATGCCGGAGTCATGGCGCTGGCGAAAGTGATTGCGCACAGCAGACGCAGAGCAGGGGCGACTTTTGACATGAGTAGTCCATTACAGGAATCAGGAGAGTGGCGCGAAGCTACTATTTTGCTATCGTGCCGTCCACTGTCGCCAGGCTTATCAAATGCATGCAACGCGACTGATTCAAAAGGATGAATTCGATGGATGGTGTGATTGCCTTAATGGCTTGGGCCGGCATGTGGGTGTGGGTTGTCCGGCAACGCGGCGCGTGGAATCTGCTTCTCGCCAATGTGCTGGGCGCAGCCAGCGGCATGGTGGTGGCTGTGACGGTCAGCGAGCTCTGTATCGGCCTGTTCGGATCAACCCGACCGCCGATTTACGGCGTCATGGGCATATTGCTGGAAATAATGGCAACGGTTGCCACGCTGGTGGGTGTCTGGATGCTGGTTGCCCGTCGCTCGCAGGCTGAACACCCCGCCATGCGTCAGCTTCAAGGCGCCGCATGCGGCATGGGGGCGTGCTTGGCGGCAATCATATTGTTTGCAATCATCAATTCACCCAAAAACGGCATGTAAATGTCTTCGTGGCGTCAGACTTCCATTTTGGTATCTTGCCGCCCCATCGTCGGGACTCATTCTGCGCGACGCACTGTTTTCAGGTTTTTGCAGGTTAAGGAAAGGATCGAATGGAGTTTCTGCGTTTTCTGGCATTTGTCGCGGCCTGGGGTTTGATGTGGCGCTGGGTGGTGAAAAACCGCGGCAGCTGGCATTTGTTTTACGCCAACCTAGTCGGTGTAGCGGGCGGTTTCATTGTTTCGATGGTGGTGCTGGCGATCACTTTTTCGCTGTTCCCGTCGGCGCATCGCTACGAAACTGCGCAGACTGAAAACGTCGTGGCACAGCAAGAAGCCGAGCCGACCTCGTTGCTGCCGGAAGCCGAAGCGGTCGCAAGCCCTGCTGTGCTGAAAGACGCACCGGTGTTTGCCGCTATCGAGCCGGATAACAAGCCTTCTCCAGCGGATTCCGCATTGCTGCCGAACTACGCCAGTCGCGCCCCGAAGACGATGTCGGTGCAAACCGTGATCGACCAGAGTGACGATCAGGGGCGCAAGGCCCTGACGGCGCTGAGCAAAAAATCGCGCGCCGACGCCCAGGGCGACAAATCAATGCTCGCGTATGTGATGTGCAGCCCGTTTGTGACCAGCACCTTGCGCTTCCCCGCTTCTGCCCGGTTTGCCGACAGCAAAAGCCTCACGCCACAGCGCTTCAAGGATCAGATTTACTCGTTCAGCAACACCGTCACCGCACGGAACATGAATGGCGACGATGTGACGTACCGCTTCGACTGCTCCGTAAAGGAACAGCCAAGCGTCGACGCGACACCTGCCGAATGGCGCCTGCTGGCGCTGAAGCTGGAAAAAGCCGGCGCTTAAGCCTGGTTTAAGGGTTCAAGGCGCCGGCTGCGCTATCATCGCCGGCCTGTGTGCCTTGAGCTTTTCCCCAATGCCTGCGACACCTGATGACCTGAGCCCGTTGCCTGCTGTTCTGGCCGGGCCACTGCTGCGCCGACTGGAACCGACGCGCCTGGTGCTTTGGCTGGTCGGCAGCCGCGAGCTGTCGCTGACCTTGCGCCTGCAAGGCGTAGGAGATATTCCACTGGATGCCGGGAAATGCACTGTCATTCCTGTGGGCACCGGGGCGTTTGTCCACCTGATCGACGTTGCGCTGGAAACCGCCCTGCCCTGCGACACCCGCATCGACTACGACCTGTTGATCGATGGCCAGCAGCCCATCGCCGACTGGGCGCCACACCTGCTCTACGACAACGCCACCGGCCCGAACTTCGTCCTGCGCTCGCGCATCGACCAGTTGCTCCACGGTTCCTGCCGCAAGCCGCATCACCCGGCCGCCGACGGTCTGCTCTGCGTTGACCGGTTGCTGGCCGCCGAAACTGATCCGCAGCAGCGCCCCGCGCTGTTGATGATGAGTGGTGATCAGGTTTACGCCGATGACGTGGCCGGTCCGATGCTGCGGGCAATTCATGCCCTGATCGAGCGCCTCGGCCTCTTTGGTGAGCACCTCGAAGGCGCGGTGGTCAGCGACAGCGCGAAGCTCTACGAACACCCGGCCAGTTACTACCACCGTGCGGATTTACTGCCGGCACTGGAAAGTAACGAGACACTGCGCGAGCGTTTCTTCGGGGGTGCGCGCAAGCCGATCTTCACCAGCAGCAGCGCCGACAATCACCTCGTGACGTTTGCCGAAGTGATGGCGATGTATTTGCTGGTGTGGTCGCCAACCCCTTGGGCACTGGTCAATCCGCAACCGCCAGCGCTGACGCCTGAACGCCTCAAGCGCTATAACCTCGAGCAGACCCGCATTGACGGGTTCAAGGCCGGACTCGGCCAGGTTGCCCGGGCGTTGGCGCACTTGCCGAGCCTGATGATTTTCGATGACCACGACATCACCGACGACTGGAACCTGTCCGCGCAATGGGAGGAAACGGCCTACGGCCACCCGTTCTCCAAACGCATCATCGGCAACGCGCTGATCGCCTACATGTTGTGTCAGGGCTGGGGCAACCATCCGGATGCATTCAGCGCAGTGCTGGAGAAAACCCGAGGCCTGAGCGCGAGCGGTGACGATCGCTACCTCGACGCGCCCGTGCAGGACGCATTGATCGAGGAACTGCTGCGTTTTCAGCAATGGCATTTCGTATTGCCGACCAGCCCGGCGCTGGTGGTACTCGATACCCGCACCCGACGCTGGCGCAGCGAAATGGCGCTCAAGCAACCGTCGGGTCTGCTGGACTGGGAAGCTCTGAGCGAACTGCAGCAGGAACTGCTCGACCACCCTTCGGCGATCATCGTTTCGCCGGCACCGATCTTCGGTGTGAAGCTGATCGAAACCGTGCAACGAGTCTTCAGCTGGTGCGGTTATCCCCTGCTGGTGGACGCGGAAAACTGGATGGCCCATCGCGGCGCGGCCCAGGTGATCCTGAACATTTTCCGACACTCACGTACACCGGGCAGTTACGTGGTGCTGTCAGGCGACGTGCATTATTCCTTCGTCTACGAAGTCCTGATCCGACATCGCAAGGCCGGCCCGCGCATCTGGCAGATCACCAGCAGCGGCATCAAAAACGAATTCCCGCCGACCCTGCTGGAATGGTTCGACCGCCTCAACCGCTGGCTCTACTCGCCGCGCTCACCGCTCAACTGGCTGACCAAACGCCGCCGCATGCGCATCGTGCCTTACGTGCCCGAGCACGCCGAAGCGGGTGAACGCCTGTGGAATTCGGCGGGGATCGGCCAGGTGTTTTTCAATCAACAGGGACAGCCGAACGACATCATTCAGCACAACGCGAACGGCGCACCGAAGACCCGAATGCTGGCGCCGGATTTGTCGGACTACCCTGATTAAAAAAAATGGCTGCCGAAAAAACGGCAGCCATTTCAGACGCGACCGCGACAATCAGCTTTCGCCCAGCACCCGAGCCACCCCTCTGACAATCATCCCCACCTCCCGCTCATCAATCGTCAGCGGCGGCAGCAGCCGGATCGTCTTGCCGCGAGTGACGTTGATCAGCAGTCCATGATCCCGCGCGGCAATCAGTGTCAGGTCGCGGACCGGCTGTTTGAGTTCGATGCCGATCATCAGCCCTCGCCCGCGAATCGCGAGCACATTCGGATTGTCCGCCAGCTCTGCACGCAAACGGGTCAGCAGGCGCTCGCCCTGAACCCTGGCATTTTCCAGCAGGCCCTGTTCCTCGATGATCTCCAGGACCGTGCAACCAACCCGGCACGCCAGTGGATTGCCGCCGAAGGTGCTGCCATGGCTGCCGGGGGTGAACAGATCCGCCGCCCGGCCCCGTGCCAGGCAGGCGCCGATCGGCACGCCGTTGCCCAGGCCCTTGGCGAGGGTCATGACGTCGGGAACGATGCCTTCGTGCTGGAACGCAAACCAGCGACCGGTGCGGCCGATGCCGGTCTGAATCTCGTCAAGCATCAACAGCCAGGCGTGGCGATTGCACAATTCACGCAGGGCTTTGAGGTAGCCGGGCGGCGCCAGTTGCACGCCGCTTTCACCCTGAATCGGTTCGACCAGAATCGCCACGATCCGCTGGCCATGTTTGCGCTGCACTTGCTCCAGCGCCTGAAGATCGCCGAACGGCACTTTGATGAAATCCCCGGGCAAGTCATTGAAACCCAGGCGCACCGCCGGCCCATCGCTGGCGGACAGGGTGCCGAGGGTACGCCCATGAAATGCATTGGCCATCACCACCACCAGCGGCTGTTCGATGCCTTTGCGCCAGCCGTACAGGCGCGCCAGTTTCAGCGCGGTTTCGTTGGCCTCGGCACCGGAATTGTTGAAGAACGCTCGCTCCATCCCCGCCAGCCGCGTCAGCTTCTGCGCCAGCGACTGTTGCCAGTCGATGCTGTAGAGGTTGGAAGTGTGCAGCAGCAATCCCGCCTGCTCGCTGATTGCCGACACGATGCGCGGGTGCGAGTGGCCGACATTGGTCACCGCCACACCCGCCACCGCGTCCAGGTATTCGCGACCCGCCTGATCCCAGAGTCGGGTGCCCAGGCCTTTGATGAAGCTCAAGTCCAGCGGTTGGTAGGTGTTCATCAGGGCGGCGGTCATGTCGGCAAACTCCAGCGAGGTGAGAGGTGCTGGCAGTATGGTTATCCACCTGAACTGGATAAACTCGACAAAACTTCAATCATTTAAAAGCCGGGCTTGATAATGGATTTGTTCCAGTCGATGAGCGTGTACGTCAAGGTTGTGGAGTCCGGCAGCATGACGGCGGCCGCGCTGCAGTGCGAAATGTCCACGACCATGGTGGGCAATCACCTGCGTGCACTGGAGCAACGGCTCGGCGTGCAACTGCTGCAACGCACCACCCGCCGTCAGCGGCTGACCGAATTTGGCAGCGTTTACTACCAGCGCTGCCTCGAAGTGTTAGGTCTGGTCGCCGACTCCGAACGGCTCGCCGAACAGACGCTGGATGAACCGCGCGGCATTCTGCGGGTTACTGCGCCGCTGACCTTTGGTGTCGAACGCCTGGCCCCGGCGCTCAGTGAGTTTTCCCTGCAATGCCCGCAGGTCAAACTCGACGTGATCCTGACCAACCGCCGCCCGGATCTGCTGGAAAGCGGTCTCGACGTGGCCTTCCGACTGGGCTACTTCGACCAGTCCAACCTGATCGCCCGCCCCCTCATCGACTACACCCTGACGGTATGCGCCTCTCCGGAATACGTGGCCCGACGCGGCATGCCGCTCACCCCTGAGGAACTGCGCCAGCACGATTGCCTGTCGTTCGCCTACCCCGCCGGTGACGACTGGCAATCGGTGGAAAAACAGTGGCGCCTCAGCGGTCCGGACGGAGAAATCATGGTCGACGTCAAAGGCCCGATGCTGATCAACAGCTCCGCCGGCCTGCATCAGGCCGCGCGCACCGGCATGGGCATCGTGATGCTGCCGGACGCGCTGGTGGAGCAGGACCTGCGCGACGGCCGACTGGTCGTCGTGATGCCGGACTACCAGCCGCCAAACCGCCCGATGCATCTGCTCTACGCGCCGGATCGCTACCGGCTGCCGAAACTGCGTCGCTTCGTCGAGTTCGCCATGCAGATGTGGGGCAGACCGTAAGCAACGCGACTACTGTTGGAAATACACCAGGGACGGGATCAACGAATGAACAAAGACATTTCAATACGCGACCTCCTGCCCACGGAAGTGGAGGCGGCAAGGCAGTTTCTCGAGCGGCACGGCTGGGGCCACCGCACCGGCACCGCCGAGCATTTCGCCCAGCTCATCCAGAACTCCCAACGCACCGCCGTTGCATTGAGCGGCCAGCAGATTGTCGGTTTCGCCCGAGGCCTCACCGATGGTTTGTCCAACGGTTACCTGTCGATGGTAGTGGTCGACGGGCAACATCGGCGCGCGGGCATCGGGCGGGCGCTGGTTGAACATGTGATGGGCGACAACACCGACATCACCTGGGTCCTGCGTGCCGGGCGCGAAGGTGCGGAGGCATTTTTTGCCAGCCTGGGGTTTGAAACATCGGTGATCGCAATGGAGCGTTTGCGGTTGAAATAGCCGACGGTTGCCGTGACCCCGGCTATGCTCCACCCTCCTCCTTTTCCAGCATGGATGCTGCGCAATGCTCACGATTCTGCAAAACACCCCGTTGCGGGTTTACCTGATTCTTCTGCTGGTGGTCTGTCTCGGTATCAAGGCATTTTCTCCTCGCCGTGAAAGCCGCGCCTCAATGCTCATAACACCCCCGGCGTTTCTCGCGTGGTCGCTGTACTGCGTGAATCTGACGATCAACCCGGTCTTGTTTTTGAGCATCTGGTTCGGTTCGCTTATGTTGGGTGGAATCTCGGCCTGGCTGGTGTTCTCCCGGCGGGGCGTAGTGCTCGACGACTCCGCGACCGGGCTGATCATGCCCGGCACGGTAAAAACCCTGATCATGTATTTGATGTTCTTTTTCGCAAACTACTACTTCAATTATCAGCATGACGTGCATCCGGAGCTTTCCTCCTCCCCCGACCTGCTGCTGCTCAAGTCCGGTATTGCAGGTTTCATGTGCGGCCTGATCGGTACCCGCTCGTTGAAGCTCTACTGGTCGCTGCGTGACCTGGCGTCCCGGCGGTTGCCGATAAATGCCGTCGCCAATGAATAACGCAGGGCGCTCGCGGTGCCTGGTTACCCATCAGAAAACATCAGGATAAATAATCGGCACCGCCGGCCCCTTGCTCCGTGACAACGCCGCCGCGCTCCCCTAAATTAGTCGGCCTGAAAAAGCCTTCAGCGCTTTCTCGTCTCATCTCAAGTTAAAAAAGTAGTGAAATTTCAATGTCCGATTTCAACACCGCTGAATCCGTAGTCACTCTGTCGTCCAAAGCGGAATACGAAAACTCCATCAATCTTTCACAACACATTCCACAAGCGAAGATCATCAGCGAGATGGTGCTCGACGCGTTTCAATCGACCCGCGAGAGCGAGCAGATCCGCGAACTGCGTGCCGCGATCCGTCAGGCTCACGATCGCTTCGATGACGATCAGGCCTACGAGCTGATGGGTCAGCTCAAGCGCCTGAAGGACGCCGAGGCCGCCGACATCGCCGCCCTCGAAGACCTCAGCAGCAAATTCCCGATCAGCCGCATCCTGTCCAGCTTCAAGGACGATCCGGCGTTCCAGGAAATCGTCTACGGCCTGGCCCTCAAAGTGCTGAACCAGACCCATCAAGCGATCAGCAACCCGAGCGGCGGCAAGGGCAAAGCCGCACGCGCCAAGAAAGACGTCGAAGTATTCAGCATCAGCAAGGACGGCATCAGCGTGACCTTGCCGATGCGCACACCACGTTCGCGCCTGAGCGTGGATCGCGAGGCGCTGGAATTCCTCGGTTTCACCTTCGTCGGTGAAGGCGATGAGGCGGAAATCGAAGGCGAAACGTTCGTCGACAACGCTGGCACCGAGCACGCGATCAACCGCAAGAACATCATCACCGCCCTGCAACAGCAGACCGCGTTCGACGGTTACAGCATCGCCGCCCAGTAATACCGGCGCTGACGAAAAAGCCCCGCTCTGAAATTCAGGCGGGGCTTTTTGTTGGGCTCTGATTGGCGATTATGCCGATGGGTGCACGGCGGCAATCATGTCGACTTCGATGGCTGCATTCTTCGGCAACTGATAAACGCCGACGGTGGTGCGAGTGTGACGCCCGACATCGCCCAACACATAACTGAATACATCCGAAGCGCCGTTGGCGACTTCGCTGAGGTCAACGAAATCCGGCGTGGACTTCACGTACACCGTGACCCGCAACAACGCCCTGACCTTGTCCAGCGAACCGACTGCATCGACGATGAACGCCAGGCAACGCATGGCGCTGATGCTCGCGGCGGCTTGCGCATCCTTGAGCGTCAGCTCCAGCCCGACCCGGCCGGGATACTGAATCTTGCCCTCGGTGCGCGGCACCATGCCACTGATGTACAGCTCATCGCGATGACGCACCAGCGGCGCGTAATTGCCGCCCACCGTGTTCTCGCCATTGATGTCGTAATTCAGCTCTTTTGCAAGGGCAATGAAGCGCTCGTCGCAGGTCATCCTCTCAGTCATTTCGCCCAGCCTCTTGATCGATGCATGTCGTTGGATCCGAATCTAGGGCTTTTGCCTACCGACCGCAACCTGTCGATTTCGAGCGAGTCGCTTCGGGAGAATGGCTGGTTACCGCGCCCTTTCGGGAGAAGGTCTGTCGGCGACAATTGACGTCGTTTCTCCAGCATCCGAGCAACAAAAAACCCCGCTCATCTCTCGATGAACGGGGTTTTTCGTACAGCGTTCGAACCTTACGGCGCGTACGTCAACAGCAGCTCGGTCGGCACCTTGAAGTCCAGGGACATCATGACGCTCAACGCGGTGATGGTGAAGATCGAGAACACGAACAGCTTGCGTGCCCAGACCGTGTCATCCACCGCCTTGTAGCCGGTCCAGGCCATGTACAGCCAGTACATGCCCATGGCCGCGGCGACGGCGAGGTAGCTCATGCCGGCGTAGCCGCTGAAGGTCAGCATCAGGGTCGCCACGAGGAACGCCAGGATGTAGAACAGGATGTGCTTCTTGGCCACCTGGATCCCGCGCTTCACTGGCAGCACCGGAATCGATGCGGCCAGGTAATCGTTGAAGCGGAAGATCGCGATGGCGTAGGAATGCGGCATCTGCCACAGACTGAACATCACCAGCAGGGTCAGCGCGGCCATGTCGAAGCTGTTGGTCACGGCCACGTAACCGATCACCGGCGGCATGGCGCCCGACAGACTGCCCACCAGCGTGCCGTGAACCGACTTGCGCTTGAGGTACAGGCTGTAGAAGCCGACGTAGATGATGAAGCCGATCACGGCGAACAATGCAGCCAACGGGTTGGCCACCTTGTACAGCAACGCAACGCCGGCGACACCCAGGACGGTCGCATAGACCAGGGCCAGTTTCAGGGAGATCAAGCCCTGGACCAGCACCCGGTTCTTGGTGCGTTCCATCTTCAGGTCGATGTCGCGGTCGATGCAGTTGTTGAACACGCAACCGGAGGCCACGACCAGGGAAGTGCCGATCATGGCGGCCAGGAACACCGCCAGATCTACATGCCCTTTCGAGGCCAGGAAGAACCCGCCTGCCACAGAAAGCACGTTACCGAAAATGATCCCCGGTTTGGTGATTTGGATAAAGTGCTTGAGCGACATCGGGTTTACCTCACTTCGCCATCATGTAGGTGTGGATGCTGAACATGATCCACAGCGACAGACCGACCAGCAGCACGATCACGATGGCCGTAAAGACGAACGCAATCACGTTGTTACGTTGAGCGATGGAACGGTCCAGGTGCAGGAAGTAATACAGGTGAACGATCACCTGGATCACGGCGAACAGCAGGACGATTGCCAGCGTCGTCGACTTCGGCAGGGTTGGGTACATCACCAGGCCGAACGGGATGACGGTCAGGATTACCGACAGGATGAAGCCGATGGCGTACGACTTTACGCTGCCGTGGCCAGCATCATGGCTGTCATGGGAGTGTGCATTAGCCATTACAGGGTCCCCATCAGGTAAACAACGGTGAATACGCAGATCCACACCACGTCCAGGAAGTGCCAGAACAGGCTCAGGCAGCTCAGACGGGTCTTGTTGGTCGCCGTCAGGCCGTGCTTGTTGACCTGGTACATCATGATGCCCATCCAGATCAGACCGGCGGACACGTGCAGACCGTGGGTACCGACCAGCGTGAAGAACGCCGACAGGAAGCCCGAACGGCTAGGACCGAAGCCCTCGGAGATCAGCAGGTGGAACTCGTTGATCTCCATGGCGATGAAGCCTGCGCCGAGCAGGAAGGTCATGAACAACCAGCCCAGAACCTGCTGCTTCTTGCCCTTGTACAACGCCAGCATGGCGAAGCCGTAGGTGATCGAACTGAACAACAGCAGAGCGGTTTCGCCCAGCACGTATGGCAGTTCGAAGATGTCGTGGCCCGACGGGCCACCGGCGACGTTGTTTACCAGTACCGCGTACACCGCGAAGATCGACGCAAACAGAATGCAGTCGGTCATCAGGTAGAGCCAGAAACCGTATACGGTCATCTCGCCCGAGTCGTGGTGATGGTCATCGTGCCCATGGTCATGACCATGGGCGTGTCCAGCATTGGTCACTAAGTTCGACATTGTTTAAGCCTGTTCCAACTTGGTTTCAACACGGGTTGCGGAAGCAGGGATCTTCCCGGCCGCTACCAGACGCTTGTGCTGCTCGGCTTCGATGCGCTCGATCACATCGACCGGCACCATGTAGCCCTGATCGTCACGTGCTGCGTGGATCACGAAGTAGATGACAGTGCCGGCCAGGCTGGCGATCGCCAACCACCAGATGTGCCAGATCATCGCGAAACCGAACACGGTCAGCAGTGCGCCCATTACCACGCCAGTGGCGGTGTTGTTCGGCATGTGGATCGGTTCGTACTTGGCCGGAGCCTTGTACGCGGTCCCGTTTTCCTTGGCCTCGGTGAACGGATCGATGCAGTCTGCTTTTGGCAGTACAGCGAAGTTGTAGAACGGAGGTGGCGACGAGGTCGACCATTCCAGGGTATGGGCATTCCACGGGTCACCGTGTTCGCACATGTTTTCCGGCTTGTTGCGGTCACGTACCGACACGTACAGCTGGATCAGCTGGCAAGCGATACCCACAGCGATCAGGATCGCACCGAACATGGCAACGTACAGGTACGGTACCCACTCAGGGTTGGTGGTGGCGTTCAGACGACGGGTCATGCCCATGAAGCCCAGAGCGTAGAGCGGCATGAACGCGACGAAGAAGCCCGAGATCCAGAACCAGAACGCTGCTTTACCCCAGCCTTCGTGCAGCTTGAAGCCGAACGCTTTCGGGAAGTAGAAGCCGAAGCCTGCGATGTAGCCGAATACCGCGCCGCCGATGATCACGTTGTGGAAGTGAGCGATCACGAACAGGCTGTTGTGCAGAACGAAGTCAGCACCCGGGATGGCCAGCAGTACGCCGGTCATGCCGCCGATGGCGAAGGTCACCATGAAGCCCAGAGTCCACAGAACCTGGCTGGTGAAGCGCAGACGGCCCTGGTAGATGGTGAACAGCCAGTTGAACAGTTTCACACCCGTCGGGATGGAAATCAGCATCGTCGCCAGACCGAAGAAGGCGTTGACGCTCGCACCCGAACCCATGGTGAAGAAGTGGTGCAGCCAAACCATGAAGCCCAGTACCGAGATCGCGCCCGAAGCGTAGATCATCGAGTGGTGGCCGAACAGTTTCTTGCCGGTGAAGGCCGAGATCACTTCCGAGAAGATGCCGAAGGCCGGCAGGATCAGGATGTAAACCTCAGGGTGGCCCCATGCCCAGAACAGGTTGACGTACATCATTGGATTGCCACCAAGTTCATTGGTGAAAATGTGGAAATCCATGTAACGGTCAAGGGTCAGCAGTGCCAGGGTAGCGGTCAGGATCGGGAACGAAGCCACGATCAGAACGTTTGCCCAGGTGCAGGTCCAGGTGAAGATCGGCATGTCCATCAGCTTCATGCCCGGGGTACGCATTTTCAGCACGGTCGCCAGGAAGTTAACCCCGGTTAACGTTGTACCCAGACCCGATAGCTGTAGCGCCCAGATGTAGTAGTCCATCCCCACGCCAGGGCTGTATTGCAGACCCGACAGCGGTGGATAGGCAACCCAGCCGGTCTTGGCGAATTCGCCGACGCCCAGGGACAGGTTGATCAGCACGACGCCGGACACCAGCAGCCAGAAGCTCAGGGAGTTCAGGAACGGGAACGCAACGTCACGCGCGCCGATCTGCAGCGGCACTGCAAGGTTCATCAGGCCGGTGAAGAATGGCATCGCCATGAAGATGATCATGATCACACCGTGAGCGGTGAAGATCTGGTCATAGTGTTCAGGTGGCAGGTAGCCAGGCGAACCCTCGGTGGCCATGGCCAGCTGGGTACGCATCATGATGGCGTCGGCAAAGCCGCGCAGCAGCATGACCATGGCGACGATGATGTACATCACGCCGATTTTCTTGTGGTCGACCGACGTCAGCCACTCGGTCCACAGGTAAGTCCACTTCTTGAAGTAGGTGATTGCAGCGAACAACGCCAGACCACCGAGCGCGATCATCGAGATGGTGACCATCACGATCGGCTCGTGGAAAGGGATCGCTTCCCAACTTAATTTACCAAACATCGTTTACTCCTCTGCCCCGGCAGCTGAATGCGAATTCGAGTCCATATCCGTTGCCGCCACTTCTTTCTCTTTCTTCTCGTGCTTCAGCGGCTTGCCCGGTTTCATGCCTTCGTACTTGTCGACGATGGTCTGGAACAGGTTCGGCGTGACCGAGGAGTAGAGCTCGACTGGATTGTTCTGGCTTGGCTTGGCAAGGGCTGCGTATTCAGCTGGTTCAAGCTGTTTAGGTGCCTTTTTGACTTCACTTACCCAGGCGTCGAAATCTTCCTGAGAAGTTGCGATCGCTTTGAATTTCATACCGGTGAAACCAGCGCCGCTGTAGTTGGCGGAGATACCGTCCATTTCAGCGTTGCGGTCAGCGATCAGGTGCAGCTTGGTGGTCATGCCCGCCATCGCGTAGATCTGGCCGCCCAGGCCCGGGATGAAGAACGAGTTCATCACCGCGTCCGAAGTGATCCGGAAATTAACTGGCGTGTGCGCCGGGAACACGATCTTGTTGACCGTGGCGATGCCTTGTTCCGGGTAGATGAACAGCCACTTCCAGTCCAGCGCGACCACTTCGATGGTCACAGGCTTGACGTCGGATTCGATCGGACGATACGGATCCAGCGAGTGGGTCGACTTGTAGGTGATGTAACCCAGGGCAATGATGATCAGCACCGGGATGGTCCAGACTGCCACTTCGATCTTGGTCGAGTGCGACCATTTCGGGGTGTAGACGGCATTCTTGTTGGAGGCGCGGTACTTCCAGGCGAACAGGAAGGTCATGACGATGACCGGCACAACAACCAACAGCATCAGCAGCGTAGCGGTGATGATCAGGTTGCGCTGTTCCAGGCCGACCTGGCCCGTTGGATTGAGCAAGGTCATGTTGCAGCCTCCCAGCAACAACGTGCCGAGCAGCGGCACTAGGCCTAGTAATCTGGGGTACCTGTTTTTACTCATCTCACGACCTCTAAAGCAGCTTGCGCAATGCAGTTGGGTTTTGATCGCCAACACTTCACCCTGCCAAGGGTTGGCATTTTCTTTGGATTGAATAAGGGCCGCCCGTCGCGCGTCAGACGCTCGACAAAACCTGGGACAGCGTTCAGTTCTTATTCGAATTCGTGGTCAAAGGCCTTGTTACAGACCAATTCCATTTGGTGCGGAAAGTTGGAAGGCACCGACACCTGGGTGTCTCGCATGCCTCTCGGCTGCTCGACACCCGACTTCCTGCTCGCCTCCTTAATAAAGGCTGAACAGTGCCGGGAATTCAGTGCGGGCGATTGTAGATAGGTAGCGCCCTATACACCATGTCTTATCCCGAAATAATTTTTATCGCTCAGAGCAACAATCCATCACCGTTTTTGCAAAAGTTCCGCATGTTATCGAAATCGATTCTCAACAAAAACACCAAAAAATGTAGGTCTATCGGCATCAGTTCAGACAGCTCCGAGGGCTTTTTCCCACCGCGCGATCCGCGCAAAGCCCGATATGCCAAGGCTTTTGGCCATCTGTCGGAGTCTGTTAAAACTGCCTGTTCCGGCACACGCGTGCAAAAACCGAAAAACGCTGAAACAGACCAATCCTTTTTTGTAACAGCACTCCAATCCGGCCCTGTGAATCGCCCTGCGACAGGGCGTGTGTGACAACATGTCGCACACCTGTCGCACCCTTCCTTGCCGTTCGTCACGGTGTTTTCACACAGACCCTGAAATGCAAAACGCCTCGAGTCGCATCACTGCAAATCGAGGCGTTTGTTTTATCGGCGCAAGCGCCGAAAAGTTGATTCAGCGCAGTGCTTTTCGGTTACGCGAGGTCAGCAGCGGCACCAGAATCACCACCAGCACGAAGGCCACCAGTGCCCATTGCGCCAGCGACAGGCCAAGGATCGGCGGGTACGGCGTCGAACAGAAACCGTCGACCTGGAAGCCCAGCGGGAAGATCTTCGCCAGCGGCAAATCATCGACGATCGGCTGCAACACATCGATGCCGCAACTCACCGCCGGATAAAACTGGGTGTACACGTGATGCCCGGCAACACCGGCCCCGGCGATGGCACAAATCACCACCAGCACCTCAAACACCGTGATGCTGCGGCGGGTGCGCATGGCCGCGCCGATGAACGCGAACAGCGCGATCAGCAGCAACGCATAACGCTGCAGGATGCACAGCGGGCACGGTGCCTCGCCCAGCACGATCTGCATGTACAGCGCGCCGCCGATCAGCGCCAGGCAGATGATGCCCAGCAACACCAGATAGCGCCGCTCACGTCCCAATCGAATCGTTTCCTCGCTCATCGCGTTTCCCTTTCATGTCCATGGTTCAGCTGGCCGGCGGCTGCGCTTGCAGTTGCGCCATCAGGCTGATGTTGTCTTCGATATGCCAATTGGCCGCGATGCGACCGTTGTCGATCTGATAGATATCGGTTGCCCGGAAGTCTACACGCTGGCCCTGCCCTTTGAGAGCCTTGAACGTGCCGGTGAAATGCCCGCGAAAGTGCAGATGCACCACCACGCGATCCCCGGCGACGATCATTTGCTCGATCTCGCAACTCAAGTCCGGCACCGCCGTGCGAAAGAACTTCGATGCCAGCAGTGGCCCGGTCGGCCCCTGCACCCGGCCTTCCGGTGGAGTCTTGTCGACAAACTGCGGCGACAGGGCCGCAGTGGCCAGCGCCTCTTCGCCGGTGTTCCAGAAACTGCCGTAACGCCGTGCCGCCAGTTCCATCGCATCACGCTGCGCCTTGGGCAGGCTCTGATCGACGATCAGGGTCCGGGGTTCGATCAAGGCGGACTCGGCAAAGGCAAACGGGCTGGACAGCAAGGCAACCGACAGGCCTAACGTGGCCAGGCTGAAACGACGGGAAGAGGCGAAGTGCGACATGGGGCGATCCTGATCATGTAAACGAACGAGCGCCTATCATCAGCATCGGGGAATAAACGATAAACCGGTTAAGAAACGATTAACCTTTAAACAGAATTTAAGAATCAAGACCGCATAACGGCCAATCGTCGGATCGCCGCCCGGAGCAGGCTCGCTCCCACAACGGATTGCATTCCAGTGTGGGAGCGAGCTTGCTCGCGAATGAAGGCGACTCGATTCCGGATTATTCCAGAGCAGCAGCCGGCCCGAAGAACTCATACCGGCTCTGCTTCTCCGGCACGCCCAGCGCCTTCAGATGACGCTTGATCGCCCCCATGAAGCCTTTGGGCCCAAGGAAGTAGGCGTCCACATCACGCTCCGCCGGCAACCACTCGCCCAGTTGCTCCTCGCTCAACAACCCGACCTTGTCCGCCGCCGGGCTCACGCCGTCATCTTCGGCGTAGCAATAGAAGCGCTTGAGCTGCGGATGACGCTCGGCGAGCCCGTCGATCCAGTCACGGAACGCATGCACGCTGCCGTTGCGGGCGCTGTGGATGAAGTAAACCGGACGCTCGGTTTCCAGTGCCGCTTCCAACATCGCCAGCGTCGGCGTGATACCGACGCCGCCGCTGATCAGCACCAGCGGTTTGTCGCTGGCAGTCAGGGTGAACTCGCCCGATGGCGGGAACAGTTGGATGCTGGAACCAACATGCAACTGATCGTGCAAATAATTGGAAGCTCGGCCACCCGGTTCACGCTTGACGCTGATGCGGTACTGACCTTTGTTGGCCAGGGCCGACAGCGAGTAGTTACGGCGGATTTCTTCGCCGTCGAGCATCAGCGTCATGCCGATGTACTGACCGGGCTCGGCTGCCAGGATCGGGCCCTTGTCCGCCGGCTCGAAGTAGAACGAAGTGATTTCCGCACTCTCTTCGACCTTGGCTGCGACGATGAACTCCCGCGCCCCGCGCCAGCCGCCGACGGCTTGCTCTTTCTGGTCATAAATGGCGGTTTCGGCGCCGATCAGGATATCGGCCAACTGACCGTAGGCCGCGCCCCAGGCGTTCATCACTTGCGGGGTAGCGATCTCTTCGCCGAGCACTTCGCTGATCGCGCGCAGCAGGCAGGCGCCGACGATCGGGTAGTGTTCGGGCAGAATTTGCAGGGCCACGTGCTTGTTGATGATCTTGGCCACCAGATCGCCCAACTGGTCGAGCTGATCGATGTGACGGGCGTACATCAACACGCCGTTTGCCAAGGCGCGAGGCTGGTCACCGCTGGCCTGGTGAGCCTGGTTGAACAGCGGGCGGACTTGCGGGTATTCGGAGAGCATCATGCGGTAGAAATGGGTGATCAGCGCTTCACCGCCGCTTTCCAGCAGAGGCACAGTGGATTTGACGATGGCACGATCCTGGACGCTAAGCATAAGGGTGACTCCTGAGCTTTCTCTAAAAGTGCCTTATCCATTCCATCAATCGTGCCAACTATTTTTTCTATATAAATCAATCATTTGAAAATTATGTAGTCAGATCGACACAAGCACCTATATAGTCGCTTCGACTACAACATGTCTCTTTGACTACAAGCCCATGTCCGCCAAATCATTGCTCACCGCCCTGCTCCCCCTGGTCTCCGACCTGTCCCGCGAACTGCCCGAAGGCGAGCGCTACCGACGCCTGCTCGAAGCCATGCGCGCCCTGCTGCCGTGCGACGCTGCGGCCCTGCTGCGTCTCGACGGTGAATGGCTGGTGCCGCTGGCGGTGGACGGTTTGAGTACCGATACCCTCGGCCGCCGCTTCAAGGTCAGCGAACATCCGCGTTTTGAGGTGCTGCTGGCCGGCGAAGGGCCCACCCGCTTCGCCGCCGACAGCGATCTGCCCGATCCGTATGACGGACTGGTCGACGGCCTCGACGATCACCTCGAAGTTCACGATTGCCTCGGTTGCCCGTTGTTCGTCGATGAAAAACTCTGGGGGCTGATCACCCTCGACGCCCTCGATCCCGAACGTTTCGAACCGATCGAACTCGACGCCCTGCAAGCCTTCGCCAGCCTCGCCTCGGCCACGGTCAATGCCGCCGAACGCATTGAGCGCCTGGCGATTCGTGCCGAGGACGAACACCAGCGCGCCGAGGTCTATCGCCAGGCCAGCGGCCAGCAGAACCGCGAAATGATTGGCCAGAGCAAGGCGCATAAACGGCTGGTGGAAGAAATCAATCTGGTCGGTGGCAGCGACCTGACCGTGCTGATCACCGGCGAAACCGGGGTCGGCAAAGAGCTGGTGGCCCAGGCGATCCACGCCGCTTCCAAGCGCGCCGACAAACCGATCATCAGCCTCAATTGCGCAGCCCTGCCGGACACGCTGGTGGAAAGCGAACTGTTCGGCCATGTGCGCGGCGCCTTTACCGGCGCCACCAGCGACCGACGCGGCAAGTTCGAACTGGCCAACGGCGGCACGCTGTTTCTGGATGAAGTCGGCGAGTTGTCGCTGACCGTCCAGGCCAAGCTGTTGCGGGTGTTGCAGAGCGGCCAGTTGCAACGTCTGGGTTCGGACAAGGAGCATCAGGTCGATGTGCGCCTGATCGCCGCGACCAACCGCGACTTGGCCGAAGAAGTGCGCAGCGGCCGCTACCGCGCCGACTTCTACCATCGCCTCAGCGTCTACCCGTTGCGGGTGCCGGCACTGCGTGACCGGGGGCGCGACGTGTTGCTGCTCAGCGGCTATTTCCTGGAGCAGAACCGCTCGCGCATGGGCCTTAACAGCCTGCGCCTGAACAGCGACGCCCAGGAAGCGCTGCTGGCCTACACCTGGCCGGGCAATGTGCGGGAACTGGAGCATTTGATCGGACGCAGCGCACTGAAGGCGCTGGGTAACTGCAAGGTGCGGCCGAAGATCCTCAGCTTGAGCGCGATGGATCTCGATCTGCCGCGCGAGATTGTGGATAACTCGCCGGCGCCGTCCGAAGCGACTGCCACTGCGCCATTGATCAGCGGTGACCTGCGTGCAGCCACCGAGCAGTATCAGCGGCAGTTGATCAGTGCAGCGCTTGAGCGCAATCAGGACAACTGGGCCAGCGCCGCCCGCGAACTGGGGCTGGACCGGGCGAACCTGGGGCGGCTGGCCAAGCGGTTGGGGATGAAATAAAAGTCCCGCCGTCGGATTGGCGCCAGAATCCCTAAAGCCTGCCGGTTACAAGTCGATAACCCGGCATCGATACCTGCTGGCGATCCGTGCGATCGCCGCTCACCTTTTCCACAGAAGGTTTTTATGTCTTCCAACAAAGCCCGCGCAGATTCACTTTCGCTTCTGCTGTTTACCTTGCGCAGCGGCAAGCTGATGGCGATCAACCTGCTGAAGGTCAGTGAAATCATTCCCTGCCCGCCGTTGACCAAGCTGCCGGAGTCGCACCCGCACGTCAAAGGCATCGCCACCCTGCGCGGTGCTTCGCTGTCGGTGATCGACCTGAGCCGCGCCATCGGCGAGCGGCCGCTGGAAGATCCGAACGGCGGCTGCCTGATCGTCACCGACGTCAGCCGCTCGAAACAGGGCCTGCACGTGCAGGCGGTGAGCAAGATCGTGCATTGCCTGACCACCGACATCAAACCGCCGCCGTTCGGTTCCGGTGGTTCGCGCGCCTACATCACCGGCGTGACCTCGGTGGACGGCACGCTGGTACAGGTGCTGGACATCGAAAAAGTCATCCACGGCATCGCCCCGGCGCAGATCGAAATGGCCCCGACCGAGCTGAGCATGGAAGACGCCGAAGTGCTGGGCAACGCGCGAATCCTGGTGGTCGACGACAGTCAGGTGGCGCTGCAGCAATCGGTGCACACCCTGCGCAACCTCGGCCTGCAATGCCATACCGCGCGCAGCGCCAAGGAAGCCATCGACTGCCTGCTGGACCTGCAAGGCACGGCGCAGCAGATCAACCTGATTGTCTCGGACATCGAAATGTCCGAGATGGACGGCTACGCCTTCACCCGCACCCTGCGCGAAACCCCGGACTTCGCCCACCTCTATGTGCTGCTGCACACCTCGCTGGACAGTGCGATGAACAGCGAAAAGGCCCGCCTCGCCGGGGCCAACGGCGTGCTGACCAAGTTCTCCTCGCCCGAGCTGACTCACTGCCTGATCGAAGCGGCCAAGCATGTCGCCGCTCACGGCCACTGAGTCTTGAGCGAGACATTCTGCTTTCTGATGCGGCGCGACCTGAACCAGGACGTGCCGGCCATCGAATGGCCGAACAGTAGCGAGCTCACCCCCTACAGCGCCGAACGCGCAGCCGCCGTGCATGAACTGATGCTGATCGGCTACCGTCAAGGCGGTGGTCGGGTGCCGGCGCTGGACGTCTGGCAACAGCAGTTCGAAAACGATCCGGAATACGATCCGGCACTGTGTTTCATTGCTAGCGATGCCGCAGGCGTCATCGGCGTGGCGCAATGCTGGACCAGTTCCTACATCAAGAATCTGGTGGTGCATCCTCGCGCCCAGGGCCATGGACTGGGTCGGGCGTTGCTGCTGCATGCGTTCAAGGTATTTCAGGATCGGCGTGAAGGGTTTGTCGACCTGAAGGTGCTGGAAGACAACCATCGGGCGCTGAGCTTGTACGAAAGGTCTGGAATGTATGTGGTCCGCCGGGAACTGGTGCCGGACTGACAGACTGCCATTGCTGGCAAGCCAGCTCCCACAGGTTTCCGGGTGCTTGCAAAATCTGAATACGTCATCAATCCCCTGTGGGAGCGGGCTTGCCCGCGATGACGGCCGCAAGACAACTTTCCTCGCTCAGGCATACTCCAATCCTGGACTGAACCCAAGGATGCCCGAACCATGAAACGCCTCGCCCTCTCCGTACTTTGCCTCATCGCCCCGTTGGCCCACGCCTCCAGCCCCGACGCCTGGGCGACCTACGACAAAACCGTGCTCGCCAGTTGCACCAAGGCCAGCGGCCTGAAAAACGCCAAACCAGTCGGTAACGCCGCGCAATTCGATGACCGCGTCGGCTACACCGCGCTGTTGCTGCAAGGCCAATACCCGCAAAAACACATGAAGGGCCAGCAAGGCACCGAGCTGTGCCTGTACAACAAGAAGTCGAAAACCGCGTTCGTCACCGAATGGGACTCGATCCGCCCGACCGCCAAACCCTGAGCGAATGGCGCACAACTTGCTTCACTCCGGGCCTGTACGGCGGCTTTATGTCGCCGATTCACACCCTGATTGAAGATTGCCCGCTCAATGAATACGACCTTTTCCTGCGTAGGCTGCGGCAAATGCTGCACCGATCACCATGTGCCCCTGACCCTGGCCGAAGCCCGTATGTGGGCGGCCGACGGCGGTCAGGTGATCGTGCTGGTGGAGGCGTTTCTCGCCAACGGCCTGGGCCTCCCGGAACAGCAGCGCGAACATGCGCAACGTCGTTCGGCGGTGGTGCGCAGCGGAATGTCCGACGCCCATGTGGCAATCACTTTTGCCGCCTACAACGTCGGCCCCTGCCGGAATCTTGACGAAGACAAACTGTGCCGCATCTACGAGCGCCGGCCGTTGGTGTGTCGCATCTATCCCGCCGAAATCAATCCGCACATTGCGCTGAACCCTGCCGCCAAGGACTGCCCGCCGGAGTCGTGGGAGCAAGGGCCGGACCTGATCGTCGGTGGTGAACTGGTGGATCAGGAACTGCTGACACTGATCCAGCGCTCCCGTCAGGCAGATCGCGACGACATCCGGATCAAGGATGCGATCTGCGGTTTGCTCGGCATCCGCACCACCGCGCTCAAGGGCGACGGGTTCACCGCATACCTGCCGGACATGAGCGCGTTTGCCTCGGTGATCGATCAGGTCACGTCGCAGCCACTGACTGCCGGCCACAGCGAATGGCTGTTCCATGTCTCCGGCGACGACATCGCCGGGCAAGTGCGCGCGGCCGGAGCACAAGTGGTGTCCGAGCCGCCGCAGACTTACGCGTTCATTTCGTTGCGGGCGGCCTAAACGCCCTGCCGCCGCCCCCAGAACTCCCGCGCCAGCGAACGCAAATCCCCCGCCAGCCCCGCCACATCCTGTGAGTTGAGCTGGCTCTGGCGCCCTTCATCCACAGTCAGCTCGCAAGCCGTGCGAATGCTGACGATGTTGCGGTTGATGTCCTCGCTCACCGCGCTCTGTTCTTCGACCGCTGCGGCAATCTGCAGACTCATCTCGGTAATCTGCTCGACCCGCCCGCTGATCCCGTCCAGCGCCCGCGCCGCACGTTGCGCCTGTTCGACGCTGTTATCCACATGCTCGCTGCTCTGCTGCATCACCAGCACCGCATCCCGCGCACCGTTCTGCAGGGTGCTGATCATCCGTTGAATCTCGTTGGTCGACTGCTGGGTGCGCTGGGCCAGCCCCCTCACCTCGTCGGCCACCACCGCGAACCCACGCCCGGCATCCCCGGCCCGGGCCGCTTCGATCGCCGCGTTGAGCGCCAGCAGATTGGTCTGCTCGGCGATGCTGCGAATCACCTCCAGCACCCCGGAAATCTCGCTGCTGTGGCCTTCGAGCTGATGAATCACCTCTGTCGCCCGGCCCAACTCTTCCGCCAGTCGCAACACCGCACTGCGACTCTCGCCGACCAACAGATGCCCCTCACGGGTTTCCGTCCCCGCCATATCAGCCGCCACCGACGCTTGCTGCGCATGGCTGGCCACCTCCGCCACACTGGCCGCCATCTGATGAATCGCCGCCGCCACCTGATCGGTTTCCGCCTGCTGCGCCAGCGTACTGGTATGACTGCTGTGCAGATGATCGGCCAACTGCGCCGCATGCCCGGCCAGCCGTTGCGACGCATCACCGATCCGCCCGACCACCGCACCGACCTGCGCTTCAAGCATCTGCAAGGCAAACTCGATCTGCCCGAACTGATCCCGCCGCCCGGTATAAATGCCCTGGCTCAACGGGTTATCAGCAATCACCCGAGCACGCTCGGTCAGCCGCTCCAAGGGCCCCAGTAACCAACCCACGCCCAGCGCACACGCCCCACTGCCAGCCACCAGCGCAGCGGCTTCGATGCCCATGGATTCAGGCCGCAGCCAGGCTTCCATCCCCAGCACCACCGCCAGCACCGAACTGGTCAACGCCATGATCTTCGCCCGCAAACCCAACACCGGCAGCCGCTGCCACCGCGCCACCCGCCCCTCGCGCAACTGCGCATACGCCCGCTCCGCCGCCGCAATCTGCCGTGCATCCGGCCGCGTGCGCACCGACTGAAACTCCACCGCCGCACCATTCTGCGTAACCGGCGTGACATAGGCACTGACCCAATAGTGATCACCGTTCTTGCAGCGATTCTTCACCAGCCCCATCCACGACCGCCCGCGCTTGAGCGTCTGCCACATATGGGCAAACGCCTGCGCGGGCATGTCCGGATGACGCAGCAGGTTATGCGGCGTGCCCAGCAGCTCATCGCGGCTGTAACCGCTGATCTTGATGAAGTCGTCGTTGGCGTAGGTGATCGCGCTGGTCAGATCGGTGGTCGAGAGAATGTTCGCATCCGGCGCAACATCAACATTGCGCCCGGTCACCGGGAGATTGATCTTCATGGAAAGCGCGCTCGTTTTATTGGAAAGAGTCGGCAGGGCTGCTGACTCTAAGCGCACTCATCGGTTAAACGTTGATCTGGCTCAGGAACTGAGCAATTAGCCATCACTGTGACCGAAAATCACAGCGACGGCCGAGGCCGGAATGAATCAGCGCTTGCCCATCGAACGGCGCGTGCCCGACGGCGCCACACCCGGGGTCCTGGCGTGACGGTCACCGTCCTTGCCCTTGAACTGCGGCTGCCTGGCGCCTTTGGCGGCGGCCAGCTCACCTGGCTTGAACGGAAACTTGAAGGCAGGAATGGTCGGTTTGGATTCGCCGGCCTCGGCCAGCTCTGCCGGGACATCGCTCACAGCGTTGTCGATTGGGGAAGTCATGAAAGCTCCGGGAAGCAAAAGTCCGGCCCGGTGGATGAGCCGCGAAGGCGCGCAGTATACCTGCGCGCGCAGACTTTAAAGAGTCCCCGAAAGGGCATGACCGGTGCCTTTTCGGGACTCTTCGACTAGCGGATCACGTTGGCGGATCAACCCGATCCAGCGCCCGATTCACTGCAAGCTCAGCCAGCATGATGATCTGCTGGATCCCGAGCGCCGTACTGCGCTGCGGGCTTGTGAGTTCGTTGGCGAAATTGCTGGCGATGGTACTGGCCGAGGCCAGGGATTCGCAGGCATTGACCAACAGGCTTTCGGTATCGACGTTGGGAGTGACCATGTACATCGTGCTCGGGCGTGGTTTCGAGGGCTTCGGGCAAAGGTAATAGTCGAGGGCGCGTTTGATGGCTTCGCGGTTACGGGCGAGGTCTTCGGCGCGCATGGCTTCTTCGAGGGGGGTGGGGGATTCGTAGGGTGGATCGGGTATCAGTTTGTCCATGAAAAACTCCTACTTGGCTATGGAGCCATCCCTCGTCGTTTCCACACGACAAAAGGTGGCAGCTGTACGCAGGGTGGAAAACCGATAAGTAGGCAACCGGCCAGACCGAAGTCTGCCTGCGCACAGCCGCCGCGACGCAGTTTGCAGACGAAAGAAGACGTCGGCAACGGTTACGGGGAGAAGCTTTGCAACTACTTGAAATCAGGTTTCCACACCTGTTCGCTGAATTGGCAGCGACAGCCAAAGACTAGAGAGCGTGCTTCCGACGGACAACCTGAAAACCTTGTGGGAAGGTTCAGTGAATCCCACACATCTTTAAACATTCGAAAATGGAACGCGGAGCGTCCCGGGCTGCATTCCCACGCGGAGCGTGGGAACGATCAAAAGCACTGCAACAACAAACGGTACCCCCCCCCCCACATTTCCAAACATCCGAAAATGGAACGCGGAGCGTCCCGGGCTGCATTCCCACGCGGAGCGTGGGAACGATCAGAGCAAAAGCAGTCCGCTTTCTGCTTTCTGCTTTCTGCTTCTAACCACTCAACACAATGAGCGTTAGCTCGAGTACCGCTTTTGACGTGCCGGCCCCATCGGAAGGCTGAGTGGAGGGATTTATCCGGGGGTGGGAGCGCAGCGACCGTGCGGCGCAGCCGCATGCATCGAGAGGAGGTGCAGCGAAGCAAACCGTAGGCGATGCCCCCGGATGAATCCCGGAACGAAGGAACGCCGAGCCACAGCGAGGCGCCGAACGCAGGGGCCAAGCCTTTTGGTTCCTTTTTGGCGTTTGAAAAAGGGACTCGCCGTAAGGGCGAAACCGCCAGCCGCAACACCCGAAGAAACGGATATACACCCAAACCCAAAACAGCATGGTCGGCCCAAAGGCCGCCAAGTCAAAAGCCGAAACTGACAGCGCCGTCAGTTAGCCGTCACCCTCCTGACCCGCAAACAAGTTTATAAAGACAAAACCTGCCCAAACCCCGTCCCCCTGGCGCCCCACAAGCATGCAAATCCAGAAGAAAAAGGCCCTGCTCGCCACCCTGCTGATCGCCCTTGCAGCCGCCGGCCTGTGGTATGCGGTAAAACCCGCCCCGGCCAAACTGGCCGCCCCCACCGCCATCCCGGTGCGGGTCGTCGCCGTCAGCGAAAAAGACGTCCCCCGCTACACCAGCGGCATCGGCTCGGTCCTCTCGCTGCACAGCGTGGTGGTGCGCCCACAGATCGACGGCATCCTCACCAAGCTGTTGGTCAAGGAAGGCCAGCTGGTAAAACAGGGCGACCTGCTCGCCACCATCGACGACCGCTCGATCCGCGCCAGCCTCGACCAGGCCCGGGCGCAACTGGGCGAAAGCCAGGCGCAACTGCAAGTCGCTCTGGTCAACCTCAAGCGCTACAAACTGCTGAGCGTCGACGACGGCGTATCGAAGCAGACCTACGACCAGCAACAGGCACTGGTCAACCAGCTCAAGGCCACCGCCCAGGGCAATCAGGCTTCGATTGACGCGGCTCAGGTACAACTTTCCTACACCCAGATTCGCTCCCCGGTCACCGGCCGCGTCGGGATTCGCACGGTCGACGAAGGCAATTTCCTGCGCATGACCGACACCCAGGGTCTGTTCACCGTGACCCAGATCGACCCGATCGCCGTCGAGTTTTCCCTGCCCCAGCAAATGCTGCCGACCCTGCAAGGCTTGATCAGCGATCCGCAGCGCGCTCAGGTCAAGGCGTACATCGGCGCCGACACCGACGGCGAAACCGGCAACCTGCTGGGCGAAGGTCACCTGACGCTGATCGACAACCAGATCAACGCCAACACCGGCACCATCCGCGCCAAGGCCGAATTCGACAACCCGGACCAGAAGCTCTGGCCCGGCCTGCTGGTGACGGTAAAGATTCAGACAGCGCTGGATAAAGATGCGCTGGTGGTCCCGCCCACCGTCGTACAACGCGGCCTCGATCAACATTTCGTGTACCGGGTCAACGGCGACAAGGTTGAAGCCGTGCAAGTGCAGATGGTCTATCAGGGCAGCGGCCAGGACATCATCAAGGGCGTGAAACCCGGCGACGTATTGGTCAGTGATGGCCAGTCGCGGCTCAAGCCCGGCTCGACCGTGCAGGTCATGAGCGAACCGCCGCAGGTGGTGCAAGCGGAGACCCAGCCATGAAGCAGCACAAAGGCGTTTCGACCTGGTGCATCGATCATCCGGTGGCGACGATTCTGCTGACCATCGCGCTGGTACTGGTCGGAGTGATTGCCTTCCCGCGCCTGCCGGTCGCCCCGTTGCCGGAAGCGGAATTTCCGACGATTCAAGTTTCCGCACAGTTGCCCGGCGCCAGTCCGGACACCATGGCCTCGTCCGTGGCCACGCCGCTGGAGGTGCAATTCAGCGCCATCCCCGGCATGACCCAGATGACCTCCAGCAGTGCGCTGGGCTCCACTCTGCTGACCCTGCAATTCACCCTCGACAAGAGCATCGACACCGCCGCCCAGGAAGTGCAGGCCGCAATCAACACCGCCGCCGGCAAACTGCCAAAAGACATGCCGACCCTGCCGACCTGGAGGAAGGTCAACCCGGCCGACAGCCCGGTGCTGATCCTCAGCGTCAGCTCCACGCAAATGCCCGGCACCGAACTCAGTGACCTGGTGGAAACCCTCCTTGCGCGTCAGATCAGTCAGGTCGACGGCGTAGGCCAAATCAACATCACCGGCCAGCAACGTCCGGCGATTCGCGTACAGGCCTCGGCGGACAAACTGGCGGCCATCGGCCTGACCCTCGCCGATATTCGCGTGGCGATCCAGCAGACCAGCCTCAACCTCGCCAAAGGTGCGCTGTACGGCAAGTCGAGCATTTCCACGCTGTCGACCAACGACCAGTTGTTCCACCCCGAGGAATACAGTCAGCTCATCGTTTCCTACAAGGACGGCGCCCCGGTTCACCTCAAGGATGTCGCCAAAGTCGTCAACGGTCCGGAAGATGCCTACGTGCAAGCGTGGGCTGGCGATCAGCCGGGCGTGAACCTGGTGATCTTCCGCCAGCCCGGCGCCAACATCGTCGAAACGGTGGACCGGATTCAGGCCGCCCTGCCCGGCCTCGAAGCCATGCTGCCAGCCTCGGTGCAGGTCAAAACCCTGATTGACCGTACCCAGACCATCCGCGCCTCGCTGCATGAAGTGGAAATCACTTTGCTGATCGCGATCCTGCTGGTGGTGGCGGTGATGGCACTGTTCCTGCGTCAGCTGTCGGCGACGATGATCGTTTCGGCGGTACTCGGCGTGTCGCTGACCGCCAGTTTCGCCCTGATGTACTTGCTCGGTTTCAGCCTGAACAACCTGACGCTGGTGGCCATCGTCGTGGCGGTAGGTTTCGTGGTCGACGATGCGATCGTGGTGGTGGAAAACATTCACCGCCACCTCGAGGCCGGCGACAGCATGCGCGACGCCGCAATCAAGGGCGCCGGCGAGATCGGTTTCACCGTGGTCTCGATCAGTTTCTCGCTGGTGGCGGCGTTCATTCCGCTGCTGTTCATGGGTGGCGTGGTCGGGCGGTTGTTCAAGGAATTTGCCCTGACGGCCACCTCGACCATCCTGATTTCCGTGGTGGTGTCGCTGACCCTGGCGCCAACCCTCGCCGCGCTGTTCATGCGCAAACCGGTGCATCACGCCCATGACAGACCGGGCTTCAGCGAACGCCTGCTCGGCTGGTACGAGAAGGGCCTGCGCCGCGCCCTCGCCCACCAGAAACTGATGATCGGCGTGTTCGGCCTTTCCGTCGCACTGGCGATTGGCGGCTACGTGTTTATCCCCAAAGGGTTCTTCCCGGTGCAGGACACCGGCTTCGTCCTCGGTACCACCGAAGCTGCAGCCGATATCTCCTACAGCGACATGGTGAAAAAACACCTGGCGATGGCCGAAATCGTCGCTGCCGATCCGGCCGTCCAGGCGTTTTCCCACTCGGTGGGCGTATCCGGCAGCAACCAGACCATCGCCAACGGGCGCTTCTGGATTGCGCTGAAAAAACGCGGCGACCGAGATGTTTCAGCCAGCCAGTTCATCGACCGCATTCGTCCGCAACTGATGAAAGTCCCCGGCATCGTGCTTTACCTGCGCGCCGGCCAGGACATCAACCTCAGCTCCGGCCCGAGCCGTGCTCAGTATCAATACGTGCTCAAGAGCAACGACGGGCCGACCCTCGCCACCTGGACCCAGAAACTCACCGAAAAGCTGCGCAGCATTCCGGCGTTCCGTGACATTTCCAACGACCTGCAACTGGGCGGCAGCATCACCCACATCAGCATCGACCGCAGCGCCGCCGCGCGTTTCGGCCTGACGGCGAGTGATGTCGATGAAGCGCTGTACGACGCCTTCGGCCAGCGGCAGATCAACGAATTCCAGACTCAGGTCAACCAGTACAACGTGATCCTGGAGCTGGACACCAAGCAGCGCGGCAAGGCCGAAAGCCTCAACTATTTCTACCTGCGCTCACCGCTGAGCGGAGAAATGGTGCCGCTGTCGGCGCTGGCCCGCTTCGACGCGCCGACTATCGGCCCGCTGTCCATCGCCCACGACGGCATGTTCCCGGCCGCCAACCTGTCGTTCAACCTGGCGCCCGGTGTGGCACTGGGCGATGCAGTGATTCTGCTCAATCAGGCCAAAGCCGAAATCGGCATGCCGACCGCAATCAGCGGCAACTTCCAGGGCGCGGCCCAAGCGTTCCAGAGTTCGCTGAAAAGTCAGCCGTGGCTGATTCTCGCGGCGCTGGTGGCGGTGTACATCATCCTGGGCGTGCTCTACGAGAGCTTCGTCCATCCGCTGACGATCATCTCGACCCTGCCGGCGGCGGGTCTGGGCGCGGTGATCATGCTGTGGATCTGCGGTCAGGACTTTTCGATCATGGCGCTGATCGGGCTGGTGCTGCTGATCGGTATCGTCAAGAAGAACGGCATCCTGATGATCGACTTCGCCCTTGAGGCGCAGCGTCATCGCGGGCTGTCGCCGCAGGATGCGATTTTCGAAGCGTGTATCACGCGGTTCCGGCCGATCATCATGACCACCCTCGCCGCGCTGCTTGGCGCCCTGCCGCTGATGCTCGGCTACGGCACCGGCGCCGAACTGCGCCAGCCGCTGGGGATCGCGGTGGTGGGCGGCTTGCTGGTCAGCCAGATGCTGACGCTGTTCACCACGCCGGTCATATACTTGTGGCTTGAGCGGCTGTTCCACAAGCCCAAACCTGCGCCCGTCGCGGCGCTGGCAACGACAGACTGAGGCGGGTCATGCGCGTTCTGATTATCGAAGACGAAGAGAAAACCGCGGACTACCTGCACCGCGGCCTGACGGAACAGGGTTATACCGTGGATCTGGCCCGCGACGGCATCGAGGGCCTGCACCTGGCGCTGGAAAGCGACTACGCGGTGATCGTCCTCGACGTGATGCTGCCGGGCCTCGACGGTTTCGGCGTGCTGCGCGCATTGCGTGCGCGCAAGCAGACACCGGTGATCATGCTCACCGCCCGCGAGCGGGTCGAGGACCGGATCAGGGGCCTGCGCGACGGCGCCGACGATTACCTCGGCAAACCGTTTTCCTTCCTCGAACTGGTGGCGCGCCTGCAAGCGCTGACCCGCCGCAGCGGTGGCCATGAACCGGTGCAAGTGAGCATCGCCGACCTGTGGATCGACCTGATCAGCCGCAAGGCCACCCGCGCCGGTACCCGGCTGGATCTGACGGCGAAAGAGTTTTCGCTGCTCAGTGTGCTGGCCCGGCGTCAGGGCGAAATACTGTCGAAAACCGCGATTGCGGAAATGGTCTGGGACATCAATTTCGACAGCGACGCCAACGTCGTCGAAGTCGCGATCAAGCGCCTGCGGGCCAAGCTCGACGGGCCGTTCGAGGAGAAATTGCTGCACACGATCCGCGGCATGGGTTATGTGCTGGAGAGCCGCGGTGTCCAGTAACTCGATAGCGCTGCGCCTGAGCGGGATGTTCACGCTGGTGGCGCTGCTGGTCTTCCTGTTGATTGGCGGCGCGCTGTATCAACAAGTGGACAAGGGCCTCGGCCTGCTGCCGGAAGCGGAACTGGATGCGCGTTACAGCGTGCTCGAATCCGCGCTCAACCGCTATGGCACTCCCGAGCATTGGGTAAAGATCAATGCCAAGCTCAAGCTGCTCGGCGAAGAAGACAAGCGCATCCATTTCTGGGTGGTCAGCGGCAATCCGGGGTACGAATTCGGCGAGCCGGATGCCTTGATCCGTGCGTTCGCCCAAGGTGCGCCGGGCATGCGCGACCTGCAACTGCCCAACCATCCTTACCCGCTGAAAGTGCTGCTGACCGAACTGCCGGCCAAGGATCAGCGCCCGCCGCTGCGCTTCATGATCGGCATCGACACCGAGACCCTTCACCAGACCCAGCATCAGTTGCTGATCGCGCTGATCAGTCTGGCGGTGATCGGCGTGCTGCTGGCCTCGGCATTGGGTTACTGGGTGGCGCGAATCGGCCTCAAACCGCTGATCAAACTGTCCCATGAAGCCCAACGTCTGGCGCCGCCGTTGCGGGCCGGGCGCCTGCGCATGTCGCCATTGCCGCCGGAACTGGAGCAGTTCGTCGACTCGTTCAACTCAACGCTGGAGCGGGTTGAACAAGCCTATTCGCGGCTTGAATCCTTCAACGCCGACGTCGCCCATGAACTGCGCTCGCCGTTGACCAACCTGATCGGCCAGACCCAGGTCGCGCTGACTCGCGGGCGCTCTGCCGAGCATTATTTCGAAGTGCTGCAATCCAACCTCGAAGAGCTGGAACGCCTGCGCTCGATCATCAACGACATGCTGTTTCTGGCCAGCGCCGATCAGGGCAGCAAGGCCACCAAACTGACCTCGACTTCACTGGCCGATGAAGTGGCGACCACCCTCGAATACCTCGACTTCATCCTCGAAGATGCGCAGGTTCAGGTTCGGGTGAGCGGCGATGCGCAGGTGCAGATCGAGATCGCTCATCTGCGCCGGGCCTTGATCAATCTGCTGAGCAACGCGGTGCAACACACCGCGCCCGGACAGGTGATCGAAGTGCAGATCGCGGTCGAGGAACATCAGGTCAGCATCGGCGTGGCCAACCCCGGCTCGCCGATTGCCAGCGAGCATTTACCGCGCTTGTTCGAGCGTTTCTACCGGGTCGATGCATCGCGCACCAACAGCGGCAACAATCACGGGTTGGGGCTGGCGATCGTCAAGGCGATTGCGTTGATGCATGGCGGCGACGTGTTTGTGCGCAGTGATCGCGGGATCAATACTTTCGGGATTCACTTACCGGTCTGACCCCACCCCTCATCGTTCCCACGCTCTGCGTGGGAATGCCGCCCGGGACGCTCCGCGTTCCATTCCAAAGTCGAACACAGAGCTTCCATTAAGGTGTTCCCACGCCGAGCCCAGTAATGTTCACCTGTTGATCTTTGCTTGTGCTGTAACAGTCATTTATGAAAATCACGCTGTTTCCCAACGCCCGGCAACCTTATCTTTGCCCGCACCAAACAGCACTTGCCAAGCAAGAAGGTTTTCAAGATGTCCAACAGTATGGGTATTGCCAGCGCTTTCGTTTTGTCCTCATTGATCCTGTCGCCGATGGCGATGGCTGAAGAATCGCAGTCGTTCGCAGCGCACAATGCAGCTCGCGCTCAAGCGTATGAACAGCATCAGGCAGAAATGATGGCCAAGGCCAAGGACGCCACGCAAGCCCCGCAGGCCGGCCTTTCCCAAGCGCAGTCCGACTCCGGATCCGACAGCTGAGGCGCGCACCGCTCCGTTTCCCTCGACGCGGTTGTTTGGCTCTTCCCGTTCAACCGTCGTCCTTCCAGGCCGCTGATTTTCAGCGGCCTTTTTTCGTTGTGGTGTGAAAGCTGTCTGGTGCGTCTTTAACAACTGAAACATCCCGCACCTCAAGACATTGAAGTGTCAGTTGACCCAAGGAGCTTTACCGCACGTGCGTTACCCAGTTCGCTTTACCCCGCTTTTCATTGCAATTGCCGCAACGATTGTCCCCGCCGCCCATGCTGCCGAAGCCGAGAAACAGGGTTTCATCGAAGGCGCGAGTCTCAACCTCAACGCGCGCAACTACTACATGAATCGCAACCGTCTGCAGCAGACGGATGACAACATCGAGTGGGGCCAGGGTTTGCTCGGCAAATTCGAGTCGGGTTACACCGAGGGCACGGTCGGCTTCGGCATTGATGCCCACGCCATGCTCGGTCTGAAACTCGACGGCGGTGGCGGCACCGATAACTCCAGCATCCTGCCCGTCAGCGACGGCAACGGCAAAGCGCCGGGCTCGTTCTCCACGGCGGGCGGTACGCTGAAAATGCGTGCGTTCGATACCGAACTGAAGGCCGGTGACCTGTTCCTCGCCAATCCGGTGATCGCCGGTGGCGAGACGCGCATGCTGCCGCAGACTTTTCGTGGCCTCAGCCTGACCAACCACAGCTTCGACGGCTGGATGATCGAAGGCGGCCAGGCCAGTTTCACCAAACCCTACAACCAGAGTGGCCACAAACGCATCGGCACTTCTTACGGCACCCTCGCCGACGGCGACAAGAGCCGACACCTGAACTGGGCCGGCGTGGCCTGGAGCGGTGAAGGCCTGACCAGCAGTCTGTACGCCTCCGAGTTGAAGGACATCTGGAACCAGTACTACTACGACCTCGACTACACCTGGGCGCTGAACGATCGGGTGACCCTCAACCCGGGCCTGCACTTCTATCACACGCAGGACACCGGCGACGCGCTGCTGGGCAACATCGACAACAACACCTACAGCCTGCATTTCACCGTGGGTATCGGCAATCACAGCGTCACCGCCGCGTACCAGCGGGTCAACGGCAACACGCCGTTCGATTACATCAGCCAGGGCGACAGCGTTTACCTCGACAACTCGCAGCAGTACTCGGACTTCAACGGACCGAACGAGCGCTCGTGGAAACTCAAGTACGCCTACGATTTCGCAGGACTCGGCTTGCCAGGCCTGACCTCTTCGTTGTCCTACTCCCGCGGCACGCTGGACCTGACCAAGGTCGATCCGCAGAGCAAGGGTTACGCCTCGTGGTACAGCGCCGATGGCCGCAACGCCAAACACTGGGAGCGCGATATCGACCTCAAGTACGTGGTGCAGAGCGGTCAGGCCAAAGACCTCGCAGTGCGCCTGCAATGGGCGACCAACCGTGGCGGCAACGGTTACGGTGCGCTGGATACGGACACGGATGAATACCGTGTGATCATCGACTACCCGATCAACGTCTTCTAAGATCGGCGCTACAGTTGAGAGGCCGGCCTTATGCGCTGGCCTTTTTCTTGCGTGTGCGGCAGCGACGTTTGTACAACTACGCTTATAAGACTCCTCAACCGACAACCCAACCATGATCGCGAGCCGTACCCCACCTGCTGCGGGCAAGACCGGACGTCCCGAGCTGCTGCTGATCCTCGGCAGCCTGCTGAGCGTGATCGCGATTGTGTGTATCGTCACGTTCCTGCTGATCCGCGAACACGCCAACGCTCAGGAATCGGCCACCCGCAGCGCCACTACCATTGCCCAGTTGATCGACGCCGATGTGCTGCGCACCGTCGAGTTGTATGACCTGACGTTGCAAGGACTGATCGCCGCCGCCCAGCGTGACGACTTGAAAGACGTGTCGCCGCAGATCCGCCATCTGGCGCTGTTCGATCGCTCCACCACAGCGCGTTTCAAGGGCGACATTCTGCTGCTCGACAAGCATGGCGAGGTCATCGCCGACTCCTCGCGGGTCGAACCGCTACCGGGCAATTTCGCCGACCGCGATTACTTCCTGGCCCACGCCTTCAACCGCGACGCCGGCATGTTCATCAGCCGCCCGTTCAAGCCCCGTTGCGATTGCGACGACGCCAACCAGTGGCGCATCAGTTTCAGCCGGCGGATTTCCTCGGACACCGGCGATTTCCTGGGCGTGGCCGTGGCGTCGATGAAACTCGACTACTTCGATCAGCTGTTCAACAGCCTCGATATCGGCATCGACAGCACCCTGAACATCATCAACAACGACGGCATCCTGCTGGCGCAAAAGCCTTACCTGCAAAGTGATTCGATCGGCAAGAGCTTCGCCACCCGGCCCAATGTGGTGCGGATCCTGCGCGACAGCAGCGGCAGCGGCAGTTTCAACAGCATTTCGAGCATGGATTATCAGCAACGGCTGTACACCTATTCGCGGGTCGGCAATCTGCCGCTGACGGTGATCGTTGCCCTGTCCAGCGAAGAAGTATTCGGCGCGTGGCGACGCACGGCGATCCTGATCAGCGGCGCCACCGGCGTGCTGTGTGCCGGCCTGCTGTGGCTGACCTGGCTGCTGGCCCGGGAGCTGCGCCTGCGCCAGCGGGCCGAACGGGAACTGGCGCAATTGGCGGCGACCGATGCCCTGACCGGGGTCGCCAACCGGCGGATGCTCGATCAGTCGCTGCGCCACGAATGGTTCCGCGCCCAGCGCTCGGGCAAGCCGCTGTCATTGCTGATGATCGACGCGGACCACTTCAAGGCCTTCAACGACCGACACGGGCACCAGGCCGGGGATCAGGCGTTGCGTGAACTGGCCAGGGTAATCACCTCCAATGTGCGGCGTCCGGCGGATCTGGTGGCGCGGTATGGCGGTGAGGAGTTTTCGGTGATTCTCGCAGAGACCGACAGCCTGGGAGCACAACAGATCGCCGAGCACATTCGCGCGGCGGTGGAACAACTGCCGGGCGTGAATCAAGACCAGTCACCGATGACCGTGAGCATCGGCATCAGCACCTGGACAGCCACCAGCGAGATCAGCCTGGAGCAGCTGTTGTTCGCAGCGGACAAGGCGCTGTATCAAGCCAAGGAAGGTGGGCGAAACCGGGTAGTCATGGCCTGAGAGCAGGCATAAAAAAAGGCCACCCAAAGGTGGCCTTCAAAAAACTAGAGAGGTTTTTTACTTACACCGCCGCAACCGGGCGCATGTAAGAGATTGGTGCAGTGCTGGCGTCTTCGAACGTCACGACTTCCCAGGCATCTTTCTGCTCAATCAATTTGCGCAGCAGCTGGTTGTTCAGTGCGTGGCCGGACTTGAAGCCCTTGAACTCACCAATCAGGCTGTTGCCCAGCAGGTACAGGTCGCCAATCGCATCGAGGATCTTGTGCTTCACGAATTCGTCTTCATAGCGAAGGCCGTCTTCGTTCAGTACGCCATCGGCATCGACCACGATCGCGTTTTCCACGCTGCCGCCGAGTGCGAGGTTGTGCTTGCGCAGGTACTCGATGTCACTCATGAAACCGAAAGTACGGGCGCGGCTGACTTCTTTTACGAACGAAGTGCTGGAAAAGTCCACGCTTGCACTTTGGGTGCGGTCCCGGAAAACCGGGTGATCGAAATCGATCTCGAAGCTCACCTTGAACCCTTCGAAAGGGACGAAAGTGGCGCGCTTGTCGCCGTCTTCCACTGTCACTTCACGCAGGATGCGGATGAATTTCTTGGCGGCGTCCTGTTCTTCCAGGCCAGCCGATTGAATCAGGAATACGAAAGGTCCTGCGCTGCCATCCATGATCGGGACTTCAGACGCGGAGAGCTCGACGTAGGCGTTATCGATGCCCAGGCCAGCCATGGCCGAGAGCAGGTGCTCCACCGTGTCTACCTTCACGTCACCGTTGACCAGCGTCGTCGACATGGTTGTCTCGCCGACGTTGGCCGCGCGAGCCGGTATCTCGACAACCGGATCGAGATCGGCACGACGAAAGACGATCCCGGTGTCGACAGGTGCAGGCTTGAGGGTCAGGTAAACCTTCTCCCCGGAGTGCAGACCTACACCGGTGGCACGGATAATATTTTTCAGTGTGCGTTGTTTAATCATGGCATGGGCCGCTTCAGCGCAAATTGCGAACTGGTATCAACAAAGGCTGGCGATGATAGCAGACCGAGCCTTTGCTGAACACCAATCACCTGAATACCCCTGATACATTTCATCAATCGGCCTGACGACGCAGGAAAGCCGGGATGTCCAGGTAGTCCAGGTCATCTTGCGGATTCATCTTCGCGGCAGTCGCAGCACCGGCCTGAGCCTGGTTGCGCATGACGGTCGGACGGTCCAGGTCACGGTAGTTCACCGCTGGCTGTTCCTGACGAGCGGGTGCCGGTTGCTGCACTGGAGCAGCCGCCATCGAGGTGTGAACGGTGTTGTCGATGACCTTCACAGGCTTCTCGATTTTCGCGCCCAGACCGGTAGCAACCACGGTCACGTGCAGTTCATCGCGCATGTCCGGATCGATCACGGTACCGACCTTGACCATGGCGTGCTCGGAAGCGAAGGCTTCGATGATCGAACCCACGTCGGAGTACTCACCCAGAGACAGGTCAGGACCGGCAGTGATGTTCACCAGAATGCCGCGTGCGCCTTGCAGGTTCACGTCTTCCAGCAGCGGGTTGCGGATGGCCGCTTCGGTCGCTTCACGTGCACGGTTCGGACCGCTGGCGCAGCCAGTGCCCATCATCGCCATGCCCATTTCGCTCATCACGGTGCGCACGTCGGCGAAGTCGACGTTGATCATGCCCGGACGCTTGATGATGTCGGAGATACCGCGAACGGCGCCGGCCAGTACATCGTCAGCCTTGGCGAAAGCCGACAGCAGGCTTGCGTCTTTACCGAGAATGGTCAGCAGTTTTTCGTTCGGAATGGTGATCAGCGAGTCGACGCTTTCCGAGAGCATGCGGATGCCTTCGTCGGCGATCTGCATACGCTTGCGACCTTCGAACGGGAACGGACGGGTCACGACCGCAACGGTCAGGATGCCCATTTCCTTGGCCACTTCGGCGATGATCGGCGCAGCACCGGTACCGGTACCGCCGCCCATGCCGGTGGTGATGAACACCATGTTGGTGCCGGCCAGCACTTCAGCAATGCGCTCGCGATCTTCCAGCGCAGCCTGACGGCCGACTTCCGGGTTGGCGCCGGCGCCCAGGCCTTTGGTCACGCCGGTGCCCAGTTGCAGAATGGTGCGCGCGCCGATGTTTTTCAGCGCTTGAGCATCGGTGTTGGCGCAGATGAATTCCACGCCTTCGATGTTGCTCTTGACCATGTGGTTGACAGCGTTGCCGCCGCCACCGCCAACACCGATAACTTTGATTACCGGGCTTGCGGGGATGTTGTCTACGAGTTCGAACATTTTCCCTCTCCTTACATTCTCTAGTTTTTTCGCCTACTGCTGATTTGTTGCGGTGCTGCGGTAAAGCGTCAGAAGTTGCCTTGAACCCACTTCTTCAAACGGTCCAGCAACGGCGCCTGCGGCTCATCGCTGCTGTAGCTGTCGCGGTTGCCGATGCCCGAGAACGAGATCCCGTCGGACTGCTTCTGCAGGCCGTACATCAACAAGCCAACGCCAGTGGAATAAATCGGGTTGCGTACCACGTCATCCAGCCCCTTCACGCCGTGCGGCACGCCCAGGCGGACCGGCATGTGGAAGATTTCTTCGGCCAGTTCGGTAGCGCCTTCCATCTTCGAGGTACCACCGGTCAGCACGATGCCGGCCGGGATCAGGTCTTCGTAGCCGCTGCGGCGCAGCTCGGCCTGGATCAGGGTGAACAGTTCGTCGTAACGCGGCTCGACCACTTCGGCCAGGGCCTGACGCGACAGTTCGCGCGGCGGACGGTCGCCGACGCTCGGCACCTTGATGGTCTCGCCGGCACCGGCCAGTTTGGCCAGGGCGCAGGCGTAACGGATCTTGATTTCTTCGGCGTACTGGGTCGGAGTGCGCAACGCCATGGCGATGTCGTTGGTCACCTGGTCGCCCGCGATCGGGATCACCGCCGTGTGGCGGATGGCGCCTTCGGTGAAGATCGCGATGTCGGTGGTGCCGCCGCCGATGTCGACCAGGCAAACGCCCAGCTCTTTTTCGTCGTCGGTCAGGACCGAGTAGGCCGAGGCCAGTTGCTCAAGAATGATGTCGTCGATTTCCAGACCGCAGCGACGCACGCATTTTTCAATGTTCTGTGCAGCGTTGACGGCGCAGGTGACCACGTGAACCTTGGCTTCCAGACGCACGCCGGACATGCCCAGCGGCTCGCGCACGCCTTCCTGGTTATCGATCACGTAATCCTGCGGCAGGGTGTGCAACACACGCTGGTCAGCCGGGATCGCCACGGCCTGGGCGGCGTCGAGTACGCGCTCCAGGTCAGCGGAGCTGACTTCGCGGTCGCGGATCGCGACGATGCCGTGGGAGTTCAGGCTGCGGATGTGATTGCCTGCCACGCCGACGAACGCCGAGTGAATGCGGCAGCCCGCCATCAACTGGGCTTCCTCGATCGCGCGCTGGATCGACTGCACGGTGGACTCGATGTTGACCACCACGCCTTTTTTCAGGCCGCGGGACGGATGGGTGCCGATCCCGACGATATCGAGCGTGCCGTCGTCCGCAACCTCGCCGACCAGCGCCACCACCTTGGAGGTGCCGATATCGAGACCGACGATCATTTTGCCGCTTTGCACGTTTGCCATGGGTCCTGCCTCTTCTTAATTCTTTGCGACAGCGGGTTGGGCTGTCGTCGGCGCTACTGGTTCCCGCCAGCCAACAGCGAGGCCGTTGGCGTAGCGCAGATCGATGCGCGCAATGTTCGTAATCTGGTCTTTAAGCGTCTTGTCGTAGATGGCAATGAAGCGGCGCATCCTTTCCACCAGGTTGCCGCGTCCCAGCAGCAGTTCGATCCCGGGACCGGAACTGCCGGCACCGGTGGTCAGGAACCAGCTGCCACGTTCACGCAGCTCGAGCCGCGCAATCGAGAAGCCCAATGGCCGGAGCATCTGGCTCAGTACCTGGTATTGCTGCATCACTTGCTGCTGGGCCCGCTGCGGGCCGAACAGCTGCGGCAGGTGTTCGTAGTTCGCCAGTTCCTTGGGCGTGAACGCCTGGCCCTGGTTGTTGAGCAACGACTCGTCGCCCCAGCGGGCCACCGGCAGTTGCTCTTCGAGGCGGATCACCACCTGATCCGGCCAGACCCGACGTACTTCGGCGTGGGCGATCCACGGCATCTGCTCAAGCTCGGTGCGCATGCTCGCCAGGTCGATGGTGAAGAAGCTCGACGCCACGTACGGGGCGATCCGCTGCTGCACCGCTTGCTGGCTGATGTAACTCAGGTCGCCCTGCACGGCGATCTTGGTGATCGGCCGGTCGGCGTACGGCAACAAACGCTGCGCGCCTTCGTAAGTACCGAACCCCAGGGCCACCAGCAGCACCGGCCAGAACAGACTTTTCAAGAAGCCGAAGTTGGCTTTCGGCAGGCGCGCGGACATCGGCTCTTTGGCCACCATTCGGCTGGCACCCCGCGGCACCGGCTTGCGGCCGGGTGCGGGTGGCTGATGTCTGAGATGTGCGCCTTGCATGGTCTTAACCTCGCGCCTCTTTCTTGCCATCGGCATCGACACTGGCGGCCAGAATGGCCAGGACCAGTTGCTGGAAATCCAGACCGGCCGCTTTCGCCGCCATCGGTACCAGGCTGTGATCGGTCATGCCGGGAGCGGTGTTGACTTCCAGAAACCAGAATTTGCCGTCGGCGTCCTGCATCACGTCCGCCCGGCCCCAGCCGGCGATGCCCAGCGCCTCGCAGGCTTGCGCCGTGAGGTCCATGAGTTCCTTTTCCTTGGCGGCATCGAGCCCGCACGGAATCCGATACTGGGTATCGTTGGCGATGTACTTGGCGTCGTAGTCGTAGAACGTGTGTGGCGTGCCCAGCGCGATAGGCGGCAACACCTGGTCACGCAGGGTGGCGATGGTGAACTCGGGACCGTGGATCCATTGCTCGACCAACACTTGCGAATCGTAGGTACTGGCCGCTTTCCATGCGTCGATCAACTCGGACGCAGAACTCACTTTGGCCATCCCGATACTTGAACCTTCATGCGCCGGTTTGACGATCAAAGGGAAGCCCAGTTCCGTCGCTGCCGAAATACAATCGGCCTCGCTGCGCAGCACGGCGTGACGCGGCGTCGGAATCCCGAGCGTGTGCCAGACCTGCTTGGTGCGCAATTTGTCCATCGCCAGCGCCGAAGCCAGGATGCCGCTGCCGGTGTACGGAATGCCGGCCACTTCGAGCAGACCCTGCATGCTGCCGTCTTCACCGCCGCGACCGTGGAGGATGATGAACGCGCGGTCGATCTTCTCGCTCAGCAGGCGCTGCAGAATGTCGGCACCGACGTCGATGCCGAACGCGTCCACACCGGCGCTTTGCAACGCAGAGAGCACCGCGTTGCCGGACTTCAGCGAGACCTCACGCTCGGCGCTCAGGCCACCGTACAGCACGGCCACCCGGCCGAAATCCTTCGGGGCGATGGTGGAAAACAGATTGGCGTAGGCAGCAGTCATTTCAACTTCCCCTCGACCGGTGCCGCCACGGCACCGGCGAACAACTCGCTTTTCAACAGTTTTGGTGCAAGGCCACCGATATCACCGGCGCCCTGGCACAGCAGGATGTCGCCGGCACGCAGCAGCGGCTTGACCAGCGGTGCCAGGTCGACGCCGCGCTCGATGTAGATCGGGTCAAGCTGGCCGCGCTGACGGATGCTGTTGCACAGCTTGCGGCTGTCGGCACCCGGGATCGGCTCTTCGCCGGCCGGATAGACTTCCATCAGCAACAACACGTTGGCATCGGCCAGCACATTCACGAAGTCGTCGTACAGATCGCGGGTGCGGCTGTAGCGGTGCGGCTGGTAAACCATCACCAGCCGGCGCTCAGGCCAGCCACCGCGCACGGCCTTGATGACTGCCGCGACTTCGGTCGGGTGGTGACCGTAGTCGTCGACCAGCATCACCTTGCCGCCGTCCACCGGCAGTTCGCCGTAGACCTGGAAACGCCGGCCAACACCCTGGAACCCGGACAGGCCCTGGACGATGGCTTCATCGCTGACGCCTTCGTCGGTGGCGATGCAGATGGTTGCCAGTGCGTTGAGTACGTTGTGGTTGCCCGGCATGTTCACGGACACATCCAGCGGCTCACGCTCGGGGCGCAGTACGGTGAAGAAGGTCTGCATGCCCTGCTGGCGAACATTGATGGCGCGCACGTCGGCTTCTTCGCTGAAGCCGTAGGTGACGACCGGACGTTTGACCTGCGGCAGGATTTCACGCACCACCGGATCGTCCAGGCACACCACTGCCAGACCGTAGAACGGCAGGTTGTGCAAAAACTCAACGAAGGTTTTCTTCAGCTTGTTGAAGTCACCGTCGTAGGTCGCCATGTGGTCGGCGTCGATGTTGGTGACCACGGCCACCAGCGGTTGCAGGTGCAGGAAGCTTGCGTCGCTCTCATCGGCTTCGGCGATCAGGTAACGGCTGGTGCCGAGCTGGGCATTGGTGCCCGCGGCGTTCAGACGGCCACCGATGACGAACGTCGGATCCAGGCCACCGGCCGCGAACACCGAAGCGATCAGGCTGGTGGTGGTGGTCTTGCCGTGAGTACCGGCGACGGCGATGCCGTGGCGGTAGCGCATCAGTTCGGCGAGCATTTCGGCACGCGGAACCACCGGGATGCGGCGTTCCAGAGCGGTCGCCACTTCCGGGTTGGACGTGTTGACGGCGCTCGACACCACCAGCACATCGGCGGCAGCGGCGTTCTCGGCACGATGGCCGATAAAGATCTGCGCACCGAAGGATTCCAGGCGCTCGGTCACCGGCGAAGCTTTAAGGTCCGAACCGGATACTTCATAGCCCAGGTTCAGCAGCACTTCGGCGATGCCGCACATGCCCACGCCGCCGATCCCGACGAAGTGGATGCGACGGATGCGGCGCATTTCCGGTTGCGGCATGGCTTTCTGATTCTCAACCATGGGCCACCTCCAGACAGGTATCCACCACGCTGCGGGTGGCTTCGGGTTTTGCCAGACGGCGGGCCGCTTGGGCCATTTGTTCGAGTCGTTGCGGTTGCATCAAGACCTCTGTCAGGCGCGCGGCAAGGTCCGCGGCGCCAGTCGTTCTTTGCGGCATCAGGAAGGCAGCGCCTTCGCGGGCCAAATAATCGGCGTTGCGGGTCTGGTGATCGTCGATCGCGTGGGGCAAAGGCACCAGCATCGAGGGCAGACCGGCGGCGGCCAGTTCGCTGATGGTCAATGCGCCGGCGCGGCACACCACCAGGTCAGCCCAGCCATAGGCCTGGGCCATGTCTTTGATGAACGGCTGCACCTGCGCATCCACGCCGGCGGCGCGGTAGCGCTCTGCAGTCACTTCATCGTGGTTTCTGCCCGCCTGATGGAACACTTCCGGACGCAAGTCGGCAGCGACTTGTGCCAGGGCTTCAGGCAGCAACTTGTTCAACGGCTCTGCGCCCAGGCTTCCGCCCAGGATCAGCAAACGCGCCTTGCGTCCGGCCAGGGCCGGGCGCGGTGTTTCGAGGAACAGCTCGTTGCGCACCGGATTACCGGTGGTACGGCGGCTGTCCGACAGGGTAAAGGTGTCGGGGAAGGCTTCACACACCCGGGCGGCGAACGGCACCAGCAACCGATTGGCGGTCCCCGCCACGGCGTTCTGCTCATGAACGATCACCGGCACGCCGGCCAGTTTGGCGGCGATACCGCCGGGGCCGGTCACATAGCCGCCGAATCCGACCACGCACACCGGACGCAACCGGCGAATGATCGCCCGCGCCTGCCATACCGATTTCAGCAACATGAACGGTGCCTTGAGCAACGACAGCTTGCCCTTGCCGCGCAGGCCGGTAGCGTTGATGCGGTGCAATTCAAGACCCGCCGCCGGCACCAGATCGTTTTCGATTCCGCGCGGCGTGCCGAGCCAGTGCACGGTGTAGCCGCGCGCCTGGAATTCACGGGCACAGGCCAGCGCCGGGAACACGTGGCCACCGGTGCCGCCAGCCATGATCAAAACGTTAGCGCCCATGGTTCGGCTCCTCGGCGAAGTCGCTCTCATGGAACTCCATCTCTTCACTGCCCAGGTGGGTCCGACTCTCCCACTCGATCCTCAACAACAAGCCAAGGCAGGCGCAGCAGATCACCAGGGAACTGCCGCCATAGCTGAGGAACGGCAAGGTCAGGCCCTTGGTCGGCAGCAGGCCGACGTTCACGCCGATGTTGATCAGGAACTGGCCGATCCACAGGAAGGACAGCCCATAGGCAACGTAAGCGGCAAAGAACTGTTTGGCTTTCTCGGCCCACAGACCGATGTACATGCCGCGAATACACACGAACACGAACAGCGCCACAGTGCACAGCGAACCCACGGCGCCGAGCTCTTCGGCCAGAACCGAGAACACGAAGTCGGTGTGTGCTTCCGGCAGGTAGAACTGCTTCTGCACGCTGTTGCCCAGGCCTACGCCCAGCCATTCACCGCGACCGAACGCGATCAAGGCTTGCGACAACTGATAACCGGCGCCGAACTGGTCGGCCCACGGGTCGGCGAAGTTGGTCAGACGCGCCATCCGGTACGGTTGCATCTGAATCAGCAACACCACCGCCGCCACGGCCAGCACCACCATCAGCGAGAACCGGAACAGCCCGACCCCGCCGAGGAACAGCATCGCCGCCGCGGCGCCCATCATCACGACGGTGGCACCGAAGTCCGGCTCCATCAGCAACAGGCCGGCCATCGGCAGCAGCACGATGAACGGCTTGAAGAAGCCCATCCAGCTCTCGCGCACTTCTTTCTGGCGACGCACCAGATAACCGGCGAGGTAGATCACCACGAACACCTTGGCGATCTCGGACGGCTGGACGTTGAAGAAGCTGAAACCGATCCAGCGCATCGAACCGTTCACCTCACGACCGATCCCCGGGATGATCACCATCACCAGCAGACCGAACGCACCGATCAGCATCATCCAGCCGAGGCGCTGCCAGGTGGCGATCGGGATCATCATCGTGACGACGCAGGCCCCCAGGCCCAGCACCACGTAAATCAGGTGACGAATCATGTAATACAGCGGGCTGCCCGACTGCACGGCGGCCACTTCGGTGGAAGCCGAGGCGATCATGATCAGGCCCAGGCCGAGCAACGCCAGGCAACCGGCGAGCATCGGGAAGTCGAGGTCGATCCCACGTCCGGTAATGAGCGGCGACGGGTATGGCTTGATGATGTTTCTCAAGCTCATGCCAGACCCTCCACGGCGCGGACGAACTGGTGACCACGGTCTTCGTAGTTCTTGAACATGTCGAAACTGGCGCAGGCCGGCGACAGCAGCACCACGTCACCCGGTTGGGCGGCGGCGCGGCATTTCTCGACGGCGTCGATCAGTGTGGTGGCGCGGATCAACGGCACGGCATCGCCAATGGCTTCGCCGATCTTGTCGGAGTCGCGCCCCATCAGGATCACGGCACGGCAATGGGCCGCCACCGGATCGCGCAGGTCCTTGAAGTCGGCACCCTTGCCGTCGCCACCGGCGATCAGCACGACCTTGCCGGTGATGTCCGCACCCAGGCCCTCGATGGCAGCCAGTGCGGCGCCCACGTTGGTGGCCTTCGAATCGTTGTAGTAACCGACGCCGTCCAGATCACGCACCCACTGGCAACGGTGTTCGAGACCGGCGAAGGTGCGCAGCGCTGCCAGCATGGCGTCGAACGGCAGCCCGACCGCGTGGCCGAGCGCCAGCGCCGCCAAGGCGTTGGACTGGTTGTGGGCACCGCGAATCTTCAATTCGCGCACCGGCATCAGGTTCTGGAATTCGAAGGCCAGGTATTTCTCGCCATTCTCTTCGCGCAGACCGAATGCCTTGAAATCGGGTTTGGTCAGGCCGAAGGTCCAGCACGGCTGGCCCTCGCCCATCAGCGGCCGGGTCAGGGCGTCCTGACGGTTGACCACGAACTGCTTCGCACCACGGAAGATCCGGTGCTTGGCCAGGTGATAGGCCGGCAGACCGCTGTAACGGTCCATGTGGTCTTCGCTGATGTTGAGCACGGTCGCTACTTCGGCGTTGAGCTGGTCGGTGGTTTCCAGCTGGAAACTCGACAGCTCCATCACGTACAGCTCGACGTCATCGCTGAGCAGATCCAGCGCCGGCGTACCGAGGTTGCCGCCCACAGCGACGCGTTTGCCGGCCGCAGCCGCCATCTCGCCGACCAGGGTGGTGACGGTGCTTTTGGCGTTGGAGCCGCTGATGGCCACGATCGGCGCCTTCGCGTTACGCGCGAACAGCTCGATGTCGCCTGACAGCTTCACGCCACGGGCCGCAGCGGCTTGCAGGGCCGGGGTCGCCAGCGCCAGGCCGGGGCTCACGTAGAGCTCGTCGGCACGGCACAGGAACTCGACGTCCAGCTCGCCACAACGCACTTCCACGTGCGGATAGTCACGCTGGAGCGTGGCCAGTTCCGGTGGATTTTCCCGCGTGTCGGCCACGGCAAACGCCACGCCCCGGTTCGCCAGGAAGCGAACCAGGGACATGCCGCTCTTGCCGAGGCCGACAACGATGCGGAAGTGGTCAGAAGCGATCAGAGACACTCGTTCTACCTCAGCTTCAGGGTGGCAAGGCCGATCAGCACGAGAATCACGGTGATGATCCAGAAACGGACGATCACGCGCGGCTCGGGCCAGCCCTTGAGTTCAAAGTGGTGGTGAATCGGTGCCATGCGGAACACACGGCGACCGGTCAGCTTAAAGGACGCAACCTGAATGACGACTGACAGGGTTTCCATCACAAACACGCCGCCCATGATGAACAGGACGATTTCCTGACGGACGATCACCGCGATGGTGCCCAGGGCCGCGCCCAGCGCCAGTGCGCCGACGTCGCCCATGAAGACTTGCGCCGGGTAGGTGTTGAACCACAGAAAGCCCAGGCCGGCACCGATCAGCGCGCCGCAGAACACGATCAGCTCGCCTGCGCCCGGTACGTAAGGGATCAGCAGGTACTCAGCGAATTTCACGTTACCCGACAGGTAGCAGAAGATGCCCAGGCCGCCGCCGACCATCACTGTCGGCATGATCGCCAGACCGTCGAGGCCGTCGGTGAGGTTGACCGCGTTGCTCGAACCGACGATCACGAAGTACGTGAGCACGATGAAGCCTGCGCCCAGCGGAATGCTGTAGTCCTTGAGCATCGGCAGGATCAGGGTGGTTTCCACCGGCGTGGAGGCGGTCATATAAAGGAAGATCGCCGCGCCGAGGCCGAACACCGACTGCCAGAAATATTTCCAGCGACTCGGCAGACCACGGGAGTTCTTCTCGATCACCTTGCGATAGTCGTCGACCCAGCCGATGGCGCCGAACAGCAGAGTCACCAGCAACACGACCCACACGTAGCGGTTGCTCAGGTCGGCCCACAACAGGGTGCTGACACCGATCGAAGACAGAATCAGCGCGCCGCCCATGGTCGGCGTACCGGATTTGGACAGGTGCGATTGCGGGCCGTCGTTACGAACGGCCTGACCAATCTGACGGTTCTGCAGGGTGCGGATCATCCACGGGCCGTAGCACAGCGACAAGACCAGCGCGGTCAGCACACCGAGAATCCCGCGCAGGGTCAGGTACTGGAAGACCGCGAAGCCTTTGTAGAACTGTTGCAGATACTCCGCTAGCAGCAGCAGCATTAATGTTTCTCCAGACTGGACCCGCACAGGGCCGCAACGATGTTTTCCATCGCCGCGCTGCGCGAACCCTTGATCAAAATGGTGGTGTTTGTGTCCTGCTCGGCGTCGAGGGCCTGGATCAGTTCGGCCTGTGTGCCGAAGTGATGCGCCTGTTCGCCGAATGCGTTCACGGCGTGGATCATGTTCGGCCCGACGGCATAAAGCGCGGAAACCTTGCCCCGGGCGTACTCGCCCACGTCGCGGTGCCCCTGCTCCGCCCAGTCGCCCAACTCGCCGATATCCCCGAGCACCAGGACGGTGCGGCCGGAAAAGCCGGCGAGTATATCAACGGCCGCGCACATGGAGGTGGGGTTCGCGTTGTAAGTGTCGTCGATCACTCGCATGCCGTTTTTCGCCAGCTGCGCGACGGTGCGACCCTTGACCGGTTGTACCGCGCCAAGCCCCGTGGCGATGCCGAACAGCGACACGCCCAAGGCGTGCGCGGCAGCGGCGGCAGCCATGGCGTTGGCGACGTTATGGGTGCCGAGCAGGTTCAGTTGAACCCGTTCCACACCTTCAGGAGTGTGCAGGTTGAACGCCGGGCAGCCACGGGCATCGGTGGCCAGGTCGCTGGCGTAAAAATCCGCCTGAGAGTTGCTCAGAGCAAACGTCAGTACCTTGCGACCGGCAGCGCGGGTCTTCCAGATGCCAAACGCCTTGTCATCGAGGTTCAGCACCGCGACGCCATCGGCTGCCAGTCCTTCGATGATTTCGCCCTTGGCTTCAACGATTTTCTCCGGCCCGCCAAACTCGCCGACATGGGCGGTTCCGGCATTGTTGAGTATCGCCACGTGCGGCTTGGTCAGCCCTACGGTGTAAGCGATTTCACCCAGACGCGAAGCACCCAGTTCGATCACCGCCGCGCTGTGCTCCGGGGCGAGTTCGAGCAGGGTCAGCGGTACGCCGAGGTCGTTGTTCAGGTTGCCACGGGTCGCGTGTACCGAACCGCGCGTGCGCAGGATGCTCGCGAGCATTTCCTTGACTGTGGTCTTGCCACTGGAACCGGTAACGGCGGCGACCGGTTTGGTGAACGCGGCACGGTTCAGCGCACCCAATTGGCCGAGCGCCTGGCGGGTGTCCTTGACCAGCAACTGCGGCAGCGTGCTGTCGGCGACTTCGCGCTCGACCAATGCAGCAACGGCGCCTTTGGCAGCGACTTCATTCAAATAGTCATGACCGTCGAAACGCGGGCCGGTCAGGGCGATAAACAGTTGGCCGGCCTTGATCGCGCGGCTGTCGATGCTCACGCCGTCAAAACTGGCGTCGGCACTGATCAGACGGGCATCGAGCGCGTTGGTCAACTCGCTGAGTTTCAGGGCCTTAAGCATGGGCCACCTCCCACGCGGTCAAGGCGTGATCGGCCTCGACCAGATCCGAGAATGCATGGCGTTCGCCGTTGATTTCCTGATAGTCCTCGTGACCTTTGCCGGCCAGAACGATCACGTCATCCGCCGAAGCACCGGCGATCAGTTGCGCGATGGCCTGACCGCGACCGGCCACGAACGTCACCTTGTCCACAGCCGTGAAACCGGCGCGGATGTCATCAAAAATGACGGCTGGATCTTCGGTACGCGGATTGTCATCGGTCACCAGCACGCGGTCGGCCAGACGCTCGACCACTTCGGCCATCAGCGGACGCTTGCCGCGATCGCGATCACCGCCGCAGCCGAACAGGCACAACAATTGACCTTTGACGTGCGGACGCAATGCGGTCAGAACTTTTTCCAGGGCATCCGGCGTGTGGGCGTAATCGACCACCACCAGTGGCTGGGTGCCGCCGCCGAGACGCTGCATGCGTCCGGCCGGACCTTCGAGTTTCGGCAACACCTTGAGGATTTCGTCGAGCGCGTAGTCGAGACCGAGCAAGGCGCCGACGGCGGCCAGTACATTGCTCAGGTTGAAACGACCGAGCAGCGTGCTGCGCAGATGATGCTCGCCCTGTGGCGTCACCAGGGTGGCGCGCACGCCATGGTCGTCGAACTGCGCGTCACGCACATAGAGATAGGCACTGCTGTCGAGCAGGCTGTAAGTGATCAGCCGCGACTCGCGTTTTTCAGCGGCCAGTTGCCGGCCGAAATCGTCGTCAAGGTTGACCACGCGGCACTTCAGGTCATTCCAGGCGAACAGCCGGGCCTTGGCCTCGGCGTACGCTTCCATGGTGCCGTGGTAATCCAGGTGATCGCGGGACAGGTTGGTCATCACCGCGACGTCGAACGCCAGCGCGGTAACCCGGCCCTGATCCAGACCGTGGGACGAGACTTCCATGGCCACGGCTTTGGCGCCGGCCTTTTTCAGGTCGCCCAGAGTCGCTTGCATGGCAATCGGGTTCGGCGTGGTGTGCAGGCCGCTTTGCAGCGAGCCGTGGAAACCGGAGCCCAAGGTGCCGACGATGCCGCAATGCTGACCGAGCAGGTCCAGCGCCTGCGCCACCAACTGAGTCACGCTGGTCTTGCCGTTGGTGCCAGTGACGCCAATCAGATTCAGATGATGACTTGGCTCACCATAAAAACGCCCGGCGATGTCCGACAGCTGCGCAGCCAGGCCTTTGACCGGAATCAGCGGCACTTCGGTGATCGGCAGCACGGTGGCGCCTTCCACTTCATAAGCCACGGCAGCCGCGCCGCGCTGCAAGGCGTCGGCGATGTGCGCACGACCGTCGAACTTGCCGCCCGGCACCGCGAGGAACAGGTCACCCGCGCGCACGTTGCGACTGTCGAGCGCCAGTTCACGGATCAACAGATCGTGGCCGGCGTGGGGAAAAATCTTGTTCAGACTCAGAGACATCAGCCGCGCCCTCCATTGGCTTTCAGCGGAACGGCCGGGGTGGCGTTGGCCTGTTGTGTCGTCGGCAGGTTGTCCGGAGTGACGTTCATCAGGCGCAGGGTGCCCGACATCACGCGACTGAACACCGGTGCCGAGACCAGACCACCGAAGTAACCAGCCTTGGTCGGTTCATCGATCACCACGACGATTGCATAACGTGGATCGCTCATCGGGCCGAAGCCGGCGAACAGCGAGCGGTAAGAGTTTTCGGCGTAGCCCTTGGTACCGACCGATGTCTTACGCGCGGTACCGGACTTGCCGCCCACGTGATAGGCCGGCACCTGCGCACGGAACACCCCGCGCGGGGCTTCGATCACTTGTTGCAGCATGCCTTGCATGGTTTTGGCGACGGCTTCCGGCAGCACCTGGGTGGTCTGCGGCGCCTTGTCGGTTTTGATCAGGGTCAGCGGTGCGAGACGACCGTTGTTGGCCAACGCCGAGAACGCGTGCACCAGTTGAATCGCGGTCACCGAAATACCGTAGCCGTACGACAGCGTTGCAGTCTCGGCCTTGCGCCACTCGCGGTAGTTCGGCAGGTTGCCGACACGCTCGCCCGGGAAGCCGAGGCCGGTGTCCTGGCCGAGGCCGACTTTCTGTGCGAGGCGGAAAATGGTTTCGCCGCCGATATCGAACGCGACCTTGCTCATGCCGACGTTACTGGAATTGATCAGAATACCGGTCAGGTCGAGTACCGGACCTTCGGTTTTCGATACGTCCTTGATCGTGTATTTACCGATCTGCAGGGAGCCTGGATACACCTCGACGGTGTCGCTCGGTTTCCAGCGGCCGGTTTCGATCGCGGCGCTCATCGAGATCGCTTTCATGGTCGAACCGGGTTCGAACACGTCGATCATTGCGCGGTTACGCATCATCGCCGGTTGCAGGTTGCGACGGTTGTTCGGGTTATAGGTCGGCTGGTTGACCATGGCGAGGATCTCGCCGGTCTTCACGTCCATGATCACCAGACTGCCGGCCTTAGCGCCGTTCTCGATGATCGCGTTGCGTAGCTCGCGGTTGGCCAGATATTGCAGACGCAGGTCAATCGACAACGCCAAGGGCTTGCCGGCCTTGGCGTTTTTGGTGACCTGGACATCCTTGATCAGCCGTCCGCGCCGATCCTTGATGACTTGCCGCTTGCCGGGCACGCCGGCCAGCCATTCATCGTAGGCCAGCTCGACGCCTTCACGACCGTGGTCATCGATGTCGGTGAACCCGACCATGTGCGCCGTCACTTCACCGGCCGGGTAGAACCGGCGGAATTCTTCGATGCCGTAGACGCCCGGCACTTTCAGGTCGAGTACGGCCTGGCCCTGCTCAGGGGTCAACCCGCGCACCAGATAAATGAATTCTTTGTTGGCCTGTGCTTCAAGACGTTCGGCCAGTGCTTTAGGATCCTGCCCCAGCGCCGCAGCGAGTGCCGGCCACTTCTCTTTGGCCAGCTGCATTTCCTTGGCGTTCGCCCACAGGGTGGTCACCGGCGTACTGACGGCCAGCGGCTCGCCGTTACGGTCGGTGATCAGACCACGGTGCGCCGGAATCGGGATATGACGAACGCTGCGCGCATCGCCCTGGCCCTTGAGGAAGTCGCGGTCGACCACTTGCAGGTCGATGATGCGCCAGCAGATCGCGGCCACCATCATACCCAGCAGACCGACCACCAGACGGAAGCGCCACGGGAAGAGTGCCCCTTCGAGCTTCATCATGGCGCCACCATCTTCACGTCAGCTGCGCCGGGGATGTGCATCTTCAGTTGTTCGGTAGCCAGCACTTCGATCCGGCTATGGGCGGTCCAGGTGCTTTGCTCCAGAATCAGGCGCCCCCACTCGGCCTGCGCCTTGTCGCGCACGCTCAGCTCGTTGTAAAGGGTGTTGAGCAATTGCCGGTTCCAGTGGGCGCTGTAAGACACGCCGATGGCCGACACCAGCACGCCGATGAATAACAGCAGCATCAAAAAGCTGCCGCCGGGCAATGGCTTGGCGAAAAGCTTGCTCACCGCAATTTCTCCGCGACGCGCATGACGGCGCTACGGGAACGTGGGTTGGCTTTGAGTTCGGCGTCGGAGGCCGTCTGCGCTTTGCCATGGACTTTGATTTTCGGTTCGAACGCAACGTGGCGAACCGGCAGGTTGCGCGGCAAGTTGTCGGCTTCGCCTTTCACCAGCTTGCGCATGAACAGTTTGACGATACGGTCTTCCAGCGAGTGGAAGCTGATTACGACCAGACGACCGCCCACTTCCAGGCATTCGAGCGCGGCTTCGAGGCCCGCTTCCAGATCGCCCAGTTCGTTGTTGACGTGAATGCGCAGGCCCTGGAAAGCGCGGGTTGCCGGGTTCTTGCCCTTTTCCCACGCCGGGTTGGCGACTTTCAGGACTTCAGCCAGATCGGCGGTGCGCTCGAACGGCGTGATGTCACGACGCTCGGCCACGGCACGGGCCATGCGACCGGAGAAACGTTCTTCGCCGTATTCCTTGAAGACACGGGCGATTTCTTCCACCGGCGCGGTATTGACGAACTCGGCGGCGCTGATGCCACGGGACGGATCCATGCGCATGTCCAGCGGGCCGTCGTTGAGGAAACTGAAGCCGCGCTCGGCATCATCGAGCTGAGGCGAAGACACGCCCAGATCCAACAGAATGCCGCTGACCTTGCCTGTAAGCCCCTGTTCGGCAACCACCGAGCCGAGCTCGGCAAAGCTGCGTTGCACAACGACAAAGCGGCCGTCTTCGGCCGCTAGCGTTTGCCCGGTGGCAATCGCTTGAGGATCCTTGTCGAATCCGATGAGCCGACCATCCGGCCCGAGCTTGCTCAGGATCAACCGGCTGTGCCCGCCGCGTCCGAACGTGCCGTCCAGATAGCAGCCATCAGGACGTACGGCGAGAGCCTCGACGGCTTCGTCAAGCAGTACGGTGATGTGGTTGAAGCCGCTATCAATAGTCACAGGATCAGATCACGCAGTTCGTCAGGCATGGCGCCCGGTTGTTGTATGGCAGCCAGGTCAGCGGCAGAAACCGCGTTCCAGGCATCTTCGTCCCACAGTTGGAACTTGTTCAGTTGGCCCACCAGCATTGCGCGCTTGTCGAGCTTCGCGTATTCGCGCAGACGCGGCGGCACCAGGAAACGACCACTGCCGTCGAGCTCGAGGTCAACGGCATTACCAATCAATAAACGTTGCAGACGACGGTTCTCTTCGCGAAGAGAAGGAAGCGCGCGCAACTTGGTTTCAATAATTTCCCACTCATCGAGCGGGTAGACACACAAACACGGATCAACGGCATCAATGGTCACGATCAACTGGCCGGAGCTGCGCGAAACGAGCTCGTCACGGTACCGGCTCGGCATGGCGAGACGGCCCTTTGCGTCGAGACTGATAGCGTTAGCTCCGCGAAACACGTCAGCGTTTCTCCAATTTTTATCGTTTTGAGCTCAAAAAACCCACTTCATGCCACTTTCCGCCACTTGCGCACACTATAGGAATGCGCCCACCACACCGTCAAGGCGCGGATTAAAGGAAAACCCTTACAGAACGGAGATTTAGGAGCATAAAAGGAGGAGCAACGAGAATCTGGCGGATGCTTTTATCCAATAACTTGAAGCAGCACTGAAAGCTGCGCTCGAAAGTTAAAGTAATTTGTTAAGAGTAAGATTTTTTCGGTATTACAAAAGCGCTTCTGCTGTTGATTGAAGCAAGGTGGGAAATGGCTATTACTGCGTTTGCCGTTGCCGGATTTCCAGCGCAGGCCTGCTGATAATAAACAGCCCTGTCGCCTTTAATTCAAGCAGGGAAAAGAAAAAGGTGGAGAGTCGATCTGTAAGCCGGGTTCTGTCTTGAACAGTCATTCGTCTACGATGGCCATCACTGGACATCTTTAGCAACCTACCCGGTCCCAGCGCGGGCCACGCCTTGGGACCCTATTTGGTCTTGCTCCAAGTGGGGTTTACCTAGCCACGAACTGTTGCCAGACGTGCGGTGCGCTCTTACCGCACCTTTTCACCCTTACCGGCGCCGAAGCGCTTAGGCGGTTATTTTCTGTGGCACTTTCCGTAGGCTCACGCCTCCCAGGCATTACCTGGCACTTCGCCCTATGGAGCCCGGACTTTCCTCCCCCCTCTAATTTTCATAGAGGGCAGCGACTGTCCGATCGACTCTCCGCCGCGCAGGTTAACGGCAGAGCGGCCGAAGAACAAGCGCTAATAGCCCGCAAACCGGTCTGCGCGACGGGTTACGCGTCTTTTTGCTGGTCCAGCGCCACCTGATACAGCACGTTTTTGCGCTCACCGGTGATTTGCGCTGCCAGAGCCGCCGCACGCTTGAGCGGCATCTCTTCCAGCAACAGATTGAGGATGCGCATCGCCTCGCTGCTGACGGCGTCTTCGGATTCCGGCGCGGTCCAGCCCGCCACCACCACGACGCATTCGCCACGCTGCTGATTGCTGTCGGCCTCGACGAATGCCCGCAACTCACTCAGCGGCAATCCCTTGAGTGTTTCAAAGGTCTTGGTGATTTCACGAGCGAGCAATGCCGGACGATCAGCGCCGAATACCGCCTCCATATCCTGCAGGCACTCCAGAATACGATGCGGCGCCTCGTAGAAAATCAGTGTGCGCGGTTCTTCCTTGATAGCTTCCAGGCGCGCTTTGCGCCCTACGGCCTTGGCCGGAAGAAAGCCTTCGAAGATGAAACGGTCGGACGGAAGGCCGGCAGCCGATAACGCTGCGATCAACGCGCACGCGCCCGGCACCGGCACCACATTGATCCCGGCGGCACGCGCCTGACGCACCAGGTGATAACCCGGATCGGAAATCAGCGGCGTACCGGCGTCGGAAATCAGCGCGACGTTGTCACCCGCCAGCAGACGAGTAATAAAGCGACTGCCTTCATCCCGCTCGTTGTGCTCGTGGCAGGCTGCAAGCGGAGTGGAGATGCCGAAGTGCTGCATCAGACGCTGGGAATGGCGCGTATCTTCCGCAGCAATCAGTGCCACCTCGCGCAGGATCTTCAACGCCCGGGCGCTGATGTCATCCAGGTTGCCGATGGGCGTCGCCACCACATAAAGCGAGCCCGCAGCGGAATTCAAAGGACCTGGAGCAGTCAAAGCGCACACCTCATGATCGGTAAAAGCCGCCATTGTAGCGCGTCGTGCGCCGGACGATGCGTCCGGGTCGGACACGGTTTGTCGCACCATTGTGAGGCTGCGCACTCTTTGTATCAGCTAAATTCACGGTTTCACGCCAGTAACATCGCGCCCCGGCCAGTGCTTGGGTACAATTCGACGCTAATTTGATCGAGTATTAGGAACACTTACATGATCGCTTGCCTGCGGCTGTTCACTGCCCTCTGCCTCGCTGCCTTGCTGGCGGCTTGCGCCAGCTCCCCTTCCTCCAGCCTTGGCGAACTTCCACGGACCCCGGATGCCACCATCGAGCAACTGCTCGAACAGGCTGCCCAGGCCAAATCGCCGGACAAGGCTGCGCTGCTGCGCCTGAGTGCCGCAGACATGGCCTACCGTCAGGGCAATGCCGGACAGTCCGCGCAAATCCTGCAGCAAGTACCGATGGATCAACTCCAGCCTGGCCAGCAGGCGTTCGCCAGCACGCTGTCAGCTGAACTGGCCATGACCCGTAACCAGCCGAAAGCCGCGCTGACTGCCCTGAGCCATCCAAGCCTGCAACGCCTGAGCGAAATGTCCGTACCGCTGCAAGTTCGCGCCGGCACCGTTCACGCCCGCGCCCTTGAGGCCGACGGCCAGACTCTGGCCGCCGCCCGCGAGCGCATCTTCATCGCGCCGATGCTGGAGGGCGAAGCCGCCAGCAAGAACCACGAGGCGATCTGGACCCTGATCGCATCGCTGCCGGCCGATCAACTGCAAGCGAACACCACCGATGATCTCGGTGGCTGGATGAGCCTGGCCCTGGCAGTGAAAACCGCCGGCACTCTGGAACAACAGCAAGCCGCCATCGACAACTGGCGCAACCAGCATCCAAAACACCCGGCCGCGATCAATCTGCCTCTACCCCTGACCAAACTCAAGGAGCTGGCCAGCCAGCCCCTGAGCAAGATCGCCCTGCTGCTGCCACAGGACGGCCAACTGGCCTCGGTCGGCAAGGCCCTGCGTGACGGCTTCATGGCTGCGCACTACCAGGCTCAGCAAGCCGGCCAGAAACCACCAGCCATCGAGTTCTATGACAGCTCGAAGCTGACCAACCTCGACGAGTTCTACCGCAAGGCCCAGGCCGATGGCGTGCAACTGGTCGTCGGCCCGCTGGAGAAGCCGCTGGTCAAACAGTTGAGCACCCGTCCGCAACTGCCGATCACCACCCTCGCCCTGAACTACAGCGAAGGCGATCAAGGCCCGGCGCAATTGTTCCAGTTCGGCCTGGCCGCTGAGGACGAAGCCCGCGAAGTCTCCCGCCGCGCCCGTGCCGACGGCCTGCATCGCGCCGCCATCATGGTGCCGAAAGGCGAATGGGGCGACCGCGTTCTGCGTGCCTTCAGCCAGGACTGGCAGGCCAACGGCGGCAGCATCGTCGCCACCGAACGTGTCGACCAGCCGGTGCAACTGGCCCAGCAGATCGCCGACATGTTCCAGCTGCGTCAGAGCGAAGCCCGCGCCAAGAGCCTGCAGAACGCTGCCGGCACCAACGTTGCCGCCCAGCCTTCGCGTCGCCAGGACATCGAATTCATCTTCCTCGCCGCCACCCCGCAGCAGGCGCAGCAGATCAAGCCGACCCTGAACTTCCAGTACGCGGGTGACGTGCCGGTCTATGCAACCTCCCACGTGTTCAGCGCCAGCGGTGATGTCAACCAGTACAACGACATGAACGGCGTGCGCTTCTGCGAAACCCCATGGCTGCTGGAAACCAGCGACCCGCTGCGTCAGCAGGTCACCGCGCAATGGCCACAAGCCGCCGGCAGCCTCGGCCGTCTTTATGCGATGGGCGTCGATGCCTATCGCTTGGCGCCGCGCCTGGATCAGCTCAAGGCACTGCCGGACAGCCGCATCGAAGGTCAGTCGGGCAGCCTGGGCATGACCCAGTCCCAACGCGTCGTACGTCAGTTGCCATGGGCGCAGTTTGTCAGCGGCCAGATCCAGCGCCTGCCGGACACTCCACGCTGATGCCCGACAGGTCACACCTGCAAAGCGGCAAGGATGCCGAGCGCCAGGCGTTCGAGCATCTGCAGTGCCAGGGTCTGCGCCTTCTGGCGCAGAACTGGTCATGCAAACGCGGTGAGCTTGATCTGGTCATGCTTGATGGCGATACAGTAGTATTCGTCGAGGTTCGTTACCGAAAGAACACTCAATGGGGCGGCGCACTCGACAGCATCGATGGGCGCAAACGGCAGAAACTGATTTTCGCCGCGCAGTTTTTTCTTCAGCGCGAGTCGCGTTGGGCCAATTCCCCCTGCCGCTTCGACGTGGTGGCCATCGACAGCCACCAGGGTCAGCTGAACTGGTTGCAGAATGCGTTCGACAGTTGAGCGCCTGCTCCGACCCGGACATTTTCACTCAACACTTTTGCTCTTTGCTTTGCGGGCTGCACATTCACGTGCCGGACAGCCGCGCTAATTAAGGTCACACAGATGGACATGCAATCCCGAATTCGCCAGCTTTTCCAGGCCAGCATCGACACCAAGCAACAGGCGATGGACGTACTTGCACCGCACATCGAGCAAGCCAGCCAGGTGATGGTCAACGCCCTGCTCAACGAGGGCAAAATGCTCTCGTGCGGCAACGGCGGCTCGGCCGGCGATGCCCAGCACTTTTCTTCGGAGCTGCTCAACCGTTTCGAACGTGAACGCCCCAGCCTGCCGGCGATCGCGCTGACCACCGACAGCTCGACCATCACCTCGATCGCCAACGACTACAGCTACAACGAAGTGTTCTCCAAGCAAATCCGCGCACTCGGCCAGCCGGGTGACGTGCTGCTGGCCATTTCGACCAGCGGCAACTCGGCGAACATTATTCAGGCGATCCAGGCCGCACATGATCGCGAAATGATTGTCGTAGCATTGACCGGACGCGACGGCGGCGGCATGGCTTCGCTGCTGCTGCCCGAAGACGTCGAGATTCGCGTACCGGCCAACGTCACCGCACGTATTCAGGAAGTCCACTTGCTGGCGATCCATTGCCTTTGCGATCTGATCGACAGCCAACTGTTCGGGAGTGAAGAATGACCCCTAATCGCCTTGGCCTTCTGGCCTTGACCCTGTGCCTCGGCATCAGCGGCTGCACGTCGGTGGTGAATGCCAGCCGTGAAGCGCCGATCGAAGACGACCGTGGTACCCGCACATTCGGCAGCAAGATCGATGACTCGCTGATCGAAACCAAAGTCGGCGTCAACGTGGCCAAGGCCGATCCGGCCCTGGACAACGACTCGCACATTGTCGTCACCAGTTTCAACGGCGTCGTGCTGCTGGCCGGCCAGACCCCACGCGCAGACCTCAAGGAAAAGGCCGAACAAGCCGCTGCCAACGTTCAGCGCGTGAAAAAGGTCCATAACGAATTGCAAGTAATCCCCCCTTCCGGCTTCATTGCCCGCCAGAACGATTCGTGGCTGACCACCAAGATCAAGACCCAGATGCTCACCGATGCCAGCATTCCCGGCTCGCGCATCAAGGTCGTGACCGAGAACGGTATCGTCTATCTGCTGGGCCTGCTGACCAAACAGGAAGCCGCTCAGGCGACCAACCTGGTTCAGGGTGTTTCCGGTGTGCAGAAGATTGTGAAGCTGTTCGAGTACATCGACTGAACCGCAAAATGCAGGCACAAAAAAAGGCGATCCAACTGGATCGCCTTTTTTATTACTTCACCACTTTCAGGCTTGGCCGGCCGCTTGGGCGCGGTGGCTCGCTGTCCGGTGGAGGAACATCGTCATCCTGCTCGATCTCGTCTCCGTCATCCATCGGCGACTCCAGATCGAACACCATGCCCTGACCGTTTTCCCGGGCGTAGATCCCCAGGATTGCAGCAATCGGCACATAAAGGCTGTGCGGGACGCCGCCGAAGCGACCTTCAAAGGTCACAACGTCGTTGTCCATGTGCAAGTGCCGCACGGCACTTGGCGAAATGTTCAGGACAATTTGCCCGTCGCTGGCAAAACCCTGTGGCACCTGCACTGCCGGGTACTCGGAATTGACCAGCATGTGCGGGGTGCAATCGTTATCCACAATCCACTCGTAGAGCGCGCGGACCAGATAAGGTCGACTGGAGTTCATAGCGGCTCCTTAAGCCTTAGCGCATGTCGCGTTCGACACCAGACAGACTCGCCTGGAAAGCCTCACGCGCAAACTGACGCTCCATATAATCAAGCAGCGGCTTGGCCTGCCGCGGCAGTTCTATACCCAGAATCGGTAAACGCCAGAGTATTGGCAATAGGCAGCAATCCACCAGACTTTGTTCCTCACTGAGGAAAAACGGCTTGTCGGCAAACAGCGGCGACACGCCCGTCAGGCTTTCGCGCAATTCCTTGCGCGCCACGGCACGAGCCGCTTCCTTGGTGCGCGAATCCAGAATCAGATCCACCAGACCACACCAGTCGCGCTGAATGCGGTGAATCAGCAGACGGCTGTTGGCACGCGCCACCGGGTACACAGGCATCAATGGCGGATGCGGGTAACGCTCATCCAGGTACTCCATCACCACGGTCGACTCCCACAACGCCAAGTCACGATCGACCAGCGTGGGCAGACTGCCGTAAGGGTTCACTTCAATCAGTTTAGGCGGCTGACGACCAGCCTCCACAAAAATGATTTCGGCGCTGACACCCTTCTCTGCAAGCACGATGCGCACTCGGTGGGAATAGTGGTCGGCGGGGTCGGAGTAACAGGCCAACCGATTGGTCACGCCCATGGCGATCCTCCTCGCTTGTTGAAATGGTCGGAGCCGGAAAAACGCGCGCGCCCAGAGGGCGCCTCCCGCAACGGCCGGCGAACCAGGCGTTGCGTTTTCAGAGGCGCCCTTGGGCGCGCGCGATTAACAGCAATTGCTTGAAGCGTTATCAGTGCACGTCTTTCCAGTATTCACGCTTGAGCAGGTAGGCGAACACAAAGAAGAACGCCAGGTACAGCAAGACGTAAGTACCGATGCGCTGATGTTGCAGCTTAACCGGGTTAGCCGAGTAAGCCAGGAAGGTTACCAGATTCTTGACCTTCTCATCGAACTGCTCTTCGTTGAGGGTTCCGGTTTTCGGCACGATGGTCAGTTGATCGCACGCTTCATGAGTCAGAGGCGTACCGGTCAGCGGGTCATATTGTTTCTTGCCGTCTTCGACGATCTGTACCTGTTTGCAACCCACAACCTGACGACCTTGCAGGCCGACCAGCACGTTAGGCATGCCGACGTTCGGGAAGACCTTGTTGTTCACGCCCCATGGACGCGCAGGATCTTCGTAGAACGACCTGAGGTAACCGTAGAGCCAGTCGGTGCCGCGAACACGAGCCACCAGGGTCAGGTCAGGCGGCGCTGCGCCGAACCAGGTCTTGGCGTCGGCCGGCTGCATGCCGATGTTCATGTGATCGCCGATCTTGGCGCCGGTGAACACCAGTTTTTCCAGCATCAGTTCGTGCGGGATTCCGAGGTCATCGGCCACACGCTCGTAACGCTGGAACTTGGCACTGTGGCAACCCATGCAATAGTTGGCGAAAGTACGCGCACCATCCTGCAGGGCAGCCTTGTCGGAAACGTCGATGTCGACCTTTTCCAGTTCCGGACCACCGTGTTCGGCGGCAAAGGACAGCACTGGCAGAGCAGCAAAAATCAGAGCAAAAAATAACTTTTTCATCAGCCAGTCACCCTTTCCGGAACCGGTTTGGTCTTCTCGAGCCTGGTGTAGAACGGCATCAGAATGAAGTAGGCGAAGTACAGGAAGGTGCAGACCTGCGACAACAGCGTACGGCCTGGCGTCGGGGCCAGAACGCCCAGAATGCCGAGGATCACGAACGAAATGCAGAACACCACCAGCCAGATTTTGCTCATCCAGCCTTTGTAGCGCATCGACTTGACCGGACTGCGGTCGAGCCACGGCAGAACGAACAGCACCGCAATCGCTGCGCCCATGGCGATAACGCCCATGAGCTTGTCAGGGACCGCACGCAAGATTGCGTAGAACGGTGTGAAGTACCAGACCGGTGCAATGTGCTCAGGCGTCTTGAACGGGTTGGCTTGCTCGAAGTTAGGTTTTTCGAGGAAGTAGCCGCCCATTTCCGGGAAGAAGAACACAATGAAGCAGAAGATAAACAGGAACACCACAACGCCGACGATATCTTTCACGGTGTAGTACGGGTGGAAGGCGATGCCGTCCAGCGGAACACCGTTTTCGTCCTTGTGTTTCTTGATGTCCACGCCGTCCGGGTTGTTCGAACCGACTTCGTGCAACGCCAGGATGTGCAGCACCACCAGACCGAGAATCACGATCGGCAGGGCAACCACGTGCAGGGCGAAGAAGCGGTTCAAGGTGATCCCGGAAATCAGGTAGTCACCACGGATCCACTGGGTCAGGTCGTTGCCGATGACCGGGATCGCGCCGAACAGCGAGATGATCACTTGGGCACCCCAGTAGGACATCTGGCCCCACGGCAGCAGGTAACCCATGAAGGCTTCGGCCATCAGCGCCAGATAGATCAGCATGCCGAAGACCCACACCAGCTCACGGGGTTTCTGGTACGAACCGTAGAGCAGACCACGGAACATGTGCAGATAGACCACGATGAAGAACGCCGAAGCGCCGGTGGAGTGCAGCAGACGCAGGATCGAACCGTACTCGACGTCGCGCATGATGTATTCGACAGAAGCGAACGCTTCTTCCGCCGATGGGGTGTAGCTCATGGTCAGCCAGACACCGGTGACGATCTGGTTGACCAGAACGAGCAGCGCCAGCGAGCCGAAGAAGTAGAAGAAGTTGAAGTTTTTTGGAGCGTAATATTTGCTGAGATGGTCTTCCCACATTTTGGTGGCGGGGAAGCGCGCATCAACCCAATCCATGAACTTGCTCATCACGCTTTCTCCGTATCGACGCCAATGACAATCAGCTCATCGGTCTCATAGGAATGCGGGGGTACTGGCAGGTTCAAAGGCGCAGGTTGCGACTTGTAGACGCGGCCAGCCAGATCGTAGTGGGAACCGTGGCAAGGGCAGAAATAGCCGCCTACCCAGTCTTTGCCCAGATCCGCGGGTGCAACTTCGGGACGGAAGGTCGGTGAGCAACCCAGGTGAGTACAGATCCCGATCAGCAGGAGGATTTCCGGCTTGATCGATCGCACTTCTGGGTCGACATAAGTGGGTTGCGTGGAGTTTTTGGAGGTCGGATCGGAGAGCTGGCCCTCGATCTTTTTGAGATTCCCCAGGATTTCCTCGGTACGGCGGACAATGAACACCGGCTGGCCGCGCCATTCAGCAATCATCTGCTGCCCTGGCTCGATTTTGCTGACATTCACTTTCACCGGTGCTCCGGCAGCCTTCGCCTTGGCACTGGGAAACCATGACCCCACGAACGGGACCGCAGCCCCCACCGCTCCTGCAGCACCCACCACGGATGTGGCTGCTACCAAGAAGCGACGCCGGCCTGCATTCACGCCGTCATTGCTCATTCAGTCCTCTCCCATCAGCTTTGTGGCCTGTTAAATCAGGCATCTACTAAATTGAAACTATGTACTTATAAAAATTTTGCCGAATGGTAATGAAAACCCCCAATTCTGACAAGGTAATTACCCGGAGGGCTGGCCCTCAAGCCTTGTAGTATAGGGGGTCTACGAATGTGGCAAGTTGTCACAGCGCAATTATTCAAGAAATCGCACGCATAAAAAAACGCCCGGTTCCGTGAGGAATCGGGCGTTCTTTTTGAACGTGGAAGCGAAATTAACGCTTCGAGTACTGCGGACGCTTACGCGCTTTACGCAGACCAACTTTCTTACGTTCAACTTCACGGGCGTCGCGAGTAACGAAACCAGCTTTGCGCAGAGCGCTACGCAGGGTTTCGTCGTAGTCCATCAGAGCGCGAGTGATGCCGTGGCGGATTGCGCCAGCCTGACCACTTACACCACCACCGATGACAGTGACGTAGATGTCGAACTTCTCGACAGTTTCAGTCAGTTCCAGCGGCTGACGAACTACCATGCGGGCAGTTTCGCGACCGAAGAACGTGTCCAGGGAGCGGTTGTTGATGGAGATGTTACCAGTACCCGGACGCAGGAAAACGCGTGCGGTTGCGGTCTTGCGACGGCCAGTGCCGTAATTTTGAGTCGCCGACATAATGAACTATTCCGTTAAATCTTCAGTTCTTGGGGCTGCTGAGCAGTATGAGGGTGTGCAGCGCCCGCATAGACTTTCAGCTTACGGTACATGTCGCGACCCAGTGGGTTTTTAGGCAGCATGCCTTTAACCGCGGTCTCGATCACGCGCTCAGGGGCCTTGGCGATCAGCTTTTCAAAGTTGATCGACTTGATACCGCCCGGGAAACCGGAGTGGGAGTAGTACATTTTGTCAGTGGTTTTAGCGCCGGTAACACGGATCTGCTCGGCGTTGATTACGACGATGTAGTCGCCGGTGTCAACGTGAGGAGTGTACTCAGGCTTGTGCTTGCCACGCAGACGGCTCGCGATTTCGGTGGCCAGACGACCCAGGGTCTGACCAGCAGCGTCGACGACAAACCAGTCGCGCTTTACTGTTTCCGGTTTAGCAGTAAAAGTTTTCATTCTTTATAGCCTCAGGGGCCGCCTGTAAATAAGACGGCGGATCTTACTGAATAGTGCGTACTTTGACAAGTCAAAGGCAGCCGGATACAGACGCTTTCGGGGGCTCGGGTCGGCGCGTCCGTTCAACGGCAAGATTCTTCGGCGGCGGGGCATCACTTCCACTGCAGAAAGAGGTCGGCAATTATGCAGATTGCGAAAAAAATTTCAACCTGCTTTTATGCTTGTTTTGCCCAAGGAGCACCCGATGGACTATCGCCAGCTAGGCCGTACCGACCTGAACGTGAGTGCAATCTGCCTCGGCACCATGACCTGGGGCGAGCAAAACACTGAAGCTGAAGCCTTCGCCCAGATCGAACGGGCAAAAGAGGCCGGGATCAACTTCCTCGACACCGCCGAGATGTACCCGGTGCCACCGAAAGCCGAAACCTACGCCACCACCGAGCGCTACATCGGCAATTACTTCAAGAGCCGCGGCGACCGCGCCGACTGGATCCTCGCCAGCAAGATCGCCGGCCCCGGCAACACCATCGACTACATCCGCGACAAGAACCTGCGCCACAACCGCCAGCACATCACCGAAGCGGTGGACGCCAGCCTCAAGCGCCTGCAGACCGACTACATCGATCTGTACCAATTGCACTGGCCGGAGCGTAGCACCAACTTTTTCGGACAACTGGGCTACAAGCACCAGACCGAAGCCAACCTGACGCCGCTTGAAGACACACTCGAAGCACTCGATGAGCAAGTGAAGGCCGGCAAGATCCGCCACATCGGTCTGTCCAATGAAACGCCGTGGGGCACCATGCGCTTTCTCGCTCTGGCCGAAGCCCGTGGCTGGCCGCGCGCGGTGTCGATCCAGAACCCGTACAACCTGCTCAACCGCAGCTTCGAGATCGGCCTGGCGGAAATCGCCATCCGCGAACAGTGCGGCCTGCTCGCCTATTCGCCGCTGGCGTTCGGTTTCCTGTCGGGCAAGTACGAAGGCGGGGCGCGTCCGCCGAAAGGCCGCCTTAGCCTCTACAGCCGTTTCAGTCGCTACTTCAACCCGCAATCGGAAGTGGCGTGCAGCCGTTACGTGGCCCTCGCCCGGGAACATGGCCTGGATCCGGCACAAATGGCCCTGGCGTTTGTAAATCAGCAACCGTTCGTCACCAGTAACATCATCGGGGCGACGACGCTGGAGCAACTGGACAGCAACATCGCCAGCTACGAACTGAAACTATCGAAGGAAGTACTGGAAGGGATCGAAGCGATCCACAAGGATCACCCGAATCCGGCGCCGTAATAAAGGACGATGATCGTTCCCACTTTGCGTGGGAACGATCATGCTCACTGCAAAACTCAAAGCGACCGCGCAATGATCTCTTTCATGATTTCATTGGTGCCGGCATAGATCCGCTGCACCCTTGCATCCGCCCAGGCCCTGGCCACCGGGTACTCCCACATGAAACCGTAGCCGCCATGCAGTTGCACGCACTCGTCGAGCACCTTGCATTGCAGGTCGGTGCCCCAATACTTGGCCATCGCCGCTGTCGGCACATCAAGCTTGCCTTGCAGGTGCAACTCCAGGCAGCGATCGACGAACACCCGGCCGATCTGAATCTCGGTGGCCATTTCCGCCAGTTTGAAGCGGGTATTCTGGAAGTCGGCAATCGACTTGCCGAACGCTTTGCGGTCACGGGTGTAATCCAGCGTCCATTGCAGCGCCGCCTCGGCTGAAGCCAGTCCGCCAATGGCCACGGTCAAACGTTCCTGCGGCAATTCCTGCATCAGATAGGCAAACCCCGCCCCGGCCTGCCCCAACAGGTTTTCCTTCGGCACGCGCACGTCCTGGAAGAACAATTCCGACGTGTCCTGAGCCTTCATTCCGACCTTCTCCAGACGCTTGCCCTTGTCGAAGCCCGGCGTATTCGCCTCCACCAGAAACAGGCTGGTGCCCTTGGCGCCGGCCTTGGGATCCGTTTTGGCGACGACGATCACCAGATCCGCCAGAAAGCCATTGGTAATGAAGGTTTTCGAACCGTTGATCACATATTCGTCGCCATCCAGCACGGCCGTGGTCTTGACCCCTTGCAGGTCGGAACCGGCGCCCGGCTCGGTCATGGCGATCGCGGTGACCATCTCGCCGGACACCAGTTTCGGCAGGTATTTCTGCTTCAGTGCCTCGCTGCCGTAATGCAGGATGTAAAGCGCGACGATGTCCGAATGCAGCGAGAAACCGATGCCGGTCAGGCCCAGCCGCCCGACTTCTTCGATCACGACCGCGCTGTAGAGAAAGTCCGCCCCCAACCCGCCGTATTCCTCTGGCAGATGCGAGCAGAGCATCCCCGCCTCCCCCGCCTTGTTCCATAGATTGCGGTCGATGTAGCCTTGCTTTTCCCATTGTCCATGGAACGGCACGGCCTCTTTTTCGAGGAATGTTCGTACGCTGTCGCGGAACAATTCGTGCTCGGAGCTGAACAAGGTTCTGGGAATCATGCGGCACCTTTTCTTTATTGTTGGAGGGATCAGACCTTCAGAGACTAAGCCTCGCTTCCGATACAGGACACTGGACACATCCGACAAAAAATAAGACGATCCAGCCGTCTGGTGACCACTTTCCCTTATAAAAACAAAAGTTGAATTATGTCCAAGCAAGTCTCCACGCCCTTGCGGCGCGTCAGCATCCTGGCGATCGACCGGGTTTTCGCTTCCACCCTCATGCAAGCCAAGGATTTCTTCCATCTGGCCAGCCTGCGTTACGGCAAACAACTGGGCCACGGCCTGACTCCGGTGTTCGAAACCCGCCTGGTCAGCCCCGACGGCAAACCGGTGAACAGCTTCAGTGATGTGGTCATGCCGGTGGACGGCGGCCTGGAAAACGCCGACGTCATCATCCTCCCGGCGTTCTGGGACGATTTCGATACGCTGTGCCAACGTTATCCACAGATCCTGCCGTGGCTGCGCGAACAGCACGCCCGGGGCGCCGTACTCTGCGGCGAGGCCACCGGGGTGTTCTGGCTGGCCGAGGCAGGGTTGCTCAACGGCAAGGAAGCGACCACCTACTGGCGCTTCTTCAATGCCTTCGCCGAGCGATTCCCCAAGGTCTATCTCAATCAGGACAAGCACCTGACCGACGCCGACAATCTGTATTGCGCCGGCGGCACCACCTCAGCCTGCGATCTCTACATTTACCTGATCGAGCGCTTCTGCGGTGCCAATGTGGCCCAGGCCGTGGCCCGCGACATTCTCTATGAGGTGCAACGCAGCTACGCACCTGGCCGCATCGGCTTCGGCGGTCAGAAGCTGCACCAGGACGTGATCATCCTGCAGATCCAGCACTGGCTTGAAGAGCATTTCGCCGACAAGTTCCGCTTCGAAGACGTGGCGCGCGAGCACGGCATGAGCATTCGCAACTTCATGCGCCGCTTCCAGACCGCCACCGGCGACAAGCCGCTGCACTACCTGCAACGGCTGCGCATCGAGACTGCCAAGGGCCTGCTCTCCGGCAGTCGCAAGAGCATCAAGACCATCAGCTACGAAGTCGGCTACGACGATGCGAGCTTCTTCGCGCGGCTGTTCCGCCAGCACACCGAATTGTCGCCGAACCAGTACCGGCAGCAGTTCCAGCAAGCTGCCTGACGATTCGACCAGACACAAAAAAAGGCCTGCATCTGCAGGCCTTTTTGTTTGCCGATTCCGCTTAAGGCTTGTGTGCCCGGGACAGGAATTCGTGCGATTGCATCTCCAGCAGACGGCTGAGGGTACGCTGGAACTCGAACGTCAGACGCCCGCCGGTGTACAGATCTTTCAATTCGACTTCGGCAGAAATGATCAGTTTGACGTTACGGTCGTAGAACTCGTCGACCATGTTGATGAAGCGTCGGGCGATGTCGTCGGTAGTGACGCTCATCTGCTCCACGCCACTGAGCAGCACGGCGTGGAAGATCTTGCCCAGCTCGATGTAGTCGTTCTGGCTGCGCGGGCCATCGCACAGCTCGCGGAAGTCGAACCAGGCCACGTCATCGCAAGTACGCAGGGCACGGATTTCGCGGTTTTCGATGATCAGCACATCGTTTTCCACGGCGGCGGTGCATTCCGGCGTCAGTGCGCGAAAGCTCTTGCGCAGGCTTTCATGGGCAACTTCGTCGAGCGGAAAGTGGAACAGTTCCGCTTGTTCGAGGTGGCGCAGACGGTAGTCGACGCCGCTGTCGACGTTGACGATCTCGGTGTTCTGCTTGATCAGCGCGATGGCCGGCAAGAAGCGCGCGCGTTGCAGGCCATCCTTGTACAGGCCGTCCGGCACGATGTTCGAAGTGGCAACCAGCGTTACGCCATTCTTGAACAGTTCTTCCATCAGCGTGCCGAGGATCATGGCGTCGGTGATGTCGGAGACGAAGAATTCATCGAAACAGATGACCCGCGATTCCGTCGCGAAACGCTTGGCGATAATGGTCAGCGGGTTTTTCTCGCCGCCGAGGGTTTTCATCTCTTCGTGCACGCGCTTCATGAAGCGGTGGAAGTGAGTGCGGGTCTTTTCCTTGAATGGCAGCGCTTCGAAGAAGGTGTCCACCAGGTAAGTCTTGCCACGACCCACGCCGCCCCAGAAGTACAGGCCCTTGACCGGCGTCTGATCCTTTTTGCCAAACAGCTTGCCCAGCAAACCCGGCTTGTTCTGCTCGGCCGCGATCAGGTCGTCGTACAGGCGTTGCAGATGACGCACGGCAGTTTCCTGCGCCGCATCGTGGAAGAAGTCCGGGCGTTTCAGATCAGCTTGATATCGTTCTAGGGGCGTCATAATTCGTTAGCAAGGCAACAAAAACGGGCCGTCACTGTAGCGATGGCCCGTGGGAATGGCAATCGGCCCTTGGTCGGGCCGGCCCGTTGATTATTCCTGAACCGGTGTCAGAGCGATCCGCAAGGCCTCGACGGCCGCGTCCCGCGCCGCCACGTCGGCAAATGCCGGGCTGTCGCCGACACACTCGCCTTCCAGCCAGACACTGAAGCTCAGGTCTTCGCTGCGCACATCCAGTGCCTGACCCGACTGCAGCTGCTTGGTCACCTGACCGGCGGTCTTGCCGTCGGCGAAGTTGCGCGACAGCAGCAGTTGCTCGCCATCGGCCGCCAACAGACGGAAACGGAAACTGCCGTCGTCTTCGCGGAAACTGACGAAACGTGCGGCTTTAGCGGCTTTCTTCTTGGTGGTCGCGGTCACCTGAACCTGATTGACGAAGGAGCGCAGGCCGACCGCTTCGCGCAGCTCGTTGAGGAACGGCGTCGCCACCGCACGGGCCTTTTTGGCACCGTGTTGCAGGATGTCTTCCAGATCGGCCGGACGCTCGATCAACTGGTGATAACGCTCGCGGGACTCGCCCAGCTCGTTATCGAGCAACTGGAACAGACGGTTCTTCGCCTCGCCCCAGCCCAGACCACCCAGCAGTTCGCTGCGGAACTCGTCGGCCTGCGCCGGCGTGGAGAACGCCTGGAACAGGGTGAACAGGTGCGAGTTGTCCGGATCTTTCGCTTCGCCCGGCGCGCGGGAGTCGGTGACGATCCGCGAGATCGCGTCCTTCATTTCCTTGGCGCTGGAGAACAGCGGAATGGTGTTGTCGTAGCTCTTGGACATCTTGCGACCGTCCAGGCCCGGCAGCGTGGCGACGCTTTCTTCGATCAGCGCTTCGGGCATGGTGAAGAACTCCTTGCCCTGGCCGAACAGGTGGTTGAAACGCTGACCGATGTCACGAGCCATTTCCACATGCTGGATCTGGTCGCGACCGACCGGCACCTTGTGTGCGTTGAACATCAGGATGTCGGCCGCCATCAGCACCGGATAGCTGTACAAGCCCATGGTGATGCCGGCATCCGGGTCTTCGCCGGTCTCGAGGTTCTTGTCCACCGAAGCCTTGTAGGCGTGGGCACGGTTGAGCAGGCCCTTGGCCGCGACACACGTCAGCAGCCAGGTCAGCTCGGGGATTTCCGGGATGTCGGACTGACGATAGAAGGTCACGCGATCCACATCCAGGCCACCGGCCAGCCAGGTCGCGGCGATTTCCAGACGCGAGCGCTGAATGCGCAGCGGGTCATCGCATTTGATCAAGGCATGATAGTCGGCCAGGAAGTAGAACGAATCGGCATTGCTGTCGCGGCTGGCGAGAATCGCCGGGCGAATGGCGCCGGCGTAGTTGCCCAGGTGCGGGGTGCCGGTGGTAGTGATGCCGGTGAGGATGCGGGTACGGTTCGTCATGGGTAATCGCTTGTCAGACTGCAATCAATTCGAGAGACGCGGCAGGATCAGATCCTTGAGATCGGTCAGCTTGCCATGAAAAAAGTGTCCGCATTCTGCCACTTTCAGCAGCTCATGGGGGCGCTGGAGTTTGTCGGACCAGTCGTAGACCCGCTGCGGCTCGATCACTTCGTCGGTTTCCGGCTGGATCACGGTCAGTTCGCCCTGCTGCGGCAGTTGATCCTGCTCGCCCAGGCGCATCACCGCCGGTGCGACCATGAACAAGTGCTTGAGCGTGATGCCTTGGGCTTCGAGACGGCCGCCGAGACTTGCTGCAACAAATCCACCGAAGGAGAAACCGAACAGGGTCAGTGGCAGACCCGGATGTTTGTCCAGCAGCCATGCGGCGGCAGCCTGGGCGTCGTCGACCTCACCCGTGCCCATGTCATGAGAGCCTTCGCTGGCACCGACGCCGCGATAGTTGAAGCGCAAGGTGATCAGGCTGGCATCGCGCGCGGTGCGCTGCAGGGTCGAGACGACCTTGTTGAGCATGGTGCCGCCCTGCACCGGGTTGGGATGGCAGATCAGCGCGATGCCTCGCGGCTGCTCATTGTCCAGGTACAAAGACTCAAGTTGACCCACCGGGCCATCAATCACTACAGGGGTTTCACGCATCAGCAAGGAAGGAACTCCGTGACCTCGGATCGGGTCGACTCGTCTAGCAAATTGTCTGTGCCAGTCTATTGCGAGTGAATCGCGGTATACAGCGCAGGTTCGAGCCGTTAACGTAAAGCAAAGCCGTTTATAGAGGAAGGACTCGTGGAACACTCGCTCTTAGTTTGGTTGTTACCGACTCTTGCCCTGGTTGTGGGTGTCGCCATTGGTTTCCTGATCGCTCGCGTTGCGCCGAACGCCGCGCCCAGCCGCACGCAGCGTCAACTGGATGATATTCAGGAACGTTTCGACAGTTATCAGAACGAAGTGGTGACCCACTTCAACAGCACCGCCAATCTGGTCAAGAAACTGACCCAGAGCTATCAGGAAGTGCAGGACCACCTCGCCGAGGGCGCCAACCGCCTGGCCCTGGACGAGCAGACTCGTCAACGCCTGCTGGCTTCCTTGCACTCCGAGGCAGCACAGGCCCCACGGGAACGCCTGACGCCGCCACGGGATCAGGAACCGCCGCGTGACTACGCGCCGAAGACCCCGAACTCGCCGGGCATGCTCGACGAGCATTACGGTCTGAAGAAGTAATCAGCCTTCGCGCCAACAAAAAGCCCCCGGACAATCACTTGTCCGGGGGCTTTTTTGTACCTGACGGTTACGGGTATTGCTGAACGGTGCCCGGCTGTTGCTGGCCACCGTACTGCTGGCCCGGGATTGCCTTGAGGTTGACCTCGACGCGGCGGTTCTGCGCGCGGCCATTGACGTCACCGTTGCTGGCGATCGGATTATCCGGACCGGCACCGCGGGCGCTCAGGTTGGCACCGCTGACACCTTGCGACGTCAGGTAGGTCGCCACACTCTGCGCACGACGCTGGGACAGGTCCATGTTGTGCTGACGGCTGCCAGTGCTGTCGGTATAGCCGACGATTTCGATCTGGTTCTGGTTGAACTCTTTGAGCGAGTTGGCCAGGTTGTTCAACGGCTGATAGAAGCTGGGAGCGATGTTCGCCGAATCGGTGGCGAAGGTGATGTTGCCCGGCATGATCAGCTTGATCTGATCGCCCTGACGCTGCACTTCAACCCCGGTGTTGGCCATGCTGGCGCGCAGCTTTTTCTCCTGCTGGTCGGCGTAGTAGCCGTAACCGGCGGCCGAGGCACCGACGACAGCTGCGCCAATCAGCGCTCCCTTGCCGCGGTTGTTGTGGTCGATGGCGGCACCGGCCAGCGCGCCGGCCAGTGCTCCGAGGCCACCGTACTTGGCGGTTTTGCTCATGCCCTGGGAGCCACCGTCGGCCTGACCCTGATTGTCATACGGGTTGGGCGAGGCGCAGCCGGACAAAACGGCCACGGCAGTAGCGACAATAATCAAACGACGCGTGGTGAACATGGAGAGCTCCTACATTTTGCATTCTGTGGTGCAGCGGCCATTGGCAACTGGCCCGTGCGGGCGTTGGATCATGACAATGCACAAAAATTCCGCTGCACACCCGTGACAAAATGTTTAGGCACGCACAAACGGGTTCTCGCGCATTTCATCTCCAAGACGCGTATCCGGACCATGCCCGGCCACGACAGTCGCGTCTTCATCCAGGGTGTACAGCCGCTGCTTGATCGATCGCACGATGGTCGCCTGATCGCCGCCCCACAAATCCGTGCGCCCTACTCCGCGACGAAACAACGTGTCGCCGGCAATCAACAGCTTAGCCTCGGAAAACCAGAAGCTCATGGAACCTGGCGTATGCCCCGGTGTGTGCAGTGCCACGCCACAGCCACAGGCCAGCTCTTCATCGTCGCTCAACCAGCGATCCGGTGACGGCACGGGGGTGTAGGGCACGCCGAACATCTGGCACTGCATTTCGAGGTTGTCCCAGAGAAACTGGTCTTCCTTGTGCAGATGCAAGGTGGCGCCGGTCTTCTCCTTCATCTGGCCGGAAGCCAGGAAGTGATCGAGGTGCGCGTGGGTGTGAATGATGCTGACCACTTTCAGGCCCAGCGCATCGACGCGGGCCATGATCAGGTCAGGATTGCCGCCCGGGTCAACGACGATGGCTTTTTTGGTGATCGGGTCGCCGATGATCGTGCAGTTGCACTGGAGCGGGCCGACGGGGAAGGTTTCGCGAATGAGCGCGGGATTTGCAGCGGTCATGGGGGATCCTGAAAAGGCATTCGAAACAATGCGCAAAGGCTGATTTGCGCCATTTTACGTTGTTGGCTCGCAGGATGACGACACAGCGCAAAACAGCAGATTCAGTTCAACACTCCCAACTCTTTCGCCCGCGCCACCGCCTGCGTGCGCCGCTCCACACCCAGCTTGCTGTTGATATGACTGGCATGGGTTTTCACGGTGTGCAGAGAGATGAACAGTTGATCGCTGATTTCCTGATTCGAGCAACCCTGAGCGATCAGACGCAGCACCGCCAGTTCGCGGCTGCTGAGCTGTTCGGTAGCGGCAGACTCCGCAGTGGGGCGAGCCTGGGTCTGAGGGAATTGCTCAAGCAATTGCTGACCGACGGCTGCCGGTGCAGTCAATGACAGTTGCCCGCGCAACCAGTCTGCATGCTCTTTGATCAGTAGATCGAAAGGCTGCAGGACACCGCCGGACGCCGCTTCCAATGCTTGAGCCAAAGCCTTGCGGGCCTCAGGTTCGCGGCCACCGGCCAGCAGCAGTGAAACCTTTTGCGTCAACGCCATCACGCTCAACAATTGCCTCCCGGTCTGCTGACCGTTTTCCAGGAGGACATTCAACCGCCCTTCAGCGAGCATCGGCTGCCCCTGAATGACATCCAGCAACGCCTGCTGCAACTCGACATGCAACGGCAGCTGCGGATGAAACTCCGGCGGAGCCGCTGCACGTTCGCCCGTGTAGGTCTGCCCCAGTCGTGCCAGCCACGCTTCGGCCAGATCGATGCGCCCCTGCGCCAGCCACAATTCGCATTTGACCAGGGTGATCATCGCCAGATAGTAGATTGGCGGGACGTCCCAGATGTGCATCAGGCGTTCGGCTTCGGCCAGCTCGGCGAAGGCCCGTGCGTAGTCGCCGCTGCTGCCGTCAAGTCGGGCGATGACGCAATGGCCGATCAACACGCTGATATCCCGACAGGCCCGAGCTTCGCTCAAACCCGTCTGTAATCGCTGGCGCGCCGCTTCGGGCTGCAACCGCATGGCCAGCAGAAAACCCTCGTACAGCGTCAGTCGCGCACGCACGGCGTACAAACGCTGTGCAGACAATCCGCGCAGGCGCTCCAGCCCTTGGCGCACTTCATCGAGTGCGCGCAGGATTTCGCCGCGCGCCTGCAGGACGCGGGCACGATCATAATGCGCCAACGCCTCGAACAAGGGATTGCCGACCCGCTGCGCCAGCTCAAGCGACTCGCGGTTCAGACCCCGTGCGCGCCACAGATCGCCGTCGGCAATTGCCAGGTTGGACAAGGTCGACAAGCACATCAGGCGCTGGCCATAGCGCTTGGCCGGCAGGCTTTCCAGTGCCTCGCTGCAATACTCGATGGTCTGCTCGCGATGGCCTCGCCCACGGGCGATGATGCCCTTGAGCGCCAGCCATTGGGCCAGCATCGATTTCTGTGCGGTAGCCGAGGGTGCAGGCAGAAACCGGCTTAGGTGACTGGCAAGCTCCTCGGCCGCGTCGAGCTGACAGGCAAGCCCCAACGCCCAGCTGTACAACACAATCAGGCGCGGGGTGCTGATCAGCAGGCTATCAGGCAAGTCCATTTTCCAGCGCAGCAACATGCCGACATTCTGCTCGGCCAGCAGTTGCTCCTCGGAGAGGTTTTGTACCAGATTGGCCGCGACGTCCAGATGCCCCGCGCGCAAGGCCTGCTCGACGGCTTCATCCAGCAGGCCCTGGGCGTTGAACCAGCGGCAGGCGCGCAGATGCAGCGTCGCGGCGGGGACCAGTGCCCGGGCGATAGGCCGGCTGCGCAACAGGTCGGAAAACAGGTGGTGATAACGGTACCAGTGCCCGTGCTCGTCCAGCGGCACCAGGAACACCTGATGCGCCAGCAGGAAACGCAGGATTTCGGCGCTGTCATGGGCCTCGCGCACCGCGTCACACAACTCGCTGCAAAAGCGCTCCTGCGGTGCGGTGTCATAAAGAAACGCCTGCACCTCGGCGGGCAGGCAATCGATGACTTCCTCCAGCAGGTATTCGCGGATCAGCCCTTCCCCGCCGTTCAGCGCTTGCGGCAACGCCGACTCGGTGCCGACTTCGGAAATTGCCAGCAGCCAGAAGCGCAGGCCGGCCACCCAGCCTTCGCTGCGCTGGATCAGGTTTTCCAGCGCTTCACCGCGCAGGGAACTGCTGTGACGATCAAGCAGTGCCAGGGCTTCGTCGTGGGTCAGGCGCAGATCCTGTTCGTGCAGTTCCAGCAATTGGCGCGACAGCCGCAGACGGGCCAGGTGCCAGTCCGGGCGCTGCCGACTGGTGACCATGACCACCAGGCCGTCCGGTAAATGATTGAGGAAAAACTGCAGGCAACGATCGAGCACCGGCCCTTGAGCAAGATGGTAATCATCCAGTACCAACAGCAGCGGGGCCGTGGGTTGCAGATGCAGCGTCAACTCATCCAACAGGCCGTCCAGCCATTCTTCGAAGGCAAACGGTTGATGGCGTTGACGCATTTTCAGCAGCCCCAGTGCGCGGCTGCCGAGTTCCGGGAAGTAGTCCTGCAGGCCTTCGAGCAGTCGTTCGAGAAACCGCCCCGGATCGTTATCCCGCGGGCTCAGCCCCAACCAAAGGCTTTGCCAGTGCGCCGGCAGGCTCTGACAGAACTCCACCGCCAGCGAGCTCTTGCCGAACCCGGCCGGAGCGCTGACCAGCAACAGGCGCCCTCCGAGTCCGGCGCCAAGGCGTTCGCACAAACGGGGTCGCAGCACGTAGCCATCGGGTAATGGCGGGCGAAAAAAACGTCCGTCCAGTGCCGCGACGGCAACGCTTGCGGGACCCGGAAGTGGGGACAGATCAGTCATGGCCGGCTCTTGTTCGTAGGGCTGTTGGCGGCGTAGCAGATGCCCGCAGACTAGCCTTAAACGGAGCAGTTATGAAGGTCGTTGCTACAAATGGCTACAAAAAGGCTACGGAAAAAGCGACAGACAAAAAAACGCCCCGAACCTGTCGGGGCGTTTTCACGAGGATGCGGCCTCGGTTTACAGGAGCTTAGCGAACACCATCCTGACGCAGAGCGGCTGGAGTGAAGTCGCTGGTGGTGGCGGTAAAATCGAAGTCATACGCCGACTTCTCTTCGTTCTTCATGCCCAGCGCCAGGTAACGGCCGGACTGCAGATCGTAAAGGGTCTCCAGGGTGTACCACGGTACCTGAACGTTGTAGTAGTCCTGAGCGTGAGCTTCCGCCACGCGCCACAATTGACCACGACCGTCGTAGTGATCGATCACCGCCGCTTGCCAGGTGTCTTCGTCGATGAAGAAGTCGCGCTTGGCATAGATGTGACGCTGACCTTCCTTCAGGGTCGCGGTCACGTGCCAGACGCGACGCAGTTCATAACGCGCCAGATCCTGGTTGATGTGCCCGGCCTTGATGATGTCGGCGTACTTGAGCTTCGGATCGTCGAGCTTGTAGCTGTCAGAGGCGATGTACATTTCTTGCTTGCCGATCAGTTTCCAGTCGTAACGGTCCGGTGCGCCGTTGAACATGTCCAGGTTGTCGGAAGTCCGCAGGCCGTCCGCCGCGGTACCCGGGCCGTCATAGGACACTTGCGGTGCGCGACGCACACGACGCTGACCGGCGTTGTAGACCCACGCCGAACGCGGTTCCTTCACCTGGTCGAGGGTTTCGTGCACCAGCAGCACACCACCGGCCAGACGTGCCGGCGCAGTCACTTTCTGCTTGAAGTAGAACAGGATGTTGCCCGGGTTCGCCGGATCGTAGTCCTTCATCTTGTCGCGGAATACGAACTGGTCCTGGAAGTACACCAGGCTGAACGAGCCGTTCGGTTGCGGCGTGGCCTGGGTCACCAGACGGGTCACGCTGCCGCCGCGATAGCGGGTGATGTGGTTCCAGATGACTTCCACACCGCTTTTCGGAATCGGGAACGGAACGGCGATATCGAAGTTTTCCAGGCCGTTGCCACCCGACACCAGGGTCGTGGTGGTGGCGTTCTTCTTGATGGCGGCGAATACCTCATCCGGCACGGTGGCACCACGATGAGACGGATAGACCGGCATCTTGAAGGTGTCAGGGTAACGCTGGAACATCGCGTACTGACCCGGCGCAAGCTTGGCCTTGTACTGATCGACGTTCTGCTTGGTGATGGTGAAGAGCGGCTTTTCACTGGCGTACGGGTCGGACAGGAAGCCTTTGCTGTCGACGGTGCCGGCATTCTTCGGCATCGGTTTCCAGGCCGGGATCGAGCCGTCCGCGTTACCGGCCATTTCGGCGCCCATCGGGGTCAGGCTCTTGCCCAGCTTGTCCGCTTCGGCGGCAGGCACCGCCGCCATGACGCCGGTCGCCAGCAGCGACAGGCCCAGAACACCGGCGTGGAACAGACTTTTTGTTATTTTCATAAATTCGTTCGTCCTGAAAATGCAGTGCTTAGAAGTTCACGCCGAGGCTGAGCGCCACGAAATCGCGGTCATCCACGGTGCTGTACTTGCCGTCGAAGAAGTTGGTGTAGGCCAGGCTCGCGGTGTAGGTGTTCTGGTACTCGGCATCGACACCCAGGCTGACAGCCTTGCGACCTTCCTCGAAGTTGCCGCCAGGGCCTGGCGAGTAGCCGCTGACGTCGTGGGACCAGGCCACGTTCGGCTTGAGGTTCACGCCGGCGAACACATCGTTGTATTCCCAGATCGCACGACCGCGATAACCCCAGGACATCGACGTGGTGAAACCGTCATTGTCGCAATTGCGACTACGGTTGTTCTGCGGTGAGCCAGGTCCGGCGCCATTGATGGTGCCGTTGTTGAGGATGTTCACGCAGGTGTTGGTGGTACCGGTGGCTGGCAATTCGCCCGGGCCGAAGACCGGATCACGGCCATAGCGCTTGTCGGACCGGCTTTCCAGACCGCCCACGTAAGTCATGCCCACTTCACCCACCAGGGTCAGACGGCTAGCGCCCATGACCTGATCGAAGAAGTGCGTGAAGGTGGTTTGCAGTTGAGTGATTTCCTTGCGCTCGTAGCCATGCAGATCCTGGCCTGGCACACCATTGAGCAGCGAAGCGTTGGCATACGGGCCGCCCAATGGACGCACACCGGCGAACAGGATGTCCGTGGAGTTCAGTTGTACCGGCGCATTCGGGCGATAGCTGATCTCACCGCTCCACGCCGTACCGGTAGGCAGGGTGGTGGAGAAGCTCAGACCGTAGAGGCGGATGTCCTCTGGGTATTCGACGAAGTACTTCGAATTGCCGGCGACCAGCAGAGGCCCGAGCGCCTGAAACGGACCTGGCAATGCGGCCACGCCGTTGTAGACCGATTGCGGCGCGCCAGTGGCACTGAAGATCGGCGCACGGCTGTGGTAATTCATGAAGTAGGCACCGAACTCGGTGTCCAGCGGTTCGAACATGTACTTGAGGGACGCGCCCCACTGGCCGCTATCGCGCGCATCGCGATCGGCGCCGCGCGGCACCAGCACACCTTCTTCATTGACGTTGACGCCGTTGGCCGCCAATGGCCCCAGGGCAATGGCCGGGATCTGCGAGCGCTTGTTCAGCACGCGCAGGTTGTCGGTGCAGCCATCGGCAATGATGTCCGGCTGGGAGAAGAACGTGCCGCAGTTGTCGACGACGGTCTGGTCCCACTCGAGCTGATAGAAGGCTTCGGCCGACAGGTTGTCGGTCAGGCTCTGGGACACATAGAACATGTTGACCGGGATCAGGCCTTCCTTGATCTCGGCGCCCGGACGACGGAACGCGGAAACGTCGATCGGGTTGATCGAGTTGATGCCGCCGCCGATGAAGGTACTTTCACCCCAGCTCACCACCTGCTTGCCCAGACGCACGGAGCCTGGCTGATCGGCGATCGCGTAGTTGTGGTAGACGAAGGCGTCGAGGATCTGACCGCCGGCGGACTTGGCGCCTTCCTTGCGGTTGCTGTCGCTGATGTCCTTGAACTCGCGGCTCTCGTCCTTCAGTTCGAAGTCGTACCAGTACTTGCCACGGACGAACACGCCGGTGTCGCCGTACTTCAGCTCGAGGTCATGGATGCCCTTGAAGATCTTCGAGAAGGTCTCGCCGCTCTTGAAGTTGGCATGGCCGTCGTCGGAAGTCTGGGACAGACCGTGGCCGCCGTTGTTGACGCCGATGAGGTTCTTGTTCGGGCTCTGGGTGGACCAGCTGGCACCGATCGACAGGGAGGAGTCGAACTGGCCTTCGATTTCACCGACGTTGAAACTGACGCCGAAAGCGGGCCCGGCGAGCGAAGAAGCAAGACTGACGGCCAGAGGCAGCTTTGCCCGGCGCCAGAACTGGTTTACTGAGGTCATCGACGCTACTCCATGTGCATTATTGTTATGGCAGTGAGTACTTTTAAAAACGCCTGAAGGACCGGGCGCCAGAGGCTTACCGAAATCGCTTCAATGTTGCATCGCCCCGTTAGTGCGTGTGCCCCGTTCTTAAAAATCCTTGAGCGGACTATAGCCAGCAGGGGGTACTGCTTGATCCCTCTAAAGTGTGATTTGCAGCTGCCGGCCACTCTGGAACAGTCCTTTCGCCAGTCCGACACATGTCGGCACGGCAAGGATGGCTGAAAATTCGGATTTCACAAGCCAAGCGCTTGCTTGGTGGGTCTGGCGCGCCGTTTTCGGCGCGCCAGCGGACGCTCAGAGCGTCGAGAGGAAGGTGCTGTTGTTGGCCTGCCATTCGGTGATGTCGAGGCGGATGCGCTTCTTGTCGAGCTTGCCGACACTGGTCTTGGGAATTTCAGTAACAAGCGCGATCTGGCTCGGGATCGCCCACTTGCTCAAGTGCCCCAATTCAACGAATGGCTTGAGGTGTTCCTTGAGCTCGCGCGCCCCGATGGCATGCCCTTCGCGGACCACCAGCAAGGCAAATGGACGCTCGCCCCACTGTGGATCGGCAATGCCCACGACTGCTACTTCACGTACCGCGACATGGCGACTGATCAGGTCTTCGAGATCCAGCGAGGAAATCCATTCGCCGCCGGTCTTGATCACGTCCTTGATCCGGTCGCGGATGTCGATCACGCCCATGCTGTCGATCGTGGCGACGTCACCGGTGTGCAACCAGCCACCGGCCCACAGCTCGGCGCCCTTCTGCGGTTCGTTGAAATAGCCTTCGGTCAGCCACGGTGCGCGCAGCACCAGTTCGCCTTGGGTTTCACCGTCGGCCGGGAGGAAATTGCCCTCGCTGTCGATGATCGCCGCCTCGACCAACGGTCCCGGCACGCCGGCCTTGATCCGGTAAGTAGTGCGCTCGTCTTCGGTGCCCGCCATCAACTCATCGTTCAAATGCGCGCAAGAGACCAACGGCCCGGTTTCCGACATGCCATACGCGGCCGTCAGTTGAATGCCCTTGCTCTTGGCCGTTTCATACAGCGTGCGATTGAGCGCACTGCCACCGATGACGATTTTCCAGCCGCCGAAATCGGTGTCTTGCGCGCCCTTGGCGTTGAGCACCATCTGCAGGATGGTCGGCACGCAGTGGGAAAACGTGACCTTTTCCTTGCGCCACAGCTCGACCAGAAATTCCGGGTCGTAACGCCCCGGATAAACCTGCTTGAGCCCGAGCATGGTCGCCACATACGGCAAGCCCCAGGCATGCACGTGGAACATCGGGGTGATCGGCATGTACACGTCGTTGGTGCCCAGCAGCCGCACGCTGTCGATGGCGCCCATGATGGTCGACACACCCATGGTGTGCAGCACCAGTTGCCGATGGGTGAAGTACACGCCCTTCGGATTTCCGGTGGTGCCCGTGGTGTAGAACGTGGTGGCGACCGAGTTTTCGTCGAAGTCCTGGAAGTCGTACAGCGGACTCGCCGCCGCCAGCAGTTGCTCGTACTCGCCCACCAGGTTCGGCAGATCGGCGCTTTTTTCCGGCAGATCGGTCAGCAGCAGGGTTTTCTCCACCGTGGCCAGGTGTGGCGCGATGGCCTGGTAAAGCCCGACGAACTCGCTGTTGACCAGCACGAAGCGGTCCTCGGCGTGGTTCATGGTGTAGAGAATCTGTTCCGGCGACAGGCGCACGTTGATGGTGTGGATCACCGCGCCGATCATCGGGATCGCAAACATGCATTCGAGGTAGCGATGGCTGTCCCAGTCCATCACCGCCACGGTATCACCGGCCTTTACGCCGGCCGCCGTCAGCACGTTGGCCAGCCGCGCGACCCGCTCGATCAGGGTCGGGTAGCTGTAGCGCAACTGGTCACGGTAGATGATCTCGCGGGTTTTCTCGTAACGGGCGCCCGACATCAGCAGCCGTTTAATCAGCAGTGGATACTGGTACGCCCCTTCGGCGGGCGGAATAACGCGAGTCTGCAACATAAGAATCCCTTTTCTGACTGCACGGTGTTGGCTTTGGAGTTTCGTACTCTAGAACCGTTATACGTCAGCCAAATCAGCCAAAGGAATGATTTGCAGAGCCGTACAAATGCTAGCTTTGCGCCAGCATTTGCCGAAACAGATGACAGCTCAGAAGGATCAATGCATCTCGGTGAACGCGAGTTTCACGCCGATGGCGATCAGCACCGCGCCCATGGTGCGGTCGAACCAGTGGCCCATGCGGGCGAAACCGGCACGCACGCGCTGCTGGCTGAACAGCATCGCCACCAGGCAGAACCAGGTTGCAGTCGCAGCCGCCAGGTAAATGCCGTAACCGGCCTGCACTGCCAGTGGCGTGTGCGGGTTGATCACCACGGTGAACAGCGACAGGAAAAACAGCGTGGCTTTCGGGTTCAGGCCATTGGTCACGAAGCCTGAGGTGAAGGCGCCACGTGCGGTGCGCTCGCCGGCCTCTTTGTGCAGATCATCGGTCACGGTTTTCGCCGGTTGCGCACGCAGGGCCTTGAAACCGATGTACAGCAGATAAGCGGCGGCGGCCCATTTCAGAGCGTTGAACAGCACGATCGATTGGGAAACGATCAGGCCGATCCCCAGCAGCGAATAACCGACGTGCAGGAAAATCGCCGTGCCCACGCCCAATGCCGTCCAGGTGCCGGCGCGACGCCCGTGGGTCACGCTCTCGCGCACCACCACGGCGAAATCAGGACCGGGGCTGGCGACGGCCAACAGGTGGATCAGGGCAACGGTCAAGAATTCGGTCCAGTACATGGGGGCTCCTTTCGGCCAAGCGTAACGAGTTGTTTCATCTGGTAGGCTCGGCAGATTACGCCTTCCCTTCAAAGCACAACAGGTACAGTTGATGACGAACGCCCACCGCGCCGTATTCCTCGATCACCCGTCGCTGGATCTTGGCGATCTCGATCTGAGCCCTTTGCGTGACTGCTTCAGCGATCTGCAACTGTTCCCCCAGACGTTGCCTGGGCAAGTGAGCGACCGCCTGCAAGGGGCGACCGTGGCGATCAGCAACAAGGTCCTGATCGACGCCGCCGCCATGGCCGCCAACCCACAGCTGAAACTGATCCTGATCACGGCCACCGGCACCAATAACGTCGATCTGGCCGCCGCCCGCGCCCACGGCATCACCGTGTGCAACTGTCAGGGTTACGGCACGCCGTCAGTGGCGCAGCACACGATCATGCTGCTGCTCAACCTCGCCACGCGCCTGGCCGATTATCAAAAAGCCGTCGGCGAGGGCCGCTGGCGACAAGCGAAACAGTTCTGCCTGCTGGATTACCCGATCGTCGAGCTGGAAGGCAAAACCCTGGGTTTGCTCGGACACGGTGAACTCGGCGGCGCAGTCGCGCGACTGGCCGAAGCCTTCGGCATGCGCGTGTTGCTGGGGCAGATTCCGGGGCGCCCGGCCCGTCCAGATCGCCTGCCGCTGGAAGAATTGCTACCACAGATCGACGCCCTGACCCTGCACTGCCCGCTCAACGAACATACCCGGCATTTCATCGGAGCCCGCGAACTCGCCGCGATGAAACCCGGCGCCTTCGTGGTCAATACCGCCCGTGGCGGGCTGATCGACGAACAGGCCCTGGCCGATGCCCTGCGCAGCGGTCATCTGGGCGGCGCGGCCACCGATGTGCTGAGCATCGAACCACCGACCAACGGCAATCCGCTGCTGGCGGTCGACATCCCACGCCTGATCGTCACGCCGCACAACGCCTGGGGCAGCCGCGAAGCGCGGCAACGAATCGTCGGCCAACTGGTGGAAAACACCCAGGCGTTCTACAGCGGTAAGGCGCTGCGGGTCGTCAGTTGATAAACTGCGGCACTTTTTTTCACAGGAGCAGTTATGGATCCGCGCAGTGAAGTACTGCTTCGTCAGGCCGAGTTATTCCAGGGTTCGGTATTGTTGGCCGGTTTGCCTGCCGATGATTTGCTGGGGCGTCTGCCCGACGCGTTTGGATGGTGCTGGCACGCCGGCGATCAGGCCGCACTCGATGCGCGTTTCGAAGGTCGCAGCCATTTTGGCGTAAACGTGCCGGAACGCGAATTCACCAGCGCCGTGGTGTTCCTGCCCAAGGCCAAGGACCTGACCGATTACATCCTCAATGCCGTGGCTTCGCGTCTGGCCGGGCGCGAGGTGTATCTGGTCGGGGAAAAGCGCAGCGGCATCGAAGGCGCGTCCAAACAGCTCAACCCGTTCGGCAAGCCGCGCAAGCTCGACAGCGCGCGCCATTGCCAATTGTGGCAAGTGACCGTGGCCAATGCCCCGCAAGCCAAACCACTGGAAAGCCTGGCGCAGACTTACGAACTGCCGCTGGCCGAAGGCCCATTGAAGGTCATCAGCCTGCCGGGCGTGTTCAGCCACGGCCGACTGGATCGCGGCAGTGCCCTGCTGCTGGAACACCTGGACAAACTGCCGAGCGGACATTTGCTGGACTTCGGTTGCGGCGCCGGCGTGCTCGGCGCGGCGGTCAAGCGTCGTTACCCGCACAATCAGGTCACGTTGCTCGATGTTGACGCCTTCGCTGCCGCCAGCAGCCGTTTGACTCTGGCGGCCAACGGTCTGGAAGCCGAGGTGCTGACCGGTGACGGCATCGACGCCGCACCGATGGGCTTGAACGCAATTTTGAGCAATCCGCCGTTCCATGTCGGCGTTCACACCGACTATTTCGCCACCGAGAACTTGCTGCGAAAAGCGGCCAAACATCTGAAAAACGGCGGCGAACTGCGCCTGGTTGCGAACAGCTTCCTGAAGTATCAACCGTTGATCGAAGAGCATCTCGGGGTCTGCGCGATCAAGGCCGAAGGCAATGGTTTCCGGATTTACCGGGCCAAGCGCGGCTAAAAATTAGCACTTGCCGAATGGATTCGGCCTAGGCAGAATCCGCTCCGTCCTAGGGGAGTAGTCTCCCACGAGCGCCAAGCTCGTCCGGCATACGTCAACATACTTGATCCTCAGATCATGGCGTATGCGACCCAAGCGTCCGCAGCAGACGGATCGCAGGGTTTGACAAGACCTATGACACGCACACCTTACCCGGGGCGGGAAGGCTGTACGTGTCATAGCCGTGTCGACCCGCCCCTTAGGAAATCCTGATGCTGGACTCGTTACTCGTTCCCACCGCAATCGTTGCCTTGGCCGAAATCGGCGACAAGACGCAACTGCTCGCGCTGATTCTCGCCGCACGCTTTCGCAAACCCTGGCCGATCATTGCCGGTATCGTCGCTGCAACCCTGGCCAACCACGCAGCAGCCGGTGCGGTTGGCGCCTGGTTCGGCAGCTTCTTCTCGGATTCCGTCCTGCACTGGATTCTCGCCGCGAGCTTCGCCGCCACCGCCCTGTGGACGCTGGTGCCGGACAAGATGGATGACGATGAAGCCAGCACCGCCCGCAAGTTCGGGCCATTCCTGACCACGCTGATCGCGTTCTTCCTGGCGGAAATCGGCGACAAGACCCAGATCGCCACGGTGATGCTGGCCGCGCAATACCCGGAGCTGTGGCTGGTGATTATCGGCACCACGGCGGGCATGCTGATCGCCAACGTGCCGGTGGTACTGGCGGGTAATTTTGCAGCAGAGAAACTGCCGTTGACCCTGATCCGTCGACTGGCCGCCTCGGCGTTCCTGATCCTGGCGATCGTTGCGGTGTACAAGGCGATGCAGAGCAGCGGCTGGGTTTGATCCGGCAGAACGCTCCCGCACTCAGTGCGGGAGCGATCATTGTTTCAGGACTTGGGCGCTTTCTCGTACAGCGGCATGACCTTCGGAATTGCCGCTTCCAGGGAAGCGATCCGGCTGGACGACGCCGGGTGAGTGCTCATGAACTCTGGCGGTGCACCTTCGGACGCCTTGCTCATCTTGTTCCACAGGGTGATCGCGGCATTCGGGTTGTAGCCGGCACGTGCGGCCAGTTCCAGGCCGATCAGGTCGGCTTCGTTTTCGTTGGCGCGACTGTTGGGCAGCGTCATGCCGTAGTTGGCCACGGTGTCAGCCAGCGCCAGGCTGTCCTGACCCAGACCGAGCAACGCACCGGCGCCCTGCTTGGCCATTTCGATGCCATAGGCCTTGGACATTGCTTCACGACCGTGCTCGCGCAGGGCGTGGGCGATTTCATGGCCCATGACCGCAGCGATTTCATCGTCGGTGAGTTTCAGGCTGTCGATCAGCCCGGTGTAGAAAATGATCTTGCCGCCAGGACCGCAGTTGGCGTTGAGTTCGTCGCTCTTGATCAGGTTCACTTCCCACTTCCATTGCGCCGAATCCGGACGGAAATTCGGTGCCTGGGCGATCAGCCGGTTGGCGATGGCCTGAATGCGTTTGGCATCGTTGCTGGTCTTGTCCAGCACGCCTTTGCTGGACGCTTCGCCCACGGTCTTCTGATAGGACTGGGCATACATCTGGTCGACCTCTTGCGAGGACAGCATGCTGAACATGTACTGCTTGCGCTCCACGCCCACGGCACCGCCGCTGGTGGTGTTGACCGACTGACAACCGGCCAGCAACAGCGCCGCGCTCAGTGCACTTACAACCAATGTCTTGTTCATTCAAAAGCTCCCTGAAAACCTGCCGCGTATCCTAGGCGGGTAATTGTATCGACGCCAGATGCAACGGACGTGTTGCACGCACTTTCAGAAAACGCCCTCTGACCTGTAGGAAAAAATTCATACCCACCGACAAACCCTGCGCATCCGCGTCGCGCACGGGTCCATTTGCGACATCCGCCTGCAATTACTCGGCCGCAACCTCATGACGCAATAGCGGCTGCCGATACAACAGCGCAGACGTCCTCTCGCGTGCGGAGCTCCCATGAAGTTCAAGTCGATCCAGTTTTCCGTGGCCGCCCTGGCCGGCGCCATCGTACTCAGCGTAGTCGCCGCGCTGGTGCTGTATGCGCTGTTCTCCGGTGCCCGCACCCAGGAAATGGTCCAGCAACGGACCCAGGCCCAGTTCGAGCAAGTCATCGAACAGCGCCTGACCTCGCTGGCACAGACCCAGGTCAGCCAGATCCAGCGCGAACTGGAAGCGCCGCTGTTGATCGCCGGCGGACTGGTGCGGGTCAACGCCCTGCTCGGCACGCCGGGCGCCGATGGCCAGCCGCGACTGACCGTCAGCCGCGAGCAACTGATCAGCCTGATCAAAGAAAACGTCGAGAAGAACCCGAAGATTCTCGGCACCTACATCGGCTGGGAAAAGAACGCGCTGGATCACAATGACGCGGCTTTCGTCGGCACTAGTGTGGTCGGTATCGACCCTGCCAACGGGCGCTTCCTGCCATGGTGGTTCCGCAACGACGACGGCACCCTCGGCCTGGACAAACTGGTGGACGTCGATGACCAGAAAGTCCTGTCCACCGGCATACGCGCCAGCGAGTACTACCTGTGCTCGAAAGAAACCAAAAAATCCTGCGTGATCGATCCCGCCCCGTACAAGGTCGGCGACAAGATCGTCATGCTCGCCTCCTTTATTGAACCGATCATGCTCAACGGCGCCTTCCAGGGCATCGTCGGCGCCGACCTGTCGGTGAACTTCATCCAGGAAATGCTCCTGGGCGCCAACCAGAAGCTGTACAGCGGCGCCGGGCAAATGGCCCTGATCGGCGGCAACGGCCGGATCGTCGCCTACACCAAGGACCCGAGCAAATTCGGCGAGAAGGTCAGCGATATCCTCGACGCCCAGCAGATTGCCAACATGGCCAACCTCAAGCGCGGCGAAGTGACCTATTCCGTCAATAAAGAGCAAGGCCGGATCGAGCTGTACCTGCCGTTCGGCATCGGCCAGACCGACGCGCGCTGGACGCTGATGCTGCAACTGCCGCTCGACGCGGTGATGGCCGATCTGCAAAAGCTGCAAGGCGACCTCGACGCCCAGCGCAAATCCGACACGTTCGGCATGGCCATGGTCGGCCTGCTCATCGCCGGCCTCGGCCTGCTGGTGATCTGGCTGGTGGGCCACGGCATCGCCCGACCGCTCAAGCAAATGGTGACCATGCTTGATGACATCGCTCAGGGCGAAGGCGACCTGACCCGTCGCTTGAGCAGTGACCGAAATGACGAACTGGGCTCGATCGCCAAGGGCTTCAATACCTTCCTGGCCAAGTTGCAAGCGATGATCACCCAAGTGGTGACTTCGGTGCAGAGCGTCAGCGACTCTTCGGAGCACACCGCCGATATCGCCATCCGCACCAACATCGGCGTGCAGAAGCAAATGGCAGAAATCGATCAGGTCGCCACTGCCGTGCAGGAAATGACCGCCACCGCCCAGGACGTGGCGCGCAACGCGACCCAGGCGGCGCAAGCCGCCAGCCATGCGGATCAGGCAGCGGCGCAAGGCATGCAGATCGTGCGCGACACCTCCAATTCGATTGGCGTGCTGGCCGTGGAAATCGGCAAGGCCGTGGATGTGGTGCAGACGCTGGCCAAGGACAGCGAAAACATCAACGCGATCCTCATCGCCATTCGCGGGATCGCCGAGCAGACCAACCTGCTGGCCCTCAACGCGGCGATTGAAGCCGCCCGTGCCGGTGAGCAGGGACGCGGTTTTGCAGTAGTGGCCGATGAGGTGCGCAATCTGGCGCAGAAAACCCAGCAGGCCACCGAAGAAATCCAGAGCATGATCCAGCAACTGCAACAGGGCACCCGCGATGTGGTGCGGGTCATGGAAGACAGCCAGAACCGCACCGATGAAAGCGTGCAGCACGCGGCCAAGGCCGCCGAGGCGCTGGAGACCATCACTCAGGCAGTGTCGGTGATCAACGACATGAACACCCAGATCGCCAGCGCCGCCGAAGAACAGAGCGCGGTGGCGGACGATATCAACCGCAACGTGATCAATATCGGTCAGGTGGCCAATGAAGTGGCCGGTGGCGCGGATGAGTCGAGTTCGGCGAGTGCCGATCTGACCAAACTGGCGGAGCAGCAGCGGCGGTTGATCAATCAGTTCAAGGTCTGATCAATCAGGCCGGGGTCAAACACTCCGGCCCGTTGAGCTTCGGATCATTGACCAGATTCGCCAGCACCCGCTCGCGCAAGGCGGCGGGCTCGCTAGCGAGCAAACCCTGCAGGACATGCAGTGGCGTTTCGGGATCGAGCCACGCTTCCTGCCCGGCCTCATCAAGAATCAACGGTCTGCGCTGACTGGCCGCAGGCTGGGTGATGACCGCCGTGCTCAGCCACACTTGTTCCTGCACCGGATACGCTTCCCAGATCGCCGCAAAAAACAACGAAGAACCTTCCCCCGGCGTCAGCCAGTACGGACGCTTGCGCGTGGTGCCGCGCCATTCGTAGAAGCCGTTGGCCGGCAACAGGCAACGGCGCAGGCGCAGGGCCTCACGGAACATCGGTTGCTCGGCGACGGTTTCGGCCCGGGCGTGGGCCGGCGTGCGAGAAAGATCGGTCAGCCACGGCGGTGTCAGCCCCCAACGGGCACGGGCCAGCGCGCGCTGGCCGTCGGGTTCGGCGCGCAGCATCAATACCGAATCGTTGGGGGAAATGTTCCACTGCGCCTGCTGGTCGGCAGGAAAACCGGGCAGGTTCGCGAAATCGCGGTTCCAGCGAAACAGGGCATAACGTCCACACATGGGGCAACACGACTCACAAATAAAACGAACGCCAGCCTAACAGACCAGCGTCCCGGGATAGCTGTCCGGTTCATCGCCGGGCAGCGGCAGCGCGGCATTGTACGCACTGATCAGCTCGCGGGCGTATTCCGCCTGGTCGTCATCCACCGACAGGCCCAACAGGCCGAAGATCGGCAACTCGCCCGTACCGCCCAGCAGATCGCGCCCGACCAGGTGCGCCTCGATGCCTTCGCTGGCAAGCATGCCCTTGAGCATCTCGCCTTCCATCAGGTTTTCCGGCTCGTAGATTCGCTGCATGGGCGCGCCTCACTCGTTTTCGCTGAAGACTTCCAGAAACCAGTCCTCTCCATGGACCTGCAACACAAAGGTGATCGGCCGACAACACACCTGACAGTCTTCAATATAGGTCTGGTCGCCACCGGAGAGATCCACGGTCGTCTCGACCTCTTCACCACAATACGGACATTCATATACTGCGCTTTCCAGCATCGCGGTCTCCCAGGTGACTTGTGCGTATAATCGCCGGTCTATTTGCAGGGCTATTTTTGTCTGGCTACTTTTTCAGACCGTGCCCCGTTGGTTTTCGATCAAAACCTTTACTTACCCTAGCCGTTTCCAACAAGAGAGCATGATGGGCGAATTCGATGCCATCCGACCTTACGACGACAGCGAAGTACCTGCGGTACTGGCGCGACTGCTCGGCGACAAGGCGTTTCTAGATATCCTCACCCACTTCCGCTTCCCGCGTTTTGCCGGTGCCTTCGGCTGGATGCTCAAACCACTTATAGCCCATCGGCTGCGTCGTGAGTTTGCCGACGTGACCTCCGTGGCCACATTGCAGGACAAGGTCGAGTTCTACGTCGACCACACCATCGAGCGCGCCACCGATGGCGTGACCTACACCGGTGTCGAGCAATTCAAGTCCGGCAGCGCCTATCTGTTCATCGCCAATCACCGCGACATCGTGATGGATCCGGCCTTCGTCAACTACGCCGTGTACCACGCGGGCCTGCCGACGCCGCGTATCGCGATTGGCGACAACCTGCTGCAAAAGCCGTTCGTCAGCGACCTGATGCGCCTGAACAAGAGCTTCATCGTGCACCGCTCGATCACCGGGCGCCGGGAGAAAATGGCCGCGTACCAGTTGCTGTCGGCCTATATCAACCACTCGATCCGCAACGACTGCGCCTCGATCTGGATCGCCCAGGCCGAAGGCCGCGCGAAGGACGGTGACGACCGTACCGAGTCGGCGATCCTCAAGATGTTCCACATGAGCCGCAAGGACGAGCCGTTCGGCGAGGTCATCCGGTCGCTGAACCTGACCCCGGTGTCGATCAGCTACGAATACGATCCGTGCGATCAGGCCAAGGCCCGCGAGCTATATATCCGCGCCACCACCGGCACCTACAGCAAGGCGCCGGGCGAGGATGACGTGAGCATCGCCAAGGGCATCACCGGTTATAAGGGCCGGGTGCACGTGAACTTCGCCGCGCCGATCACCGAGCTGTTCGAAGACACCAAGCAATTGGCGGTCGAGATGGACAAGCAGATTCTCGGCGGCTACCGGCTGTTCCCGGTGCATTACCTGGCGTACGCACAGTGGGCCGATGCCGATCCGCAGTTGAACGTGCCGAAGGCTGCCGAAGTGTTCGGTGCCGAAGAACTGGCCAAGGCCCAGGAAGAATGGCAGAACCGTCTGGACGCCTGCCCCGAGGAGCATCGTCCGTATCTGGTGCTGCAATATGCGACGCCGGTGCGCAATCAGTACCGGGTCAAGGCTGGACTGCCGCTGTAAGCGGTATCGGCCAGATACAGGAACGGCGCCTTCGGGCGCCGTTTTTCGTTCAGAAGCGGGTACTGATCCAGGACACCAATAACGCCAGACCAAGGCAGGCGAAACCGAAGCGGTAGAAAAAGCGGTTCATGCGCAGGGTCGCCCAATCGAGCACCGGCTCCTGATCAGGCTTCTGCTGACGCTGGGCCGCGATACTGGCCATGGCCCGTTGTTCACGGCGACGGGTCGCATGCAGCAGCCAACCGCCGGGGAAGGCCAACAGCAGGGCCAGCAGGTTGATCAGTTTGGCGGGATGGGCGGTAAACAGCGTCATCAAGTGCAGCGACATCACAGACCTCAATCTAGACCGGTTTGGCGAACGCCAGACCGACGACCGCGGCGCGGATTCTACCGAAACACTCCCCGACTGCCCTACCCTTTGCGACAAATAACCCGTCAATCGACCGATGGCTGTCCTGTGTCACGGCATCGTCATTTGTTTCAGTCACCCTGCGCGCCTCGAAACCGACACGGAACGCGACATGCTTCACGCTGAAAACCAGGATCGCCTGTACCTCATCTCTCCGTCCGACGAACAGCAGACCCTCGTCGGCAGCCTGGCCTTCAATGTTCAGGATCGTCACTGGCTCGTGTACTGCGCCCTCGGCGGGCACCAGCACGCGGACTTGCCCGAGACCGATCTGTTCACAGGCGTCAGCGTCCTCGATTTCTATTCCCAGGCCGCCTGAACGAAAAAGCCCGGGGCCATCACTGACCCCGGGCTTTGCGGATCTGACGAAAGGCTTATTCCGCCAGGATCTGGCCGATGCTCGGGTCCTTGAACAGACGAGTCAGCGCATCGCTCAACACGTCGCTGACCAGTTTGGTGTTGGTTTCCTGATTCGGCGCCATGCCGAAACGCTGGTCCAGCGACGCGCCGTAACGGCCGCTGTAGCGACGGTTACCGCTCTGCACGTCGGAGCGGAATGTCGCGCCGATGGTGGCTTCGGTCACATACATGCCTTCTTTCGGCGACTGGTATTTCAGTTCAGTCAGGGTCACGGTCAGCTGTGGAGCATTCATCGCGCCGTTGGACGGGGTGAAGCCCAGCAGACGCACGGCCGCTTCGGCCTGGGCCTGCAACTTCGGCAGGATCTGCTCGCGCTGCACGGTGATGGCGCTGGTCTCCGGGTACAGACCGCCACGGGTGCCAAGGGTTGGCGACGGACGACCGTCCACGACGCGAACCACGACAGGCTGGCCGTGGCCGACCGGTGCCAGCTGAGTGGTCAGCTTCGGTTCCGGGCTCAGTTGTTGCGGGCTGTGGGCGCAGCCAACCAGGGTCAAACTGGTCACAGTGATCAAACCGAACAACAGGCGTTGCAACATGCTCTTCTCTCCAGAATCAGGCACAGACAGGCCGGCAGTATAGCGGTGGGCCACTGTGGGTCACCAGCACTGAAATCTCAGACAAAACCCGCTGCCAGCGGTTCCTGTCACACATTCTTCACCCCCCATACACGTTCGCGTCACGGCGTTTTGACAAGCTTCCTCACAGATCCCCAAAAGGAACACTGCCATGCGCTATCTGATCTCGTTGTTCGCTCCACGCCCGCTGCACCGCAGCTTCGCCCTGCTCGACCGCAACGGCCATTGCCAGGCTTTCAAACAGTGCAGCCTGCAGCCAATGGGTGACGGCTGGGTGGAAATCGAGGAAATCCGTCTCAACTGGTTGCACCAGCCACTGCCTGCCAGCGCCCGGGTCGAACAGCAGCGCCCACGCGCACGCGCTCAGGCGATGTTGAGCATCTGACCGGATGCCTAATAAAAGTCATTAAACTCGACCAACTCCCCGCATTTCTTCGATACAATCTCCCCCCGATTATAAGGACGTCTCCTGATCGGGCCTCGCAACAGCGTCAATGCGCTTGCATTGGCATCCAAATCGCCCACAGAGAGCCGCCCACACAGATCGAGTGAAGCTGGCGTGCTTGCTGTTTCCCTGGCAAATCCCGCTTTTCGCGAATCTGCAGAGCTGTCATGACGCTCGGCCACTGAGTTGTTTGCCCCTCCGGGCACGGTGCCAGCCCCGGACAGCCCTTTTTGAGGTTCACGTCTTCAAAAGAGCGTGAAAAAAACGGGTTTTCACAACTTCACAAGAGTGTGGCGAGCAAATGAATAGTTTTGCGTCTGAACATGCACCATTAGCGTCTGAAACAGCCCAACGACACAGGAACGGGAACGCCTCGAATACCGGAGCCTGAAGCCTGTCCGCTACGGATTTGGTTGCACAAACGGATGTCTCGACCATAAGTCGAATTGCCAGCCGCGTGCCGAAATGAGTTCATGGAACTCTTTAAGCCAGGCCGCACGCATCCGTCGAAGTTGCGAAAAATTGCGAAGATTCGGACATGGCACACCTGACCAAGGATACCCGGGGCCCAACTGACCTGCCCTGGACGCCTGGCAGCCATGCCGACAATTTGGTGCTGCAGATTTTGGAGACGCGTTAAATGGCGCATAACGAAGCAGTCGACGTAGTTCTGGTTGGGGCCGGCATCATGAGTGCCACCCTCGCAGTACTGCTCAAAGAGCTCGACCCGGCGATCAAGCTGGAAGTCGTCGAGCTGATGGATTCCGGTGCCGCGGAGAGTTCCAACCCATGGAACAACGCCGGTACCGGCCACGCCGGCCTGTGCGAGCTGAACTACACGCCGCAGGCTGCCGACGGCACCGTCGACATCAAGAAGGCCGTGCACATCAACACCCAGTTCGAGGTGTCGAAGCAGTTCTGGTCGTACCTGACCAAAAAGGGCACGTTCGGCTCATGCAAATCCTTCATCAGCCCTGTGCCGCATCTGAGTTACGTCGAGGGTGAGAAAGGCGTGTCGTTCCTCAAGGAACGCTTCAACGTGCTGCACAAGCACCACGCTTTCGCCGACATGGAATACACCGAAGACAAGGCGAAGATGGCCGAGTGGATGCCGCTGATGATGCCGGGTCGTCCGAAAGACCAGGTGCTCGCCGCCACCCGCGTGATCAACGGCACCGACGTCAACTTCGGCGCCCTGACCAATCAGTTGCTCAAGCACCTGACCAGCGCACCCGATGCTCAGGTCAAGTACTGCAAGCGCGTGACCGGCCTCAAGCGTAACGCCAACGGCTGGACCGTCAGCATCAAGGACGTCAACAGCGGCAACACCCGTGAAGTCGACGCCAGGTTCGTGTTCCTCGGCGCTGGTGGCGCGGCCCTGCCGCTGCTGCAAGCCTCGGGCATCGAAGAAAGCAAAGGCTTCGGCGGCTTCCCGATCAGCGGCCAGTGGCTGCGTTGCGACAACCCGGAAGTGGTCAAGCATCACCAGGCCAAGGTTTACAGCCTGGCCGCCGTGGGTTCGCCGCCGATGTCGGTACCGCACCTGGACACCCGCGTGGTCGACGGCAAGAAATCCCTGCTGTTCGGGCCATACGCCGGTTTCACCACCAAGTTCCTCAAGCACGGTTCCTTCATGGACCTGCCGCTGTCGGTTCGCGCCGGCAACATTGGCCCGATGCTGGCCGTGGCGAAAAACAACATGGACCTGACCAAGTACCTGGTCAGCGAAGTGATGCAGTCGATGGAGCAGCGCCTGGAATCCCTGCGTCGTTTCTACCCGGAGGCGAAAGCCGAAGACTGGCGCCTGGAAGTGGCCGGCCAACGGGTGCAGATCATCAAGAAAGACCCGAAAAAAGGCGGCATCCTGCAGTTCGGTACCGAACTGGTCGCGGCGAAGGACGGCTCGCTCGCCGCCCTGCTCGGCGCTTCGCCAGGCGCTTCGGTGACCGTTTCGATCATGCTGGAACTGATCGAGAAATGCTTCCCGGCCAAGGCCAAGGGTGAGTGGGCTGCCAAACTGGCGGAAATCTTCCCGGCCCGCGAAAAGGTCCTGGAAACCGACGCTGCGCTGTATCGCAAGATCAACACGCAGAACAACGTCGCGCTGGAACTGGTTGAAGCCAGCAACGAGACCGAAAGCTACGCCTGATTCGGCTCCATGAAAAAACGCCCCGCACTCGGTGAGTGCGGGGCGTTTTTTATGCCTGTGGAAAACTTCGGGCTATCAGCCGCGCGCTTTCTCGATCAGCTCGATGTATTCCGCCGCGTTGCGTTGATCGCGGATCTGGTCGACGAAGGCCTTGCCGTGCTCGTCCTTGCCATCCAGGTCATAACCGGCTGCAACGAAGAACGTCAGGAAACGCTCGAAATCGTCGATGCGCAGGCCACGGTAAGCCTTGACCAGCTTGTGCAGCGACGGCGAGGTGGCGTCGACCGGCTCAAAATCGAGGAACAGCTTGATCTGCTCATCGCCGATCTCGTCACCAATCACTTGCTTCTTATCTTTACGCATTGCCGACTCCAGCTCGCAGACATTTCACGGGGCGGGCAGTTTACCCCTGCACAGGCACAAGGCTCAACGCGAGCGCGTGCTGCCGGTGTGCAAATCGGCCCAGATGTGGCCGTTGGCGTAACTGAGGAACTGCACGTACACAGTGTCATTGCGCAGCAGGTCGATGATTACCCGGTACTGGGCCAGCGGATAGAACAGCGTCAGCGTCTTGCTCTTGTCGTCATACACCGGTTTTTTCAGGCTTTTGCTTTCGCCATCGAAGTTGACCAGCACCTGATTGATCGTCGCGCCCTTGTTCAGGAACTTGCCTTTGAGGCGGATCATCAGCGGCGAGGTCACCGGGATCGGCTGCTGATTGGACTGACGCTGGGTGCCCACGACGACCGAATAATCGGTGACCTGCAACAGTTGCTGCTGCTCGGGTTCGGCATCGCGCAGGGTCAGGTCGTCCGGCGGCAGGAACTGGCTGTGCATCGGGGCGGCGGCCAAAGGCAGGCTGAGGGTCAGCAACAGGGCGATGGCGCTGCGGATCAAAAGGCTCATGACAGGCTCCGGGGGCGGGGCCGAGCACTCTAGCATGGGTATTGCGGATGGATCAGCACACGCAAAACAACTGTGGGAGCGTGGCTTGCCCGCGAAAGCGTCGATTAATCCGACATCAATGTGTCAGACAATCCGCCATCGCGGGCAAGCCCGCTCCCACAGGGATCGGGGGTTACCCGCAATTACATGCCTTTGACGGCGAAGATCCCGTTGGCGTTGCGCCAGTAGCCTTTGTAGTCCATGCCGTAACCGAAGATATAACGGTCGATGCACGGCAGACCGACGAAGTCGGCTTTCAGGTCAGGACGGGCCTTGCGGTCGTGGTCCTTGTCGATCAGCACGGCGGTGTGCACTTTGCGCGCGCCGGCGTGACGGCAGAAGTCGATGATCGCGCCCAGGGTGTGACCTTCGTCGAGGATGTCGTCGATGATCAGCACGTCGCGGTCGATGAACGAGACTTCCGGCTTGGCTTTCCAGAACAGGTCGCCGCCGCTGGTTTCGTTGCGATAACGGGTGGCGTGCAGGTAGGACGCTTCCAGCGGGAACTGCAGATGAGTCAGCAGTTTGCCGGAGAAGATCAGGCCGCCGTTCATCACGCAGAACACCACCGGGTTGCTGTCGGCCAGTTGTTCGTTGATTTGTGCACCGACGCGGGCAATGGCAGCCTCGACTTCAGCTTCGGTGTACAGGCAGTCAGCCTCTCGCATGATTTGACGGATATGCTCGAGATCAGCGGACATGGCGCTCTCCAGGGGGGACGGATTTCGGAAAAGCGGGCAAAGGTACGCATCAACCGGAGCCGAATCAAGCATTTGTGGACTAACGTACTGTATGTCCTATAGGACATCACCCTCGGATAGATTAATCTAGGCCGGTTTTTTTGCCCGCCGCCGGAGCCTTTCCCCATGTCCATCCAAGAGATCCGCCATCCGCTGATCCGTCACAAACTTGGCCTTATGCGCCGTGCAGACATCAGCACCAAGAATTTCCGTGAGCTCGCTCAGGAAGTCGGTGCCCTGTTGACCTATGAAGCTACCAAAGACCTGCCGCTGGAAACCTACGATATCGAAGGTTGGTGCGGCACGGTGTCGGTCGAGAAAATCGCCGGCAAGAAGATTACCGTCGTGCCGATCCTGCGTGCCGGCATCGGCATGCTCGAAGGTGTGCTGAGCCTGATCCCGGGCGCAAAGGTCAGCGCCGTCGGCGTTGCCCGTAACGAAGAAACCCTGCAGGCCCATACCTATCTGGAAAAACTGGTTCCGGAAATCGACGAACGCCTGGCGATGATCATCGACCCGATGCTCGCCACCGGCAGCTCCATGGTTGCGACCATCGACCTGCTGAAGAAGGCCGGTTGCAAGGACATCCGCGCGATGGTGCTGGTGGCCGCGCCGGAAGGCATTGCCGCTGTCGAGCAGGCTCACCCGGACGTGATCATCTACACCGCGTCCATCGATCAGAAACTCAACGAGCACGGTTACATCATTCCTGGGCTTGGCGATGCCGGTGACAAGATTTTCGGCACCAAGCAGAAGGACGCGTAAGCATGCAGCAAGAGTTTAACGATCCGCTCTGGCGCACGGTGCTGTCCGGCGCACAGATGCTGTTCGTGGCTTTCGGCGCCCTGGTGCTGATGCCACTGATCACGGGCCTGGACCCGAACGTGGCACTGTTTACCGCAGGTCTGGGCACGATTTTGTTCCAGATCGTCACCGGGCGTCAGGTGCCGGTATTCCTGGCGTCGAGCTTCGCCTTCATCACCCCGATCATTCTCGCCAAGGGCCAGTTCGGCCTCGCCGCGACCATGGGCGGCGTGATGGCGGCCGGTTTCGTCTACACCTTCCTCGGCCTTGCCGTGAAGATCAAAGGCACCGGTTTCATTGACCGTCTGCTGCCGCCGGTGGTGATTGGCCCTGTGATCATCTCCATTGGCCTGGCCATGGCGCCGATTGCCGCGAACATGGCGATGGGCAAGGCCGGCGACGGTTCGGAGCTGATCCATTACCAGACCGCGATGATGATCTCGATGCCGGCACTGCTGACCACGCTGGTCGTGGCGGTGTTCGGCAAGGGAATCTTCCGTCTGGTGCCGATCATTTCCGGCGTGCTGGTGGGCTTTGCCCTGTCCTTCTACTTCGGCGTGGTCGACACCGCGAAGATTGCCGCGGCACCGTGGTTCGCCCTGCCCGCCTTCACCGCACCGGAATTCAACTGGCAGGCGATCCTGTTCATCGTCCCAGTGGCGCTGGCCCCGGCCATCGAACACATCGGCGGCGTGATTGCAGTCGGCAGCGTGACCGGTCGCGACTACCTGAAGAAGCCGGGCCTGCATCGCACCCTGCTGGGTGACGGCATCGCCACCACCGCAGCCGGCCTGTTCGGCGGTCCGCCAAACACCACCTACGCGGAAGTGACCGGCGCGGTGATGCTGACCAAGAACTACAACCCGAAAATCATGACCTGGGCGGCGATCTTCGCCATCGCCCTGGCGTTCATCGGCAAGTTCGGGGCCCTGCTGCAAAGCATTCCGGTACCGGTGATGGGCGGGATTCTGTGCCTGCTGTTCGGTTCGATTGCGGCGGTGGGGATGAACACCCTGATCCGTCACAAGATCGACCTGGGCGAGGCGCGCAATCTGGTGATCGTTTCGGTGACCCTGGTGTTCGGTATCGGCGGTGTGCTGGTCGGCACCGGCACAGGTCCCGACGACTTCGGCCTCAAAGGCATCGCGCTGTGCGCGGTGGTGGCGATTGCGCTGAACCTGCTGCTGCCGGGCAATGACGGCTGGAAGCAGAAGAAGGCGGATGAGCCGCTGATCTAAGCCCTAGCTTCAAGATCGTTCCCACGCGGATCACCCCACACTGATCATTCCCACGCTCTGCGTGGGAATGCCTCTGGGGACGCTCCGCGTCCAGTGACGCGGAGCGTCACGGGCTGCATTCCCACGCGGAGCGTGGGAACGATCAATCATCGACGATCATCAAAGGGCCAGTGGCGCCCGTTCGCACAGCGTTGCCAATGCCTTCGCCCATTGCGGGTCATCATTCAGGCATGGCACCAGCACCAACTCCTCTCCCCCCGCCTCCCGGAACTGTTCCTTGCCGCGATCGCCGATCTCTTCCAGGGTCTCGATGCAATCGGCAACGAACGCCGGGCACATCACCAGAATCTTCTTCACGCCGCTTTTAGCCAGTTCATCCAGGCGCGCTTCGGTGTAGGGTTCGATCCATTTCGCCCGGCCCAGCCGCGACTGAAATGACACCGACCACTTGCCGTCCGGCAGCCCCATGCGCTCAGCAAACAACGCCGCCGTGCGCAGGCACTGGGCGCGATAACAGGTGGCCAGCACGGCAGCCGAAGCGTTTTTGCAGCAATCTTCATTCTTGAAGCAATGATTGCCGGTCGGGTCGAGCTTGGTCAGGTGCCGCTCCGGCAAACCGTGGAAGCTGAGCAACAGGTGATCGTAATCCTGCTGCAAGTGCGGCTTGGCGCTCGCCACCAGCGCGTCGAGGTATTCCGGCTGATCGTAGAACGGCTGCAACACCGACAGTTGCACATTGAGCTTCTTCTCGCGCAGCACGCGCCTGGCTTCTTCGATCACCGTGGTCGTGGTGCTGTCGGCGAACTGTGGATAAAGCGGTGCGAGGGTAATGCGTTTGTGCCCCGCCGCGACCAGCTTCAACAGGCTTGTCTCGATCGACGGCTCGCCGTAACGCATGGCCAGCTCAACCGGGCCGTGAGTCCACTGCGCCTTCATCTGCTGTTGCAGACGACGGCTGAGCACCACCAGCGGCGAGCCTTCCTCCCACCAGATCGAGGCGTAGGCATGGGCCGACTGCTCGGGGCGCTTGATCAGGATCAGCGACACCAGCAGACGTCGTACCGGCCACGGCAGGTCGATCACGTATGGGTCCATCAAAAATTGATTGAGGTAGCTGCGCACGTCGGCCACCGAAGTGGAGGCCGGCGAACCCAGGTTGACCAGAAGCAAGGCGTGATCGGTCATGCAACGTCCTATTTCAGAGGCGGCCGGAAAGATCATCCAGGGCCGCGCGTAAATCCGTGAACCGGAAAGTGAATCCCGCTTCCAGCAAGCGTTTCGGCGTGGCCCGTTGGCCACCCAGTAACAGCAATGACATCTCGCCGAGCCCGACCTTCAAGGCGAGGGCCGGCATCGGCATGAACGCCGGGCGGTGCAGCACGCTGCCCAGCGTCCTGGCAAATTCGCGATTGCGCACAGGGTTCGGCGCGCACGCATTATAAGGACCGCTCGCCTGATTGCGGTGCAGAAGAAAATCAATCAGAGCGATTTGGTCATCGATATGAATCCACGGCATCCACTGCCGACCGTTGCCCAAAGGCCCGCCCAGCCCAAGCTTGAACGGCAGCAGCAGGCGCGACAAAAAGCCGCCCTCGGCCGACAGCACCAGCCCGGTGCGCACCAGCACCACGCGAATGTCCATCGCTTCGGCGCGCTGCGCGGTTTCCTCCCAGGCGATGCACAACTGGCTGGCGAAATCATCGATCACCGGTGGCGAGTCTTCGGTCAACTCGCGCTCGCCGCCGTCACCATACCAACCCACGGCAGAACCCGAGATCAGCAGCGATGGTTTCTGTCCGCGATTTTCCAGCCACGCCAGCAACGATTCGGTCAACGTGATCCGGCTGCTCCACAACAGCGCCTTGCGTCGATGGGTCCACGGCCGGTCGGCAATCGGCGCGCCGGCGAGGTTGACGATCACGTCGACCGGCTCATCGCCAAGGTCCTCCAGATGCGCGACTCCACGCACCTGGGCGCCACAGATTTTCGCGACTTTTTCCGGACGACGACTCCAGACTGTCAGGCGATGCCCCTGCCCGGACCAGTGCCGGCAAAGCTGACGTCCGATCAATCCAGTACCGCCGGTCAGCAATATGTGCATGACTTCTTCCTCGCGTGGCGTTTTACCCCGATCACTAGTCTATTTTTATAAACAGGGATCTTTTCTATCGGGCAGGCTCTATTGTTTAACCATAGGCCAAGCTGTCAGAACCAGAACGCTGGAAGTTATACCAAAAAACAAAATTGTACAGGTTTCATCGACGGCGTAGTCTGTACAGAAAGGTAAACGAGGCCCCTATGACTGTACCTATCGCAATCATTGGCACCGGCATCGCCGGACTCTCCGCCGCCCAGGCCCTGACGGATGCCGGGCATACCGTTCAGTTGTTCGATAAAAGCCGCGGCAGCGGCGGACGCATGTCGAGCAAACGCAGCGACGCAGGCTCTCTGGACATGGGCGCGCAATACTTCACCGCCCGTGATCGGCGCTTCGTGACTGAAGTTCAGCGCTGGCAAAGCAAGGGCTGGGTCGCCGAATGGGCCCCGCAGCTCTACACCTTTCACGGCGGGCAGTTGAATCTGTCACCGGACGAACAGACCCGCTGGGTCGGCACGCCGCGCATGAGCGCCATCACCCGGGGACTGCTTGATGGGCTGGAAGTGCATTTCGCCTGCCGGATCACTGAGGTCTATCGCGGCGAAGAACACTGGCATCTGCAGGACGCCGAAGGCTTTACCCATGGGCCGTTCAGCCATGTGGTGATCGCCACGCCGGCGCCGCAGGCCACTGCCCTGCTGGCCGCTGCGCCGAAACTCGCCGGTGCCGCTGCCGGGGTGAAAATGGACCCGACCTGGGCCGTCGCCCTGGCCTTCGACACGCCGCTGGATACGCCGATCGAAGGCTGCTTCGTCCAGGACAGCGCACTCGACTGGCTGGCCCGCAACCGCAGCAAACCGGGCCGCGACACCACGTGCGATACCTGGGTCCTGCACGCCACCAGCGCCTGGAGCCGACAACACATCGACCTGCCCAAGGAAGCGGTGATCGAACAATTGCACGGCGCCTTCGCCGAATTGCTGCACAGCGCCATGCCGGCCCCGACCTTCAGCCTCGCCCACCGCTGGCTCTATGCCCGCCCGGCCAGCAGCCATGAATGGGGCACCCTGGCCGACGCCGATCTGGGCCTGTACGCCTGTGGCGACTGGTGCCTGTCGGGTCGCGTCGAAGGGGCCTGGCTCAGTGGTCAGGAGGCGGCAAGACGCTTGCACGAACACCTGCAGTGAATCGCATCAATCCGCGCAAATTGCTGCTGTCGAAATGGACAGCAGCCCACCCGCAAAACCGTGAAAAGCATTTCCTGGTGACCGAACTGTTCCGCGACGAGGACGGCACGGTGCTGGAAATCGAGTTGCAGGCAGTGCTGACCCGGCGTACCGAGCAATGCGACTGGCATGCTCTGCAAGATGATTCACGCTGGAAAATGGGCTGGTGCTGAAAATCGCATAAACTTGTACAAACCATTTGACTTGTACACCTTTGAATCTATGCTTGAAGAATGTTGTACAGATTTACTCGTCTGTACAGGTTCAGATTCGAGGTTGCTGCATGTCCGACTCATCGACGTCCCTGCCAAAAATCGCCATCAGCGCCTGCCTGATGGGGGCCGAAGTTCGCTACAACGGTGGCCACAAGGAGTCGCGGCTGTGCAGCCGCACCCTGGCCGAGCATTTTGAATTCGTTCCGGTATGTCCTGAAGTAGCGATCGGTCTGGGAATTCCTCGCGAGCCGATCCGGCTGGTGGGCGACCCCGCCCGGCCTGAAGCGGTCGGCACCGTCAATCCAGCGATCAATGTCACTCAGCCACTGGCCGCTTACGGCGAGAAAATGGCCGGGGAGCTCAGTGACATCTGCGGCTACATCTTCATGCAGCAATCGCCATCCTGCGGACTGGAGCGGGTCAAGGTCTACCACGCCAACGGCGCACCGGTGAATGGCGGCGGGCGCGGCATTTACGCCGAGGCGTTCTGTGCACAGCACCCGGACCTGCCGGTGGAAGAAGCCGGGCGTCTTAACGATCCGGTGCTGCGGGAAAATTTCATCACCCGCGTACTCGCCTACCGCGAATGGCAGCAAGTGCTCAAGCAAGGCTTGAGCCGCCGCGCCCTCACCGACTTTCACTCGCGCTACAAATACCTGCTGATGGCCCACAACCCGGTGCAATACAAGGCGCTGGGCAGTTTGCTGGGCAACATGGGCCGGACCGACCCGATCGAGCTCGGCCCACGCTATTTCAGCGAACTGATGGCGGCGCTGAAGAAATGCGCCACCCGCCGCACCCACAGCAATGTCCTGCAGCACATCAGTGGCTATCTGAAGCAGGTCATCAGCCCCGAAGAAAAACAGGAAGTGCAACACATCATCGGTCAGTACCGGCACGGCATCGTGCCCCTGGTGGTGCCGCTGACGTTGCTCAAGCATCACTTTCGCCTCCACCCGGATCCCTACATTGCGCAGCAGGTGTACCTGCAACCGCATCCGGAAAACCTCAGCCTGCGAAACGCCATTTGATGAACGACTCACTCGACACCAGCGCCCGTGAAGACCTCGGCGCCGACTTCAAGAAAGCCCTCGACGAAGGCTGGCTGCCGATTCGCGAAGTCGCACGCCAGACCGGCGTGAATGCCGTGACTCTGCGCGCCTGGGAACGCCGCTACGGGCTGATCGTTCCGCACCGCACGCCCAAGGGCCATCGCCTGTACAGCGCCGACCACGTGCAGCGGATCCAGAACATCCTCACCTGGCTCAACCGGGGTGTTGCGGTCAGCCAGGTCAAACCATTGCTCGATACGGCGCAGGCGTTCAACGAACCGGTGGAGGACGAATGGCATCCGCTGCGCCAGGCCGCCCTTATGGCGGTCACTCACCTGAACGAGCGCAGCCTCGACGACTGCATCAACCAGGCGATGGCGCTGTACCCGCCGCGCACCCTGTGCGAGCAATTGCTGCTGCCGCTGCTGAGCGATCTCGAACAGCGCTGGCAAGGCCAGTTTGGCGCGCAGATGGAGCGCGTGTTCTTTTTTGCCTGGTTGCGCAGCAAATTCGGCGCGCGCATCTACCATAACAATCGTCAGTTGCGCACCGCGCCGCTGCTGCTGGTCAATCAGTCGGATCTGCCACTGGAACCGCACCTGTGGCTCTGCGCCTGGCTGATCAGCAGCGCCGATTGCCCGGTGCAGGTGTTTGACTGGCCGCTGCCGGCCGGAGAGCTGGCGCTGGCAACCGATACCCTGCAAGCCCGTGGCGTCCTGCTGTATTCCAGCAAAGCCCTGAGCCTTGTGCAGCTGCCGAAACTGTTGAATGGCATCAGCTGCCCAAAACTGATTGCCGGACCAACGGTGTGCATTCACCACGCCGAGTTGTCCGCAAGAACTTCCGAAATCGCTGACCTGCTCCTGGCCGAGGACCCTCTTTCGGCGCATCGGGTACTCATTCAGCGTGGGTTGATTTAATGATTCAGGCAGAGACCGACATGCAATTGATCTGGCTGCGCAGCGACCTGCGCCAACACGACAACACCGCCCTCGCGGCCGCCGCCGAGCGTGGCCCGACCTTGGCCGTGTATCTGTTGAGCCCGCAGCAATGGCAGGAACATGACGACGCGCCGTGCAAGGTCGATTTCTGGCTGCGCAATTTGCGTGAGTTGAGCAAAAGCCTTGGCGACCTGAACATCCCGCTCCTGATCCGCACCGCGCCTCACTGGGATCAGGCACCCGACGTGCTGCTCGAACTGTGCCGCCAGCTGAAGATCGATGCCGTGCACGTCAACGAGGAATACGGCATCCACGAAAGCCGTCGCGATGCCGCCGTCGCCGAGGCGTTGCAAGCGGCAGGCATAACCTTCCACAGCTACCTCGACCAATTGCTGTTCAAGCCAGGCAGCGTTCTGACCAAGACCGGTACCTACTTTCAGGTGTTCAGCCAGTTCCGCAAGGTTTGCTACGAACGCCTGCACCGCTCGATGCCTTCGCTCAAACAAGCGCCGGGCAAACAATCGGCGCTGAACATCGCCAGCGACCCCGTTCCGCAAGCCATCGAAGGATTCCCGACACCCGACGAATCCCTGCGCGCCCTGTGGCCCGCCGGTGAAGCCGAGGCCCGACGGCGCCTCGACACGTTCGCCGATGCGCAGATCGATTACTACAAGAGCGAGCGCGACTTCCCGGCCAAACCCGGCACCAGCCAGCTTTCGGCCTATCTGGCCGCTGGCGTGATTTCGCCACGCCAATGCCTGCACGCCGCCCTGCAAAGCAATCAGGGCGAATTCGAAAGCGGCAAGGTCGGGGCTGTCACCTGGATCAACGAACTGCTGTGGCGCGAGTTCTACAAACACATCCTCGTCGGATATCCGCGGGTTTCACGGCATCGCGCATTCCGCCCGGAAACCGAAGCCCTGGCCTGGCGCGACGCCCCCGAGGACCTGGCCGCCTGGCAAGAGGCCCGCACCGGCTTGCCGATCATCGACGCGGCCATGCGCCAACTGCTGGAAACCGGCTGGATGCACAACCGCCTGCGGATGGTGGTGGCAATGTTTCTGACCAAGAACCTGTTGATCGACTGGCGCGAGGGCGAGCGTTTCTTCATGCGCCACCTGATCGACGGCGACCTGGCCGCCAACAACGGCGGCTGGCAGTGGAGTGCTTCGACCGGTACCGATTCGGCGCCGTACTTCCGCATCTTCAACCCGGTCAGCCAGTCGGAAAAATTCGACAGCGAGGGCTTGTTCATCAAGCACTGGCTGCCGGAGCTGGCCAGGCTGAACAAGAAAGAAGTCCACGACCCGGCCAGTGCCGGCGGGCTATTCGGCGTGGCGGACTATCCGGCGCCGATCGTCAATCTGGGTGCATCACGGGAACGGGCGCTGGCAGCCTTCAAGAACCTGCCGTCGCGATCGTCTCAAGGAGAGAGCGATGAGTGATTTTCTGCGCGGTTTTGCCCAGCGGTTCGCACAGTTGAACAAAGACAACCTGCGAAACCTGAATGAACTGTACAGCGAAGACATTCATTTCACCGATCCACTGCATGAAGTGCAGGGGCTGACGAACTTGCGCGGTTATTTCAGCGAGTTGTACGCCAACGTCAACGAACTGCGCTTCGATTTCCACGGATTCGACCAGATCGGCGACGGCGAAGGTTATTTGCGTTGGGTCATGAGCTACCGCCACCCGCGTCTGAGCGGCGGGCAGCTGATCCGCGTCGCCGGCTGCTCACATTTGCTCTGGAGCGACAAGGTTTACCGCCACCGGGATTACTTCGATGCCGGAGCGCTGCTTTATGAACATTTACCTGTATTGGGCCGAGTGATCGCTTGGCTGAAAAGGAGATTGGGATGAGTCGTACAGCTCCACGGCGTTATTGGCTGACCGGCGCCAGCAGTGGCATTGGTGCAGCATTGGCAGAAGAAATCCTCAAGACCGGCGCACATCTGGCGGTCAGTTCCCGCCAGGTCGCGCCGCTCAAGGTGTTGTCGCAACGTTATCCGGGACAGGTGCTGGTGGTACCCGGCGACCTGACCAACAGCCAGACCGTGCGCGAGATCGGCGAACAGATCGCACACGACTGGGGGGCGCTGGACTCGGTCATCCTCAACGCAGGCACTTGCGAATACGTCGACGCCCGCCAGTTCGACGCCACGATCATCGAACACGTGGTGCGCACCAACCTGCTCGCCAGCAGCTATTGCATCGAAGCCGCCCTGCCCTTGCTGCGCAAAGGTACGGCGCCGCATCTGGTGGGGATGGCCAGCTCGGTGACTTATGTGCCGCTGCCCCGCGCCGAAGCCTATGGCGCATCGAAGGCCGGGCTGCGTTATCTGTTCGAATCTCTGCGCATCGATCTCGCCGACGAAGGCATTGACGTCACGGTAATCAGCCCTGGTTTCGTCGACACACCGCTGACCGCCAAGAATGATTTTCCGATGCCGCTCAGCTGGCCTGTGGAAAAAGCCGCGCGGCATATCTTCGCCAAACTGAAGGATCGCCCGCTGGAGATCGCTTTCCCGGCGCTGTTCATCGCCGCCCTGTGGCCCTTGTCGAAAATGCCCGCGCGCGTACAACTGGCGATTGGCAAACGCATGGTGCGCAGCAACCCGCCGCTCAGGGATGCAACATGAAAATCGCCATCGTCGGTAGCGGCATCGCCGGTTTGACCTGCGCGTATCTGCTCGCTCGTCGACATGAGATCACCGTGTTCGAAGCCGACGCCCGGGTCGGTGGTCATACGCACACGGTGCCGGTGACCGTGGACGGACGCGACTACGCAGTGGACACCGGCTTCATCGTGTTCAACGACTGGACGTATCCCAACTTCATTCGTTTGCTCGGCCAGTTGGGCGTGGCGTTCAAGCCTACCGAAATGAGTTTTTCGGTGAACGATCCCGACACCGGCCTGGAATACAACGGCAATAACCTGAACAGCCTGTTCGCCCAGCGCAGCAATCTGTTGTCGCCCGGATTCTGGGGCATGTTGCGTGACATCCTGCGGTTCAATAAAGAAGCCCGGCGCGACCTTGCCGAACAGCGAATCGCCGCCGACACCACCCTCGACGACTACTTCAAGGCTGGCGGTTACGGCGAGCGCTTCATCCTGCATTACATCGTGCCGATGGGAGCGGCGATCTGGTCGATGCCGATGGCCGAGATGCTCAATTTTCCGTTGCAGTTCTTCGTGCGCTTTTTCGAGAATCACGGGTTGCTGTCGATCAGCAACCGGCCGCAGTGGCAGGTGATCGAGGGCGGGTCCAGTGCCTACATCGCGCCGCTGACCGCGTCGTTCAAGGAGCGCATCCGCCTGAACTGCGCGGTAGACCGGATCGATCGCGATGCGCACGGCGTGGTTATCCACAGCCCCGCCGGCATCGAACGTTTCGACAAAGTGGTGCTGGCCTGCCACAGCGATCAGGCGTTGCGACTGCTGGGAAATCCTGACGATAAAGAACGGGCAATCCTCCGTGCCCTGCCCTATGCCGACAATGAAGTGGTGCTGCACACCGACACCCGTCTGCTGCCCACACGCAAACGGGCCTGGGCCAGTTGGAACTATCGCCTCGGCGGTGCTGGCCATACCCGGGCTGCCGTGACCTACGACATGAACATTCTGCAGGGCATCCAGAGCGACACCACGTTCTGCGTCAGCCTCAACCAGAGCGCCGGCATCAGCCCGTCCAAGGTGCTCGCGCGCTTCACCTACGCCCACCCGCAATTCAGCCTTGCAGCCGTGGCGGCGCAACAACGCTGGGCCGAAATCGACGGCTCGCAGCACACGCATTATTGCGGTGCCTATTGGGCCAACGGTTTCCATGAAGATGGCGTGGTCAGCGCCTTGCGCGTCGCCGCCGCTTTCGGAGAAAGCCTGTGAACAGCGCGCTCTACAGTGGCTGGATCGCCCATCGGCGATTTGCTCCGCGCCGTCATGAATTCCGTTACCGGATCGGCATGCTGTACCTCGATCTGGCTGAACAGGAGGCGGTGCTGGGCCTGTCGCGACTGGCGGGTGCCAGCCGCTTTGCGCCGTTCTCATTTCGCGAAACCGACTACCTGAAAACCTTCACCGGCCGGGGTGTACGCCTGAGCGATGCGGTGCGCCGCTTGGTTGGCGAAGCCCTGGGCCACGCGCCGCAAGGTTCGATCTGCCTGCTGACCCAGCCGCGCAGCTGGGGCCTGTCGTTCAACCCGGTGAGTTTTTTCTATTGCCACGAAGCCGACGGCCAATTGGCTGCGATTCTCTGCGAAGTCACCAACACGCCGTGGCGCGAGCGTTATCACTACGTGCTGCCGGCTCGGGCGCCGACCGATTTGCATGACTTTCACCAGCACTTTGCGGTGACCAAGGCATTTCACGTGTCACCGTTCCTGCCGCCGGATCTGGAATACCGCATGCGTTTCAGCCCAGCCGCGCAGACTCTGGGCGTGCACATGGCCGACTGGCAAGGCGAGCGAAAACTGTTCGACGCCACCCTCGACCTGCGACGCGAACCCCTTGATCGGCGCCACCTGCACCGGCACTTGTGGCGCTTTCCCTGGATGACCGCCAAGACCGCGCTGGCGATCTATTGGCAAGCATTGCGCCTGCTGCTCAAGCGCACCCCGGTGTATGACCACCAGCGCGCCGACGACCATTTTCGAACCGCCACCGTACCGACCAAGGAACGCCACCATGAAATCCACTAGCGTCTCGGCCAAAGCCAGCCTGTTCAGCCCCCACGGTTTGAGCAGTTCGCTGCTGCGCCGGGGAGTACTGCGCCAGTTGGAGCAGCTCAAACAGGGCCAACTGATTGTCATCGAGGACGGCGAACGTCACGTCTTCGGTACGCCGGGCAGCGCGCTGGTGGGGGAAATTCAGGTGCTGGATCCCGCCGCCTGGGGCCTGGTCGCGAGCAATGGTTCGATTGGTGCCGGCGAGGCTTTTATTCATGGTTACTGGCGCTCGCCGGATCTGACGGCAGTGGTGCGGGTCTTCGTCAGCAACCTTGAAGTGCTCGACGCAATGGAAGGTGGCCTGGCCCGGCTCAGTCGCCCGCTGGTGCGCGGGCTGCACTGGCTCAATCGCAATACGCGCAAGGGCTCGCAGAAAAACATCGCCGCTCATTACGACCTCGGCAATGACCTGTTCGAGCAGTTTCTCGACCCGACCATGATGTACTCGGCCGCGCAGTTTCTCCGCCCGGACGACAGCCTGGAGCAGGCGCAACTGAACAAACTGGAGCGGATCTGCCAGAAGCTTGCGCTCAAGCCCGACGACCATCTGCTGGAAATCGGCACCGGCTGGGGCAGCATGGCGCTGTACGCGGCGCAGCGTTACGGCTGCAAAGTCACCACCACCACGCTGTCGAAGGAGCAGTTCGCCTTCACCGCCGCCCGTATCGAACGCCTCGGCTTGCAGGATCAGGTGACGCTGTTGCTCAAGGACTACCGGGACCTTACCGGCCAGTACGACAAACTGGTGTCGATCGAGATGATCGAAGCGGTCGGCCACCGCTTCCTGCCGACTTACTTCAAACAGTGCGCACACCTGCTCAAGAGCAACGGCCTGATGCTGCTGCAAGCGATCACTATCCGCGAACAGCGCTACGAGCAGGCGCGCCGTAGCGTGGACTTCATCCAGCGTTACATTTTTCCCGGCGGCGCCCTGCCCTGCGTGCAGAAAATGCTCGAGATCGTCAGCCGCGACACCGACATGAATCTGTTGCACATGGAAGATTTCGGCCTGCACTACGCCCGTACCCTGCGTCTGTGGCACGAGAATTTTCGGCATGCTCACGGGCGTCTGACCGAGCTGGGCTATGACGATTACTTCCTCAGGCTGTGGGAGTTCTACCTGTGTTATTGCGAGGGCGGATTCCTCGAACGCACCATCGGCACCGCGCAACTGGTGCTGGCCAAACCGGCGGCCATGACCGCGCCTTTGCTGGGCCGGTTCGATGCTTGAGCGGTTGGCCAACGCAGTCCTGTTCCAGATCGGCTGGCTAGCCTGCGTGCTCGGCGGTAACAGTTTGTGGTTGCTACTGGCGCTGATGGTACTGGTGGTTCATCTGCGCTGGATCAGCAGTTGGGCGGATGAAGGCCGGTTGATCCTCAGCGTGGTGATTATCGGCACGGCGGTGGACAGCGCGCTGCGCGGCCTCGGGGTTTTCGAGTTCAAGGATACGTCGCCACTGATTCCGCTGTGGCTGATGTTGCTGTGGGCATTGTTTGCCACGACGTTGCGTCATTGCCTGCAATGGAGCGCACGGCCGTGGTGGCTGGCCAGTCTGCTTGGCGCGGCAGGGGGCGCGCTGTCCTATGGCGCCGGCGGACGACTGGCCGGCGTGCAATTTCCTTTCGGTGAACTCCCCAGCCTGATTGGCATCGCGCTGCTGTGGGCGTTGCTGTTTCCGCTGCTGCACCAATTGTCCCGGCGGCTGGCGCGCTGAACGCCTGTCAGGCCTTTCACACGGTCGCCGGTCACTGCCGTACACTGGCGCCATGAAAACCATTCCCCATCGGCAAATCGCCGAGCCCGAGGTCACCTGCTCGACCTGCGCAGCCTGCTGTTGTCAGCTCGAAGTGATGCTGATCACCGACACCGGCGTACCCGAGCGTTTTATCGATACCGACGATTGGGGTGGTGAAGTGATGCTGCGTCTGGACGACGGTTGGTGCGCGGCGCTGGATCGCGACACGATGATGTGCACGATCTACGAGAAGCGCCCGCTGATCTGCCGCGAGTTTGAAATGGGCGCGCCGGAATGCATCGATGAACGCCAGGGTATTGCCACGGCGTATCGCTGATTACAAAAAAAAGGAGCGCTGAGCGCTCCTTTTTTCCTGGGCTTAACTTTCGAGGTTTACAGCGGCATCGTGTAATGCAGTGCGTAGCTTTCAACCCCGTCGTTGTCGCTGCTCAGACCGGCGTTGGAATAGTGCGTCGCACGGATCCCCACCTCATGCCCGCCATTGAAGCGCAGGCCGAAACCGATACGGTCCTCGAACTGGAAGGAACCGCCGAGCTTGTTGTCTTCGTACTCGGTGTTGGAAAACAGCGCCACGCCGATCCCCGCCTCGACATACGGCTTGACCGATTGACCGGCGAACTCGTACACAAATACCGGCGAGAACGAAAGGCTGTTGTTGCTGGAGGTCTTGTCACCTTCCCAGTAGGTGTAGGCGCCACTCCAGTAACCGGTCAGACGACCGACGTCGCTTTGCAGCCAGCTTTTGTCCCAATCGAAATTCATACCCAGGCGATAAGTCATCGTCGAATCGCTGGTACCACCCACTGCAAACTCGACGCCAGCAGCTTGTGCGGTAAAACTTTGCCCCATCAGTGCAGCCGCAATCGCGGCCAAGCAGAATAGTCGCTTCACGTTGAAACTTCCTTTTCGGAACGATCGTTTGGTTTTCTAGGTCACTCTGCGCTATAGAAATCTGCGCTTGGTCAGAAGTTCAGCTGACTTTTTAGATATTTCACATTTTTTTTACAAGGTGAATTTTTCGACTTCGCCGGCGACCTGCCCCAACAGCACCAGCGTGTTGCGCAAAGACGCGGGGTCGGCGCTGGTCCAAAATCTGACCGGCCGGTTCGGCCCTTCGGCGAGCAGGTCACGCTCGGCCAGCAACCGTTGCAATTGCCGCGCTACCGCCGCGCCCGTATCGATCAGGCTGATGCTCTCGGGGATCATCGACTTGAGCATCGGTTTGAGAAACGGATAGTGGGTGCAGCCCAGGATGATCGTGTCGCATCCGTTGGCGAGAAGTGGATCGACGTAGTGCTTGAGCAAGGCTCGCAACTGGGGACTGTGCAGATCGCCGCTTTCAATCAGCTCCACCAGTCCGGGGCACGGTTGAGTGATGACCCGCACATCCGTGGCGAAGCGGTCGAGCAGCGCCGCAAATTTCGCACTCTGCAAGGTGCCCGTGGTGGCGAGTACCCCCACCACCCCGCTGCGAGTGGCAGCAGCGGCCGGTTTGACCGCCGGCTCCATGCCGACAATCGGCCACTCGGGGAAATCCCGGCGCAGATCGGCGACGCCGGCCACGGTCGCAGTGTTGCAGGCGATCACCAGCGCCTTGGCGCCCTGCTCCCGGAAAAAACCGGCCATCACGCTGCAACGCTGGCGGATGAATTCAGGGGTTTTCTCGCCATAAGGAATATGGCCGCAGTCGCCGAGGTACAGCAGCGATTCATTCGGCAGCAGGTGCTGGATTTCCGCCAGCACCGATACACCACCGACGCCGGAATCGAATACGGCGATCGGCGCTTCACGCATGCTGCGAACCACAGACGCTGCAACCGGGATCGCGCTTGACCCGCAGCTCACGGAAACGCGAGCCCAATGCATCGATCAACAGCAGACGGCCCACCAGCGGCTCGCCGAACCCCGCCAGCAACTTCAAGGCTTCCAGCGCTTGCAGGCTGCCGACCAGACCCACCAGCGGCCCGACCACGCCGGCTTCGCTGCAAGTCAGTTCGGCTTCGCTGCCGTGACCGTACAGGCAGTGGTAGCACGGGCTATCGGCGCGACGTGGGTCGAACACCGAAAGCTGTCCTTCGAGGCGAATCGCCGCGCCGCTGACCAAAGGCCTGCGCGCGGCCACGCAGGCGGCATTGACCGCTTCGCGGGTGGAGAAGTTGTCCGAGCAGTCGAGCACCAGGTCCACCGCCGCCACGGCTGCGGCGAGGCAATCCTCGTCCAGCGCCTGGCGATGGGGCACCAGTTTGATTTCGGGATTGATCGCGCTCAGGCGCTTGAGCGCCGAGTCGACCTTGGTCATACCAACGCTGTCGGTGTCGTGGATGATCTGGCGTTGCAGATTGGTCAGGTCGACCGTGTCGAAATCCGCCAGGTGCAACTCACCGACACCCGCCGCCGCCAGATACAAGGCAACCGGCGCACCGAGACCACCGAGGCCGACAATCAACACCCGACTGTCCTTGAGCTTCAACTGACCATCGATGTCGATGTGTTGCAGCAGGATCTGCCGACTGTAGCGCAACAATTCCTGATCATTCAGCACGGCAAACGCCCCAGGCTGATCCGTTGATGGCCGCCCAGATCGGTGCGGCTGTGGACTTCTTCGAAACCTTGGGTCAGCAGCAGATCGCGCACGGCTTCGGCTTGATCATAGCCGTGTTCGAGCATCAGCCAGCCACCGGCCTCCAGATGGGCTGGCGCCTGGGCGATGATCAGACGCAGATCGTCGAGCCCGTCGACGCCGGCCACCAAGGCGCTTTCCGGTTCGAAACGCACGTCGCCTTCCACCAGATGCGGATCGGCGGCGCGGATGTACGGCGGATTGCTGATGATCAACTCGAAACGCTTGCCTTCGAGGGCACTGAACCAGTGACTGCTCAGTACCGTCGCGTTGTTCAGGTGCAGGCGCTGGCGATTGCGCTCTGCCAGGGCCACGGCTTCCAGCACCCGATCCACGGCGGTGACCTGCCACGCCGGGCGCTCGCTGGCCAGGGCCAGGGCGATCGCCCCGCTGCCCGTGCCCAGATCGAGCACTTTGGCCGGGGTTGCCGGCAGCAGTTCCAGCGCGGCTTCCACCAGCAGTTCGGTGTCCGGGCGCGGGATCAGCGTGTGCGGGGCGACTTCCAGATCGAGCTTCCAGAAACCCTGCTGGCCCAGAATATAAGCCACCGGCTCACCACTGCGACGACGTTGCAGGTACTCGGCGAAGACCAGTGCGGCTTCGCTGGGCACGATGCGCTCGGGCCAGGTGTGAAGAAAACTGCGCGACTTGCCCAGCGCGGCGGCCAGAAGCAGTTCGGCGTCCAGACGCGCGGTGGGCGAATCCGGCAGTTCGGCGGCGCGCAACAGGCTGGCGATGATGGTCATTTACTCACCTATCGCTGCGAGCTGGTCGGCCTGGTATTCGGCCAGCAACGGCTCGATCACTGCTTCGACGCCACCGGCGAGGATTTCGTCGAGGGAATACAGGGTCAGGTTGACGCGATGGTCGGTCACCCGGCCCTGGGCAAAGTTGTAGGTGCGGATACGCTCGGAGCGGTCACCGGAACCCACCAGCAATTTACGTTCGCTGGCGATGGCGTTGGCCGCCGCGGCGGTCTGCTGGTCGTTGAGCTTGGCCGACAGCCAGGCCATCGCCCGGGCACGGTTCTTGTGCTGGGAACGTTCTTCCTGGCACTCGACCACAATGCCGGTCGGCAAGTGAGTGATGCGGATCGCCGAGTCGGTCTTGTTGACGTGCTGACCACCGGCCCCGGAGGAACGGTAAGTGTCGACGCGCAAGTCCGCCGGGTTGATCTCGATCGCTTCCTGCTCGTCCGGCTCAGGCAGCACCGCCACGGTGCAGGCCGAGGTGTGGATCCGGCCCTGGGATTCGGTGGCCGGCACGCGCTGTACGCGGTGAGCGCCGGACTCGAACTTCAGCTTGCCGTAGACGTTGTCGCCCTCGACCCGGGCAATGACTTCTTTATAGCCGCCATGTTCGCCTTCGTTTTCCGAGAGAATTTCCACGCGCCAGCCACGTCGTTCAGCGTAACGCGAGTACATGCGGAACAGGTCGCCGGAGAAGATCGCCGCCTCGTCGCCACCGGTGCCGGCGCGGATTTCGAGGAATACGTTGCGCCCGTCGTTGGGATCCTTGGGCAGCAGCATGCGTTGCAGGTCGGATTCCAGCGTAATCAACAGTTCCTTGGCTTCGCGGACTTCTTCCACGGCCATTTCACGCATGTCCGGGTCGCTGTCCTTGAGCAGCGCCTGCGCGCCTTCAAGATCGCTTTGTACGCTGAGCAGCTTTTTATAGGCTTCGACCACCGGCTCGACTTCGGCGTATTCCTTGGAATAGGCGCGGAATTTGGCCTGGTCGGAAATGACTTCGGCGTCGCCGAGCAGCGCGGTCAGTTCCTCGAAACGGTCCTGGAGGATGTCCAGCTTATTGAGCAGTGACGCTTTCATTGCGGTTTTTTATCCGAAAAGCTATCCGGTGAGCCCTCGAGGGCAAAGAGTTCCTGAGCCATGGCCAGCGCATCGAGGCGGCCTTCGGCAGAAAGCTTTTTCAACTGTACGCTCGGGGCGTGCAGGAGTTTGTTGGTCAGGCCACGGGCCAATTGCCCGAGCACGTCTTCGGCGTTGCCGCCGTTGGCCAGCAGGCGCAGGGCCTTTTGCAGCTCCTCGTCGCGCAGGCGTTCGCTCTGTTGACGATAGGCCTTGAGCACATCGACCGCTGCCAGCTCGCGCAGACGCACCATGAAGTCGTCGGCACCGACCGAGACCATCTCCTCGGCGGCCTGGGCTGCACCCTGTCGGCTCTTGAGGTTTTCGGCGACCACTTCGTGCAGATCGTCGACGCTATAGAGGTAAACGTCGTCGAGCTCGCCGACTTCTGGCTCGATGTCACGGGGAACGGCGATGTCGACCATGAAGATCGGCTTGTGCTTGCGCAGCTTCAGCGCGCTTTCCACAGCGCCTTTACCGAGGATCGGCAACTGACTGGCGGTAGAACTGATCACGATGTCGCTGCGCACCAGTTCGGCCGGGATGTCCGAGAGCAACACCGCGTGGGCACCGAACTGCTCGGCCAGCAGGCTGGCGCGTTCCAGCGTCCGGTTGGCGACCACGATGCGCTTGACCCCGAGGTCATGCAGATGGCGGGCGACCAGGGTGATGGTCTCGCCGGCGCCGATCAGCAGGGCCTGGCTGCGCTGCAGGTCGCTGAAAATCTGTTTGGCCAGGCTGACCGCGGCGAACGCCACGGACACCGGGTTTTCGCCGATGGCGGTGTCGGTACGCACTTGTTTGGCGGCATTGAAGGTCGCCTGGAACAGACGCCCGAGCAGCGGCCCGATGGTGCCGGCCTCGCGGGCCACGGCGTAGGCCGATTTCATCTGGCCGAGAATCTGCGGCTCGCCCAGCACCAGCGAGTCGAGCCCGGAGGCGACGCGCATCATGTGACGAACTGCCGCATCATCTTCGTGCACATAAGCACTCGCGCGCAGCTCATCGAGGCTTAAATGGTGATAGTCGGCCAGCCAGCGCAGCACGATATCGGCCGAAAGCTGATCCTGTTCTATATACAGCTCGCTGCGATTGCAGGTGGAGAGGATCGCAGCTTCGCGGCTGTCGGTGAGTCGGCAGAGCTGCTGCAAGGCCTCCACCAGCTGCTCAGGGGTAAAGGCCACGCGCTCGCGGACGTCTACTGAAGCAGTCTTGTGGTTGATACCGAGTGCAAGGAAGGCCATTCAAGGTCGCTGATGGTGACGTGAAGCCGGCAATTGTCCTACTTCGTCAGATTCAGAACAACTACCGCTGACTATTGTCCCAATTGTCGGCCCCTGTAATGGCCACAATCGAGACTCGGTTATGTTTGGCCGAAGGCTTGTGTCATGATGATCCGACCGCAGGTTAGTCGTCCTCTTCCTATATGAATAGATCTTCCGCGTTGCTCCTCGCTTTTGTCTTCCTCAGCGGCTGCCAGGCCTTGGCCCCCGTTTCGCAGGACGGTGCCTCACCGGTCGAAGACACCACGCCGGCTCCTGAAAAGCCCAAGGTTTACAGCTCGTTCAGCCAGGAAACGGTGTTCAGCCTGCTGACTGCCGAACTCGCCGGCCAGCGCAATCGTTTCGACATTGCCCTGGACAACTACGTGACCCAGGCCATCAACACCCAAGATCCAGGCGTTTCCGAGCGCGCGTTCCGCATCGCCGAGTACCTGGGCGCCGACCAGCCGGCCCTCGATACGGCGCTGATCTGGGCGAAAAACGCCCCGGACGACCTCGAAGCGCAACGCGCAGCCGCCGTGCAACTGGCCCGCGCCGGGCGCTATGACGACTCGATGGTCTATATGGAGAAAGTCCTGCAGGGCAAGGGCGACACCCATTTCGACTTCCTCGCGCTATCGGCCGCCGACACCGATCAGGAAACCCGCAACGGTCTGATGAAAAGTTTCGACCGCCTGTTGCAGCGTCACCCGAACAACAATCAGCTGATTTTCGGCAAGGCCCTGCTGATGCAGCAGGACGGCGACACCCAAGGCGCGCTGACCCTGCTCGAAGACAATCCGCCGGAAGACGGCGAGATCGCCCCGATCCTGCTGCGCGCACGCCTGCTGCAAGGGCTCAACCGCGGCGACGAAGCGCTGCCACTGCTGCAAAAGAGCATCAAGAAGTATCCGGACGACAAGCGCCTGCGCCTGACCTACGCACGGATGCTGGTGGAACAGGACCGGATGGACGACGCCAAGGTCGAGTTCTCCACCCTGGTTCAGCAATACCCGGAAGACGACGAACTGCGTTACTCGCTGGCGCTGGTCTGCCTGGAAGCCAAGGCCTGGGACGAGGCCAAGGGTTATCTGGAAGACCTGATCGCCCGGGAAAGTCATGTCGATTCGGCGCACCTGAACCTGGGGCGCATCGCCGAAGAACGCAACGACCCGCAAGGCGCGCTCATCGAGTACGCCCAGGTTGGCCCCGGCAACGACTATCTGCCGGCGCAATTGCGTCAGGCCGATATTCTGATGAACAACGGCAAGACCGCCGAAGCCCAGAGCAAACTGGCCGCCGAGCGTGACGAACAGCCGGATTACGCAATCCAGCTGTATCTGATCGAAGCCGAAACCCTGTCCGCCAACAATCAGGGCGACAAGGCCTGGAAAGTCCTGCAACAAGCGTTGCAGCAGTACCCGGACGATCTGAATCTGCTTTACACCCGCGCGATGCAGGCGGAAAAACGCAATGACCTGGCGCAGATGGAAAAAGACCTGCGCCTGATCATCAAGCGCGATCCGGACAACGCCATGGCCCTCAACGCCCTCGGCTACACCCTGTCCGACCGCACCACCCGCTACGCTGAAGCCAAGGCGCTGATCGAGCAGGCCCACCAGATCAACCCGGAAGACCCGGCGGTGCTCGACAGCCTCGGCTGGGTGAACTTCCGCATGGGCAATCTGGAAGACGCCGAGAAATACTTGCGTCAGGCCCTCGAACGCTTCCCCGATCACGAAGTCGCCGCGCACCTGGGCGAAGTGCTGTGGACTAAGGGCAAGCAGCGCGAAGCGAAACAAATCTGGGGCAAGTTCCTCAAGGACCAGCCTGACAGCACCATCCTGCGCAGCACCATCAAGCGCCTGACCGGATCCGAGACTCTTTAACTCATGTTTTTGCGCCACGTCATAGTTTTCAGCTTCATCGCCCTGCTCGCCGGTTGCGCGGGCTTCGGCGCCCGTGAATCGGTCGAAGGCCACGGCAATCCTGGCCAATGGCGCGAGCACAAACAGCAATTGACCGGCCTTGATGGCTGGCAGATCGACGGCAAGATCGGCATCCGCGCCCCGAAAGATTCGGGCAGCGGCACGCTGTTCTGGCTGCAACGTCAGGATTACTACGACATCCGTCTGTCCGGCCCGCTGGGTCGTGGCGCGGCGCGCTTGACCGGCCGTCCGGGCGCGGTGTCGCTGGAAGTGGCGAATCAGGGCCGTTATGAAGCACCGACGCCGGAAGCGCTGGTCGAGGAACAACTGGGCTGGAAACTGCCGGTCTCGCATCTGGCCTGGTGGGTTCGCGGCCTCCCGGCACCGGACAGCAAAAGCCGCCTGACCCTGGACGGAAACAGTCGTCTGGCCAATCTGGATCAGGATGGCTGGCAGGTCGAATACCTCAGCTATGCCGAACAGAATGGTTACTGGCTGCCCGAGCGGATCAAGCTGCACGGCGCCGATCTGGACGTGACGCTGGTCATCAAGACCTGGCAACCGCGCAAGTTGGGGCAATAACGCATGACCGCTCCACGCCTCACTTTGCCATCGCCAGCCAAACTCAACCTGATGCTGCACATACTCGGTCGCCGTGAAGACGGTTATCACGAGTTGCAGACGCTTTTTCAATTTCTCGACTACGGCGACGAAATCACCTTCGCCGTGCGTGACGATGGCGTGATTCGCCTGCACACCGAATTCGAGGGTGTTCCCCACGACAGCAACCTGATCGTGCGCGCGGCGAAAAAACTTCAGGAGCAATCCGGCTGCTCGCTCGGCATCGATATCTGGATCGACAAGATCCTGCCGATGGGCGGCGGCATCGGTGGCGGCAGCTCGAACGCGGCCACCACCCTGCTCGGGCTCAATCATTTGTGGCAATTGGGCTGGGATGAAGATCGCCTGGCTGCACTGGGCCTGACGCTGGGCGCCGACGTGCCGGTGTTCGTGCGTGGCCATGCGGCTTTTGCCGAAGGTGTTGGCGAGAAACTGACCCCGGTCGAGCCTGCCGAACCGTGGTACGTCGTACTCGTTCCGCAAGTCTCTGTTAGTACGGCAGAAATTTTTTCAGATCCATTGTTGACACGTAACACGCCGCCCATTAAAGTGCGCCCCGTTCCCGAGGGAAACAGTCGAAATGACTGCTTGCCGGTGGTCGCAAGGCGTTATCCAGAAGTACGTAACGCATTGAATTTGCTAGGTAATTTTACTGAAGCAAAACTCACCGGAACTGGAAGTTGTGTGTTTGGGGGCTTCCCAAGCAAAGCTGAAGCTGATAAAGTCTCGGCCCTTCTGACAGAGACCCTTACAGGGTTTGTAGCAAAAGGAAGCAACGTTTCGATGTTGCATCGCAAGCTGCAAAGTCTGCTCTAAAGGAACCAAGTGCCCGGCACTTGCAAGCAACAGATACAGGGGCGTCGCCAAGCGGTAAGGCAGCAGGTTTTGATCCTGCCATGCGTTGGTTCGAATCCAGCCGCCCCTGCCATTTTCCTATACTCATCCAGGTATACCCTCAGCCTTCAGGTACTGCGCGTGTCCAAGATGATGGTCTTTACGGGGAACGCTAACCCCGATCTGGCTCGGCGTGTAGTACGTCAGCTGCATATCCCTCTCGGTGACATCTCTGTCGGTAAATTCTCCGACGGCGAAATTACAGCCGAGATCAATGAAAACGTTCGCGGTAAAGACGTCTTCATTATTCAGCCGACTTGCGCTCCGACCAACGACAACCTGATGGAACTGGTAGTGATGGCTGATGCCTTCCGCCGCTCCTCGGCTACTCGTATCACTGCTGTTATTCCTTATTTTGGCTATGCCCGTCAGGATCGCCGTCCGCGTTCCGCACGTGTGGCTATCAGCGCGAAAGTCGTTGCTGACATGCTCACCGTAGTCGGCATCGACCGTGTTCTCACGGTTGATCTGCATGCTGACCAGATTCAGGGTTTCTTCGATATTCCGGTAGATAACATCTACGGCTCCCCGGTTCTGGTGGATGACATCGAAGATCAGCGCTTCGAGAACCTGATGATCGTGTCCCCGGACATTGGTGGCGTCGTGCGTGCACGTGCCGTTGCCAAATCCCTGGGCGTGGATCTCGGGATCATCGACAAACGCCGTGAGAAAGCCAATCACTCTGAAGTGATGCATATCATCGGTGATGTCGAAGGGCGTACCTGCATCCTGGTCGATGACATGGTCGATACCGCCGGCACTCTGTGCCATGCGGCCAAGGCCCTGAAAGAGCATGGCGCAGCCAAGGTCTTTGCCTACTGCACACACCCTGTGCTGTCGGGTCGGGCCATCGAGAACATCGAAAATTCCGTGCTGGACGAGCTGGTGGTCACTAACACCATCCCGCTGTCCGCTGCAGCACAAGCCTGTGCACGTATCCGTCAACTGGATATCGCACCGGTTGTTGCCGAAGCGGTTCGCCGCATCAGCAATGAAGAATCGATCAGCGCGATGTTCCGTTAAGGGCCCTGCCCTTCTCGAAATGTCTCGTTGACGAAAAGCGCCCCGCCCCGGCATTCCTGCCGGGGCGGGGCTTTTTTGCCCATACCGTGTTCGGCGCTGGTCGCAAACGCCACTCGGTCATGGCTATTTTGGAGATACAAAATGAACGATTTTACTTTGAATGCTGAACTGCGTTCCGACCTGGGGAAAGGTGCGAGCCGCCGCCTGCGTCGTCTCGCCAACCTGGTTCCAGCTGTTGTTTACGGTGGCGACAAAGCCCCTGAATCCATCAGCATGCTGGCCAAAGAAGTTGCCAAACTGCTCGAAAACGAAGCTGCCTACAGCCACGTTATCGAACTGAACGTTGGTGGCACCAAGCAAAACGTGATCATCAAGGCTCTGCAGCGTCACCCGGCCAAAGGCCACGTGATGCACGCTGACTTCGTACGCGTTGTAGCTGGCCAGAAACTGACCGCTATCGTTCCTGTGCACTTCATCAACGAAGCTGCTCCAGTGAAGAAAGGCGGCGAAATCTCGCACGTTATTGCCGAGATCGAAGTTTCCTGCCTGCCAAAAGATCTGCCTGAGTTCATCGAAGTCGATCTGGCTGACGCTGAAATCGGCACCATCGTTCACCTGTCGGACCTCAAAGCTCCTAAAGGTGTCGAGTTCGTTGCTCTGGCACACGGCGATGACAAGGCTGTTGCCAACGTCCACGCTCCACGTGTTGCTCCAGAAGCTACCGAAGAAGGCGCAGCAGAGTAATTCACTCTGTCATGCCTGAGTGAGCAGGTAACATCGCGGACTGGAACGTAGCGAGAAAGCGGGCGGGAACGCGGAGTTTACATCCATGGTAAATGAGCATTTTTCGTCCACTTTCGCCGCCTTCACGGATTGCGGCGATGTTATCCACCACTCAAAGGAAGGGCCCCTATCGTGACTGCCATCAAACTGATCGTTGGCCTGGGAAATCCAGGCGCTGAATACGAACAGACCCGGCATAACGCAGGGGCCCTTTTTGTTGAGCGCATCGCCCACGCACAGAACGTGAATCTCGTGGCCGATCGCAAGTATTTCGGCCTGACCGGGCGCTTTTCGCATCAGGGTCAGGATGTTCGTCTGCTGATTCCCACCACCTACATGAACCGCAGCGGCCAGGCCGTGGCGGCACTCGCCGGTTTCTTCCGCATCAAGCCTGAAGAAATCCTGGTGGCGCACGACGAACTCGATCTGCCTCCGGGCGTCGCCAAACTCAAGGTTGGCGGCGGTCATGGCGGTCACAACGGGTTGCGCGACATCATTGCGCAATTGGGCAATCAGAATACGTTCCACCGCCTGCGGCTTGGCATCGGCCACCCGGGCGTTGCCAGTATGGTTTCAAATTTCGTCCTGGGTCGTGCGCCTCGCGCCGAACAGGAAAAACTCGATGCCAGCATCGACTTTGCCCTCGGCGTGCTGCCGGATATCCTCGCCGGTGAATGGAACCGTGCGATGAAAAACCTGCACAGCCAGAAGGCCTGACTCTAATCCGAGGGGAAACACCATGGGATTCAATTGCGGCATCGTCGGCCTGCCTAACGTCGGCAAGTCCACCCTGTTCAACGCCCTGACCAAATCCGGGATCGCGGCCGAGAACTTCCCCTTCTGCACCATCGAGCCGAACAGCGGCATCGTGCCGATGCCCGATCCACGCCTGAACGCCCTGGCGGAAATCGTCAATCCGAAGCGCATCCTGCCGACCACCATGGAGTTCGTCGACATCGCGGGTCTGGTAGCCGGCGCTTCGAAAGGTGAAGGCCTGGGCAACAAATTTCTGGCCAACATCCGCGAAACCGACGCGATCGCTCACGTTGTGCGCTGCTTCGAAGACGAAAACGTGATCCACGTTTCCAACAGCGTCGACCCGAAGCGCGACATCGAAATCATCGACCTGGAACTGATCTTCGCCGACCTCGACAGCTGCGAGAAGCAACTGCAGAAAGTCGCGCGCAACGCCAAGGGCGGTGACAAGGACGCAGTGGCCCAGAAAGCCCTGCTGGAGCAATTGATCCCGCACTTCACCGAAGGCAAGCCTGCACGCAGCCTGATGAAGAACATGAGCGCCGAAGAAAAGGCGATCATCAAGGGCTTTCACCTGCTGACCACCAAGCCGGTCATGTACATCGCCAACGTCGCTGAAGACGGTTTCGAGAACAACCCGCACCTGGACGTGGTCAAGGCCATCGCCGAAGAAGAAGGCGCCATGGTCGTTCCGGTCTGCAACAAGATCGAAGCGGAAATCGCCGAGCTGGACGACGGCGAAGAGAAAGACATGTTCCTCGAGGCCCTGGGCCTGGAAGAGCCTGGCCTGAACCGCGTCATCCGCGCCGGCTACGAAATGCTGCACCTGCAGACCTATTTCACCGCCGGTGTCGAAGAGGTCCGCGCCTGGACCGTCCGCGTCGGTGCCACCGCACCACAAGCCGCTGGCGTGATCCACACCGACTTCGAAAAAGGCTTCATCCGCGCTGAAGTGATCGCCTACAACGACTTCATCCAGTACAAGGGCGAAGCGGGCACCAAGGAAGCCGGTAAGTGGCGCCTGGAAGGCAAGGATTACATCGTCAAGGACGGCGACGTGATGCACTTCCGCTTCAACGTGTAAAAGCTGCACCCAAGAAAAAGCCGCGTTTGATACGCGGCTTTTTTATGCCTGAAATTCAGCCCGTCAGGCCTTTTTGGTTCTTGGCAGGAAGATCGCCAGCACCCCGAACAGCGGCAGGAACGAGCACAGGAAGTACACGTATTCGATGCCGTGAATGTCCGCCAGATGACCGAGCAACGCCGCGCCAATCCCGCCAAAACCGAACATCAGACCGAAAAATACGCCGGCAATCATCCCGACATTGCCCGGCACCAGTTCCTGCGCGTACACCACGATCGCCGAAAATGCCGAAGCGAGGATGAAGCCGATCACTACGCTCAGGACGCTGGTCCAGAACAGGTCGACATGCGGCATCAGCAGCGTGAATGGCGCAACGCCAAGGATCGAGAACCAGATCACTGCCTTGCGCCCGATCTTGTCACCAATCGGCCCGCCGAAGAATGTGCCCGCCGCCACCGCACCGAGGAACAGGAACAGATGCAACTGGGAACTGGCCACCGACAGGTCGAACTTCTCGATCAGGTAGAAAGTGAAGTAACTGGTCAGGCTGGCCATGTAGAAGTACTTGGAGAACACCAACAGCCCGAGCACCACCAATGCACTGATCACCCTGCCCTTCGACAGTCCATGAGTGGCGGCCTGGCCAGCCTTGAGCTTGAACAGGTTCAGGTGATGGGCATACCAGCGGCTGATGCGATAGAGCACGAACAACGCAAACACCGCGAACAGCCCGAACCACGCCACATTGCCTTGCCCAAAGGGAATGATGATCGCCGCCGCGAGCAACGGACCGAACGCCGAACCGGCATTACCACCGACCTGGAACGTCGATTGCGCCAGACCGAAACGTCCACCCGACGCCAGCCGCGCGATACGAGAAGCTTCAGGATGAAAGGTCGAAGAGCCGATACCGATCAGCGCCGCCGCCAGCAAGATAAGAGGGAAACTGCCGACCATCGACATCATCACAATGCCGATCAGCGTGCACACCGAACCTGCCGGCAGCAGCCACGGTTTCGGATGCCGGTCGGTGTGATAACCGACCCACGGCTGCAACAGCGAAGCGGTCAGCTGGAACGTCAAAGTAATCAGGCCGACCTGGGTGAAGCTCAGGCCATAGTTGGCCTTGAGCAGCGGATAGATCGACGGCAGCACTGACTGGATCAGGTCGTTGATCAAATGCGCCAGCGCGACCGCGCCGATGATGCGCATCACCAATGGACTGCTCTGGGGAGGAGCGGACGCCGAGGCAGCGGCGGTCTGAACGTTGCTGATAGCCATGAAATTTTCCGGACTGCAGATGGGTGCACGCGGGCAGGTGCGTCAATGTGCCATTTTTCGGTGCGCCAGCGCCATCCCCTTAGCCAGCTAACGAACTATTCAGTCGTCGCGCCGCAAGTGATAGCGCAACGCCATGGTCTGAATCTTGCCTTGCTTATCCGCTTGAACGCGGCGCCCTTACAAAGGGCATCGAGAATGGGAAGTTTCGCTACAGAGCCGGCCTACAGAGCGGGCAAGGGTGAACTTTCGAGGCCTTTTAGCAGGGCACCAATCCCGGTCGCAACGACCGCGATGCACGCCGATGGTGCGTGGTGTCCAGAGGAGTCATGAGGCATGCAGGCTTTTTTATCACCGGGGATCGGATTGCTGGGGCGGTTTGGCTTCGCGCGTAAATTCCAGTTGTTGTTTCTACTGTTTATCCTGCCTTTGGCCGGCAGCCTGTTGATGATCGGCCAGGATTATCGCGACAAACTCAATCTGATCGCCGGCGAGCGCGCCGGTGTGCGGCAATTGCTCGCCCTCGATGCACTCGACAACCTGCTCGCCGCCCAACGCGACCGCGCCGCCCGGTGGCGCGCCACGGAAACCAACCGCCAGCCGACGCCCGCGACCCTTGCCGCGATGGCTGCGTTCGATGGCGTACAACCCGCTGTCGCCCAAGCGACAGTGGACTTGGGCAATGCCCTGCAAGCCGAAGGCGCGGAAGGCGAAACCCTGGCTCGCTATCAGGCCCTGCAAGCCGCGCTCGATGGTCTGGACTCGAAAAGCCTTTCCGGTGTCGGTTGGTGGCCGGACGGTTACGACCGGTTCACCAATGCCCTCAGCGCCCTGCAAGCCTTGCGCGAGCAGATCGCGATGGACAATCGCCTGATCCTTGCACCGTGGCTGGAAACCTATCTGCTGACGCAGATTTCCACCCAGCACGCACCGGATCTGATCGAGCGGGTCGGCCGACTCGCAGCCGTCGGTCAGGCTTCAGTGGTGTCCGGCCAGTTCACCCTGCAAAGCCGTCTGCAACTGCGTGACCTGCGCAGCCGCATCGGCGATGCCCGCGAGCAACTGGTGAAAACCGCAAATCTGCTGGAGTCGCGTCTGCCGCCAGCCCTGCAAGGCTGGGCCGGGCAATATCACGACAGCCTCAAGCAACTGGATGCCGGTTTGAAAGTGCTGGATGACGGCGTGTTCGGCGGCAGTATCAATCTCAAGCCTGAAGAATTCGAGCGCACTCTCGATGCCCTGCTCGGCAACCTCGCCACGCTGCGCCAGCAATCGCTGGTGGCGCTGGATCAGCGGCTGGATGACTATCACGGATCGGCGATTCGTCAGTTCATCATTGTTGCAGCGGTCTTCGGTTTCCTGTTGCTGGCGGCGCTGTACTTGTTCGTCTGCCTGCAAGCCTCGATCCGCCGCAGCGCCAGCGGCATCACACTGCTGGCTGAAGCCCTGCGTGACGGTAATCTGAGCCTGCAAGTGCCGGTCGTGGGCCGTGATGAACTGGCCTCGATCAGCACCGCGCTCAACGTGGCCGTGGTGCAGTTGCGCACCAGCCTGCTGGGCGTCGATCACGAGACTTCGCAATTGAGCAACGCGGTGCGCAGCCTCAACGATCACTCCAGCGGCGCGCTCAGCGAAGTCGAAGCACAACAATTGCAGATCAGCCAGATTGCCGCAGCAGCCACGCAATTGGCGGCGACGTCTCAAGGCGTGGCGCAGAGTTGCGAACAGGCTGCCGGCAGCGCCCAGCAGACCCGACGCATCGCTACCGACAGCAGCCGTGACAGTCAACGGACCACGGCGAGCATTCAACAGCTCAATCAGCGTCTGAACGAAACCGCAGCAGCGCTCGGTCGGGTCAGCGAGCAAGGGCAGCAGATTCAACTGGTGGTCGATACCATTCGCGGAGTCGCCGAACAGACCAATCTGCTGGCGCTCAACGCCGCCATCGAAGCCGCTCGCGCCGGCGAACAAGGTCGCGGTTTTGCCGTGGTGGCCGACGAGGTGCGCAGCCTGTCGCAACGCACGCAATCGTCCACGGCGCAGATCGCCGCGACGGTCGACAGTCTGCGCAACACGGTCAACGAAGCCGTGAGCCTGATGGAGGCTGCGTGCGGCCAGGCGCAATCGGACGCAGAAGCGGTCACCGGACTCGGTGAACGCCTCGGGGAAATCGCCAGCGCCGTGCAAAGCGTCACCGACACCCTCGCCCAGATCGCCACGGCGGTCGAAGAACAGGCCAGCACCGCCGATGAGGTCAGCGGCAATATCCAGCAGGTCGATCAGGCCGCGGTTCGCCTGCTCGACGGCGCACGGGCAGTCAACCTGGCGGCAGACACCTTGAGCCAGGGCAGCAAGGCCTTGAGTGACAACACCGCACGCTTCCGGCTCAGTTGATCAACGCTTCGGGAAAGTCCTGTTCCAGTTCAGACTTGAGCCATTGAATGAACCACGCCGCATCCGCCGACAGCTCGGCGGACGGCGTCAGAACCCGATAGCTTTCCAGCTTCACCTGAGCCTCCACTGCGCGCACCAGTTTGCCGGACCTGAGCTCTTCGCGAACCAGCACCTCGTTGGCCAACGCGATGCCCTGCCCGCTCTCGGCCACCGATAACGCGTGATCGTTGTTCACGTAGAGCATGTCGGAATTGAGGTGAATATCCAGGTCATGGGCGGCGAACCAAAGGTTCCACCACTCGCCATCATCAACGTGGATCAACTCGTGCCGGACCAGGTCGGCCGGGCCACTGAGCGGCTCGATGCTTGCCAGATATTGCGGGGTGCAGATCGGAAACACACGGGGACAGATCAATGCTTCACGGGAGTCCGCGTACTGCCCGTCGAGACCGTAGACGATGCCGAGATCGGCGCTTTTGCCATCGACTTCGGTGAAGGTCGAGTTCGGTTCGATGGCGAACTTCAACCCCGGGCGCAAGTGACGCATGGCCTCGATGCGTGGCATCAGCCAGCGCTTGGCAAAACCCGGCACCACCATGATCCGCAGCCAGCGTTCGGCTTCTCTGGGGCGCGCTTCCTTGCCGGCCTCGATGATCAACTGCAGGGCGGCCGCGATCTTGCGGTGGTATTTCTCACCGGACGGCGTCAGGTTGACCCCGCGCGACGTGCGTTCGAACAACTGAATGCCCAGCCAGTCCTCCAGCAACTTCACATGCCGGCCAATCGCCGGCTGAGTCACGTGCAAGGCTTTCGAGGCCTCGACATAGCTGCCCAGGCGGGCAGCAGCATCGAACGCTCGCACTGCATTGAGTGGCGGCAAACGGTGGTCGGGCATGTTTCTGGCACCTGTCGGTATTAAATTAACTAACACCTGCCATGTTTAAATTGAAGTTTCGCCCCGCGCAACCCCTCGCCGATAATCGAGCCACAGCAGAACAACAAAGACAGCTGGTTTCACCCCGTACGCAATCTCGATCCTGCCCAGAAAAATAATATCCATGGCCCGACAGATTCGCTGACTTGCAGCGCAATCGCAGGCGATGGGGGAATCGGAGGTAACGCATGAATGCCCTGCATTCGCTGCAAACGCTGGCGGTGTCGATCCGCTCGGTGCGCAAGGTCTACGGCGATCCGGACAGCGGTCCGGTGGCGTTGAAAAATATCGATCTGGATATCCGCGACAACGAATTCTTCACCCTCCTCGGGCCCTCCGGCTGTGGCAAGACCACGCTGCTGCGGATGATTGCCGGGTTCGAGTTTCCAACGCAGGGCGAGATCCTGCTCTACGGCGAAAACATCGCCGAGCGCCCACCGTTTCAGCGCCCGGTCAACACGGTGTTCCAGCACTACGCACTGTTCCCGCACATGACCATCGCCGAAAACCTGGCCTTCGGCCTTGAATCGCACCCGATGGGCAAGGTCCTGACCAAGGCGCAGATCGCCGAGCGCGTGCGCGAGATGCTTGCTCTGGTGCAGATGGAGCGCTTCGCCCATCGCAAGCCGGTGCAACTTTCCGGCGGCCAGCAGCAGCGCGTCGCCCTCGCCCGCGCCCTGGCGCCGCATCCCAAGGTCCTGTTGCTTGACGAGCCGCTGTCGGCACTTGATCTCAAGTTGCGCCAGGCCATGCGCGAAGAGCTGAAAACCATCCAGGCCAGGACCGGCATCACCTTCATCTTCGTCACCCACGACCAGGAAGAAGCGCTGACCATGTCTGACCGCATCGCCGTACTGTCCGAAGGCGAAGTGCAGCAAGTCGGTCGCCCGGAAGACATCTACGAACGGCCGCGTAATCGCTTCGTGGCCGACTTCATCGGCGAAACCAACTTCATCCAGGCCAGCGTCACTCGCGTCGAGGACGGTATGGCGTGGTTCGCCGGGCCGGCCGGGCACCCTCTGCCGGCGCAGCCGTGCAACGACGTGCAACCGGGTGCCGGCGTCACCCTGTCGGTGCGCCCCGAGCGCCTGCACCTGGTGCCTGCCAATACTGAGGCGGCGTTGCCGTGCCGGGTCCAAGCGCAGATTTATCTGGGCACCGACCTGCAATACCAGGTCAGCCTCGGCGACGGTTCGCGCCTCACAGTGCGCACACCCAACTGCGTCGATCAGAGCCTGCGTTTTGCCGTGGGCAGCCAGGCCGGTCTGCTGTTCGACCGGGGAAGCGCCAGCGTCCTGCACGATTGAACCCGAGGAGTTGTCATGCACGCCTTACCCATAACCAACACGCTTGAACGCCGACGGGCATTGCACAGCTTCCTCGGTGTCAGTCCGGCGCTGATCGCCATCGCTCTGTTTCTGGTAGTACCGATCCTGATCGTCATTGGTTATTCGCTGATGGAAGCCAACCCCTACGGTGGGGTGAACAAGGTGTTCAGCAGCGACGCCTACACCTCACTGCTGTTCGAACGGCAAATGGACGATAGCCTGGCCTTCGCCGACTCCTACCTGATCATCGCCCTGCGCTCGGTCGGGATCGCCGGCCTGACCACCGTCATCACGCTGCTGATCGGGTTTCCGGTGGCGGTGTGGCTGGCCATGCAGCCGGCGCATCGGCGCGGTCTGTTGATCTTTCTGATCACCGTGCCGTTCTGGGCCAACCTGCTGATCCGCACTTACGCGTGGATTCTGCTGCTGCGTAACACCGGGGTGATCAACAACAGTCTGATGGGCATGGGCGTCATCCATGAGCCGCTGCAGTTGCTGTACACCGACGGCGCCGTGTTGCTGGGGCTGGTTTATACCTATGCGCCCTTCGTGGTTTTGCCCATCTACGCCACGCTGGAAAAAATGGATATCCGCCTGCTCGAGGCCGCTCAGGACTTGTATGCCGGACGCCTGCGCACCTTGCGCAAAGTGGTGCTGCCGATCGCCAGACCGGGAATTCTCGCCGGCGCCATTCTCACCTTCGTGCCGTGCCTGGGCGCGATGATTGCCCCGGAACTGCTCGGTGGCGGCACGCGGATGATGCTCGGCAACCTGATCTTCCGACAGTTCAGCGATGCCCGTAACTGGCCGTTCGGCGCGGCGCTGTCGCTGGTGCTGATGGCGGCAGTGATGCTGGTGCTGACGGTCTATGCCTTGCGCGCCGAACGCCAGCGCATCGCCAAAGGAGGTGCGTGATGATCGGTCTGCTCAAACGCAAGGGACTGGGCGTACAGGATTTCCCAGGATTCGGCGGTTTCAGTTTTCTGTTCTACCTGTACCTCTACGCGCCGATCGTGGTGCTGGTGGTGTTCTCGTTCAACGCCAACCAGTCGGCCACGGTATGGACCGGTTTCAGCCTCGACTGGTATCGCGCCGCATTCGCCAATCAGGCGCTGCGCCAGGCGGCCGGCAACAGTCTGCTGATCGCGGTGTGCGCCAGCATGGTCGCCACGGCGATTGCCACCCTGGCGGCCCTCGGTACCTCACTGGGCGCGAAGTTCAAGGGCCTGCAACTGTCGATGGGCGCGATCATGCTGCCGCTGGTTCTGCCGGAAATCGTCGTCGGCGTCGCCACGCTCGCGCTGTTCTCAACCATCGGCCTGTCGCTCGGCTACGGCAATCTGATCATCGCCCATACGGTGTTCTGCATTCCGTTTGCCTACCTGCCGATCCGGGCTCGGCTCAACGACATGGACCTGTCGCTGGAACAAGCCTCGGCCGACCTGTATGCCGGCCCGTGGCGGACCTTTCGCAAAGTCACCCTGCCGTTGCTGATGCCGGGGATTTTCTCCGGGCTGATGCTGGCCTTCATCGTCTCGCTGGATAACTTCGTGATCTCGATGATGGTCTCCCAGGCCGGCACCACAACGCTGCCGATCTTCATCTTCGGCCTGTTGCGCATGGGCGTGACACCCGACGTCAACGCCGTGTCGACCCTGATCCTGGGCGTCTCGGTGCTGTTTGTCAGCCTCTCTTACCTGCTGGGCAAAAAGAACGCCTGAACCTTCCAAGAACCGTGGGGAAATAGCATGAGCAAGTGGATAAAAAGCGTCGGCACTTCGTTGTTTCTGACTGTGCCGCTGGTCATGGCCGGGAGTGTTCAAGCCGCCGAAAAACTCAACGTGGTGAGCTGGAGCGGTTACTTTTCACCGGAAATTCTCGCCAAATTCCAGAAGCAGACCGGCATCGAAGTCACCGTCGACTCCTACGACTCCAACGAGACGCTGCTGGCCAAACTGAAACAGGGCGGCGCCGGTTACGACGTGGCGATTCCCTCGCACCAGTTCATTCCGATCCTGATCAAGGAAAACCTGCTGGAGCGCTTCGATCCGGTCAAGGAGCCGTACTACGCCAGTGTGGTCGACAACCTGAAAAAACCGACCTGGGATCCGGAAGGCGCCTATTCGGTGCCGTTCATCTGGGGCACCACCAGCGTGGTGCTCGACAGTGGCCGCTACAAAGGCCCGGCCGACAGCTACAAAGTGCTCTACGAGCCGCCGGCCGAGTTGCAGGGGCGGATCAACATGTTCGATTCGGTCAGTGACATGGTCGACATGGCCAGCCTGTACCTGAACATTCCGCTGTGCAGCGAGGACCCGAAACAGATGCAACAGATCCTCACGTTGCTCAAGGCGCAGAAGCCATTCGTCAAAACCTACAGCTCCAAGGCCGGCTCGATCCGCGAGAACCTCGCCTCGGGCGAAATCGATATGTCGATGTTCTGGGGCGGTTCGTCCATGCGCGCCCGCGAGATGAAACCGAGCCTGAAATATCTGTATCCGAAAGAAGGGGTGCTGGCCTGGGTCGACAACATGGTCATCCCCGCCGGCAGCAAGAACCCGGCAAATGCCAAGGCGTTCATCGCGTTTCTCAGCCAGCCGGAAAACTCGGCGATGACCCAGAACTTCCTCAAGCATCAGAGCCCGATCAAAGGCGTCGAACCGTTCCTCGATGCAAGCCTCAAGGATGCACCGGAACTGCATATTCCCGAGGGCACCCATGTGGTGTTCAGCAAGACCTGCGGTGAAGGCGCGATCCGTCTGGCCGATCGTCTGTGGACCAACCTGATGCGTTGATTTCTACCGCCCCGGCACGAGGCCGGGGCGTTTTTCCAGCCGTCTGAAGGGCGCCGTCGTCATGAACTCCAATAACATCAGCGAACTGGTCCTGTTGCCGGCCATCGAGCTCGCCGAACGCATCCGTCTGCGCCAGGTTTCCTGCCGCGAAGTGATGCAGACCTATCTTGCCCACATCGACCGGTTCAACTCGTCAGTCAATGCACTGATCAGCCTGCAGGCGCCGGAGGATCTGTTGGCCCAGGCCGACACACGTGACGCCGAACTGAGCCGGGGCCAGTACCGAGGCTGGATGCACGGCCTGCCCCACGCTATCAAGGATCTGTCGCTGACCTGCGGCATCCGCACCACGCTGGGCTCACCGCTGTTCAAGCACTTCATTCCCGAGCGTGACGGCATCATGGTCGAGCGGATCAAGGCTGCCGGCGCGATCATCATCGGCAAGACCAACACCCCGGAATTCGGCCTCGGTTCGCAGAGCTACAACCCGCTGTTCGGCGCCACCGGCTGCGCCTTTGACCCGAGCAAAACCGCCGGCGGCAGCAGTGGCGGCGCGGCAGCGGCACTGGCGATGCATCTGGTGCCGGTGGCCGATGGCAGCGACATGATGGGCTCGCTGCGTAACCCGGCAGCGTTCAACAACATCTTCGGTTTTCGTCCGTCTCAGGGCCGCGTGCCGTTCGATGACAGCGCCGATCTGTTCTTCGATCAACTCGGCTATGAAGGTCCCATGGCGCGCAGTGTGCGTGATGCCGCGATGCTGCTGTCGGTGCAGGCCGGTGGCGATGCGCGGGCACCGCTGTCGATCAGTGAACCCGGTGAGGCCTTTGCCGCGCCGCTGGAACGCGACTTCACCGGTACAAGGATCGGCTGGCTCGGCGACTTCGGCGGGTATCTGCCCATGGAGAACGGCATTCTCGCGTTGTGTGAAAGGACCTTTGCCGACTTTGAAAGCCTGGGTTGCCATATCGAGTCGGTGCGCCCGGAATTTGCCCCTGAGAAACTGTGGAGCAGTTGGCGCACCTTGCGCCACTGGATGGTCGCCGGATCCCTGGGCGCTGCTTATGCCGATCCGCAAAAACGGACGCTGCTGAAACCGGAAGCCTGCTGGGAAGTGGAAAACGGTCTGAAGCTCTCGGCCAGCGAAGTGTTCGCCGCCTCGGTGGTGCGCAGCGACTGGTATCGGGCGATCTCACGCTTGTTCGAGCAATACGACTATCTGCTGCTGCCCAGCGCGCAGGTCTTCCCGTTCGACAAGACACAACCCTGGCCGACCGCGATCGAGGGAGTGAGCATGGACACTTATCATCGCTGGATGGAGGTGGTGATTCCCGGCACGTTATCCGGTTGCCCGGTGGCGAACGTCCAGGCCGGCTTCAATGACCGGGGTTTGCCGATGGGGTTGCAGATAATCGGCCGGCATCAGGCGGACTTCGCCGTTCTGCAACTGGCGCACGCGTATGAGCAGGCCAGTCGCTGGTTCCAGCGCTGCCCTTCGCCACTGTTGAACGCCTGATTTTGATAAACGGTTGAAAGCGTAGAAAAAATTTTGAAATTTACGCTTGACGCTTTTCCATTTCAGGGGAATAATGCGCGCCACTTGGCTACATAGCTCAGTTGGTTAGAGCATAGCATTCATAATGCTGGGGTCCGGGGTTCAAGTCCCTGTGTAGCCACCAAGTACTAAAAACGGCTTACCGAAAGGTAGGCCGTTTTTTTATGCCTCGAGAAAAGTGCCGGCCATCATCAGCCGGCATTTGCTTTTATCCGGCCAGCGCCGCCAGCCCTTTCGTCCAGATCTGCCGGGTGCGCAAACCGACCATCGCCCGCCAGTCCGGATCCGCCGGATAGAACTGCTCCAGCAGATTCAGCTTGATCTCGCGCCCCTTCGCATCCAGTGGATCGCCATACAGATGCAGCCAGTGATCATCGCGCAAGTAGCGATGTACATCCGGCCCCGGGTAAGTCCCGCACTCGATCACAAACGGCATCAATTGCACATTCGGCAGCGCATTGAGCAGTGCCTGCGAGGTGTAACCCGTGGCGGTTGCCGCAACGCCGGTTTCACTCAAGGTTTCAGCTCCCGTGTGCAAGGTGTAGAGCCACGGGCCGTAAATCGATTGCGCCCGGGCCAGTGCCGGATACGGCGCCTGGGTAATCGTCAGCAGCATCGGATGCCCGTACTCGCCGGCGCCAGTGTGCAGGTCGAAACACATCACGGTTTCAGCACCGGCCAGATGATTCTCGATGATTGAATGCAACGTGCGATTCGACCAGCTCGGTGCAAGTCCGCCAAAAAACAGTCCGTCGGGATGACTGTGCTGACCACCCTCGACAATCGACATGACGGCCGGCCAGCCATGCCTGGCGATTTGCGCATCAAGCAAGCCATCAGCTTTATGCCGCTCGGGACCGTTCAAATCGGTGCAGGCGTAAATTTCATGCAGAGTGGCGTAAGCCTGGTTATCCGGAAGCGGTCGGTTGAAATCCAGATGATTGCGGTTGAGGTCGATGTTGTCTTCGTTGACCCGCCGCAGCCATGCCGTGCCCCACGGGTTGATCAGGTGAATCATCACCACCGCGACATCCTTCGCCAGCGACTCCTGCGTGAAATGCTTGAGCCAGTCGATCTGGCACTCCGAACCGTAATAACCCTCAACCCCGTGGGTGCCGCTGAGCGCCACCAGGCGCCGCTTGGCCGATGGATCCCCCAGTACCGCGACATCAGTACTCAAAGACTCGCCAAACGGCCCATTGAGCGGATGCGCGTACGAAGAGAACGTTGCGCCCGCCCCCTTCGCGGCGGCCAGAAAGCGCTCGCGCTGTTCGCGATAGCTGGGCCGGGTCGGAAACTCGTTGTGCATGGCGACCTCTTGTTGATTGTTCTGGCTTCACGTTTGCCCATGACCCTACAGAAAATCCGCCAAGGCATGAAGGACAAAGATACCTGCGGTTTGCGTCGTACACGGTCGGCCGATACAGTCCGTCAGACTTTTATCCCACGGACGGAGAGCCCGCGTGTTTCCAGCCCTGCCCCTGAACCGTTTTCGCCTGCCCGCCCTGGCTCTGATCGTCAGCGCCATCGCCCTCACGGCCTGTAACGCACCGCCCTCCTCGACCCTGCCGCTGGCACCGGAAGCCGCCTCCGGTTACCGCACCGGCCTGCAAGCCAGCCACGCTGAAAAACACATGGCCGCCGCTGCCAATCCGCTGGCCGCCGAGGCCGGTCGCGAGATGTTGCGTCAGGGTGGTTCCGCCATCGATGCCGCCATCGCGATGCAAGCCGTGTTGACCCTGGTCGAGCCGCAGTCCTCCGGGATCGGCGGTGGCGCGATGATCGTGCTGTGGGACGGCAAACAGGTGCGCACCTACGACGGTCGCGAAACCGCACCGGCCGGCGCGACCGAGAAGCTGTTTCTTCAGGACGACGGCAAACCGATGGCGTTCCCGCAGGCGCAGATCGGCGGACGCTCCGTCGGCACGCCGGGCGTGATGCGAGCGCTGGAACTGGCGCACAAAAAGCACGGCCGTTTGCCGTGGGCGACGTTGTTCGAGCCGGCGATCAAACTGGCGGAACAGGGCTTTGCAATTTCCCCGCGCCTGCATTCGCTGCTGGAATCCGATCCGGTGATTCGCCGTTCGCCGGACATGGCCAGGTACTTTCTGAACAGCGACGGCAGCGTCAAGGCAGTCGGCACGCGATTGCAAAACCCGGCGCTGGCCGGCGTGCTTAAACGCATCGCCAATGAAGGTGCGGACGCGCTGTACAAAGGCCCGATCGCGGAAGAGATCGTGGCCAAGGTTCAGGGGCACGCCAACCCCGGTAGCCTGTCACTGACCGACCTTCAGCACTATCAGGCCAAGGAGCGCGCGCCCCTGTGCACCGACTACAAGCGCTGGCAGGTTTGCGGCATGCCGCCACCCTCATCGGGCGGGATTGCGGTGGCGCAGATTCTCGGCACCTTGCAGGCGCTGGAAACCCGCGATCCGCGCCTGTCCCTGACGCCGCTCAAGCCTGTGCAAACCGATAAACCCGCCGCTATCGAGCCCGCGCCGCAAGCCGTGCACCTGATCGCCGAAGCCGAACGTCTGGCCTACGCCGACCGCGCGCAATACGTAGCCGATACCGACTTCGTGCCGGTGCCGGTCAAAGGCCTGGTCGATCCGGGTTACCTGGCCAGCCGCGCCAGCCTGATCGGCGAACGCAGCATGGGCAGCGCCAAACCCGGCACACCGCCGGGCGTGGAAGTCGCCTACGCGCCGGATCGCTCGCCGCTGCGCATTTCCACCTCGCAAGTGGTCGCGGTGGATGACTTCGGTGGCGCCGTGTCGATGACCACCACCATCGAAGCAGCGTTCGGCTCGCACCTGATGGTTCAGGGCTTCTTGCTCAACAATCAGATGACCGATTTCTCGTTCATCCCCGAAGAGAACGGACAGAAAGTCGCCAACCGCGTAGAGCCCGGCAAACGCCCTCGCTCGTCGATGGCACCGACCCTGATCTTTGATCGCAACAGCGGCGAATTCGTCGCCACCGTCGGCTCGCCCGGCGGCTCGCAGATCATCGAATACGTGGCCAAAACCACCGTCGGCCTGCTCGACTGGAACCTCGACCCGCAAAGCGCCATCAGCCTGCCCAACTTCGGCAGCCGCAACGGCCCCACTGAACTGGAACAGGGCCAGTTCAGCCCGACGCTGATCCAGGCACTCAAGGACAAGGGCCACGCTGTGAGCGAAATCGACATGACCAGCGGCACCCAGGCCATCGTGCGGGTCAAGGATGCCCAGGGGAATGCAACGCTGGCGGGTGGGGCAGATCCTCGGCGCGAAGGAATAGCGTTAGGGGATTGAATTCCCTACCAGCCAACTGAAAAAGGCTTACCGAGAGGCAAGCCTTTTTTGTATGTCCAAGAATCCAATTCGGCGAAATCACGTTGGCTTTTCCTACACCGGAAAAATGCTGTACGGGATAGAGTTTTCCACTGAATTCACTCTCCTTCCCTCCACTGCCGACAGCATCGGTAAAAGTGATCAATTGACAGTAACCATTGGTCCAGAATCCACCATCAGACTTGCAGTAGTCCCACAGCGGGACTAGGATCACGCCATGAGAATCATCGCCATCAGTCAGCTAAAAGTCTTTTGGGAACAACATCCAGAAGCACAGCAGCCATTGCTGGCATGGGTAGACGAAGCAAGAAAGGCAAGCTGGAAAACACCTGTGGATATCAAGTCACAGTTTGCTTGCGCCAGCATTCTGAAAAGCCGAAGAGTTGTGTTCAATATCAAAGGCAATTCCTATCGCCTGATTGTCGCCGTGGCATACCGCTTTGGCGCGGTGTACATCAAATTTGTCGGCACTCACAAACAGTACGACGCAATCGACGCTGATACCGTCGAAATGGAGTAACCCATGAACATACGTCCGATTCATACCGAAGAAGACTACCGTGCGGCACTCAAAGACGTGTCCGCTCTTTTCGAAAATGAGCCGGAGCCTGGCACGCCTGAAGGTGATTACTTCGACATCATGATCACCCTTATCGAGGCCTATGAGGCCAGGCACTTCCCACTCGACCTGCCCAACCCGATTGATGCCATAAGGTTTCGGATGGAGCAGTCCGGGCTTTCAGCAGCCGATCTCGCTCCTGCAATTGGCCGGACAAACCGCGTTTATGAGGTTCTGAATGGCAAACGCGCTCTGACGCTTCCCATGATCTGGAAACTTCACGAGTTGTTCGGTATTCCGGCAGAAAGTCTGATCAAACCCATGAAGTCGGTCTGATTGAAAACCCGTGATGCAGGCACCTCAACATGTGTTGCCAACCCTGAATCCCGCTGCCAACTGAAAAAGGCTTACCGATAGGCAAGCCTTTTTTGTATTGCAACATCCGGCCATGACCTGTCATCAAGCGGCGCTCACACTGACAGCGTCTTGCCATCCACCGGATCGCCAATTGTCAGGAAGTGTCCACCGGCCACATGGTGCAGCGTGCGCAAGCCGTCATGCCCCTCGAAGTGCCAGCGTCCATCGCTGAAGACTCGCGAATCAGCGTGCGCCGCAATGACCTCGGCCAGGAACAGATCGTACTGTTCATGATTGCGCGGCTCCGGCAGCAACCGGCATTCGAGCCAGGCAACACAACCGTCCAGCAACGGTGCCTCGACCTGCTCACCGGCGAAAGTCGGCAGGCCATAAGCCTGGAACTTGTCCCGCCCCTGATCCCGATTGATTTCAAGACCCGAAGTCGAACCCACGGTCTGCACGATGTCAGCCTGATTCACACAGGGAACGTTGAGAACAAAAGTGCTCGAGGCCTCGAGCAGTTGTCGGGTCCAGGTGGATTTGTCGAGGACTACCGCCACTTTCGGCGGATCGAAATCCAGCGGCATGGCCCACGCAGCGGCCATGATGTTGCGCTGCCCGTCATGGGCGGCACTGACCAGCACGGTCGGCCCGTGATTGAGCAGGCGGTAGGCTTTGTTCAAGGGAACCGGGCGACGGAAGGACTCGCGCATGGGATCTGCTCCGGGAAAAAGAGCCGATTGTAGCGGGATAGAAACAACGAAGGGATGACCGCGAACCATCCCTTCGCCCGACAGGCATCAGCTCGATAACTGGTTGGCGAACTGGCCGACCGCATCCACCACTTTCTGCGCGCCGTCCTGAATCTCGACGATTACCGTACCCGCCTCTGCCGCCAGCGCCAGCCCTTGTTCGGCCTGTTGCTTGCCGTCAGTCATCAGGGCCACGGCGTTGCGCGCCATGTCCTGGTTCTGGCGCACCACACCGACAATTTCTTCGGTCGCCTGACTGGTGCGCGAAGCCAGTTGCCGCACTTCGTCGGCCACCACCGCAAAGCCCCGGCCCTGCTCACCGGCGCGAGCGGCTTCGATGGCGGCGTTCAGCGCCAGCAGGTTGGTCTGTTCGGCAATGCCGCTGATGGTCTTGACGATGGTGCCGATCACCTGGGATTGCTCGTTCAGCGCCTTGATGCCCTCGCCGGCGGTCTGCATGTGTTTCGACAGATCGCGCATCACGTTGACTGCTTCAGTTACCACACGGGTGCCGCGCTGGGCGGTGCTGTCGGTTTGCAGGGACGTGCTGTAGGCGATGTTGGCGGCGTCGGCGACAGCCTGTTCCTGATTGACCTGATCGGTGATCACCGTGGCGAACTTCACCACTTTGTAGAGTTTTTCGTTGGCGTCGAGCACCGGGTTGTAGGACGCCTCCAGCCAGACCGTCCGACCATGGCTGTCGACCCGCTTGAAACGGCCGGCGACGAATTCGCCGTTGTTCAGGCGACGCCAGAAGTTCTGGTACTCGGCGCTGTTGTACTCCTCCGGCTCACAGAACTGGCGGTGATGTTTGCCCTTGATCTGCGCCAGGCTGTAACCCATGCCCTGGAGGAACCGGTCGTTGGCAGTCAGCACATTTCCGCTGAGGTCGAACTCGATCACGGCGGTCGAACGCACCAGCGCGCCGATCAGGTTCTCGTGTTCGCGGGAGGCCTCGATGGTGCGGGTCAGGTCGCTGGAGAAAATCGAGAAATGCTTGATCCGGCCATCCGATGAACGAATCGGCTGGGCGATCGAACGCAACCACGCCTCTTCGCCATTACCGCGGGAAAGACGCACAGCGCCGGCGAAATGCTCGCCACGGGTCAAAGCGGCCTTGAAGCGGTGATGAAAATCGTCGGACTTCACATGCGCCGGCACGATGTCTTCGATCGCTCGGCCAATCAGGTCCTGACTCTTGTAGAACATTTCACTGAGGAAATTCTGGTTGACCGACTGAATCCGTCCGTCGGGCTCAAGGGTGAGCACCAGCATCTCGCTTTCCAGGCTTTCCTTCACTTGCAGAAGGCTGGAGAGTTCTTCACGAAGAGCCGCCAGCTCTTGCTTCAGGCGTTTGTTGAACATGGGAAAGCACCGATGGACTGGATGGATAGCGGGTATGCAGCCTAACCATCGGCCTTGGAAATCTTTTCTGAAGAGCGCTTGAGGCTTGTCCTACAAAAATAGTTACGCCTCGACAAATCAGGCAGTGCCGGCCACCGGACACTGTTCTGCGCGCGGCATGCGCGAACCGAAATACGCCGCAGTGAAGACGCCCACCGTGCCCATCGCTGTGCAGAACATCACACAGATCCAAGGGCTCCACGGCATCAGACCGATCAGCAGCAACGGTGTGACACTGGCCCAGGCGGCGTAGGCAATGTTGTAGGTGAAGGAGATCCCGGAAACGCGGATCCGCGCCGGGAACAGGCTGACCATCACCGACGGCACCGCACCGACCACGCCACAGCACAACCCGGCGATGGCATAGGCCAGACCGACCCAATCCCCACCGCTGATCAGGCAGGTGTAAAGCAGGCCGATCCCCAGCGGCAGCAGCAGGCTGTAGAGCATGACCGTGCGCCAGGCACCGATGCGATCCACCAGTCGTCCGGCAATCACGCAGCCGATGTTCAGAAAGACGATGCCCAGCGCACTTAACGCGAAGGTGTGGCCGGCAGTCATGCCGAAGGTTTTCTGCATCATCGTCGGGGTAATGACCACGAACACCACCACTGCCGAGGTCAGCACGCAGGTCAGGAGCATGGCCGGCAACATGGCCAGGCGATGGTCGCGCAGCACAGTGCGCAGCGGCAGTTCGACCCGCGCCTCGCGCTGCGCCTCCATGGCCATGAACACCGGGGTTTCGCTCAGCCAGCGGCGCAACCAGACGCCGATCACGCCGAACACACCGCCCAGCAGAAACGGATAACGCCATGCGTAATCCAGCACCTCAGCCGGGGTGAACACCTGCGCAAGAAAGGTCGCGGTCAACGCGCCGATCAGATAACCGAAGGTCAGCCCGGCCTGCAGAAAGCCCAACGCATAACCGCGATGCCCGGCCGGCGCGTGCTCGGCGACGAACACCCAGGCGCTCGGCACTTCACCGCCCACCGCCGCGCCTTGCAGGATGCGCAGCGCCAGCAGCAACAGCGGTGCGAAATAGCCGATCTGCGCGTAGGTCGGCATGATCCCGATCAGCAGGCACGGCAGCGCCATCATCAGGATGCTCAGGCTGAAAACTTTCTTGCGCCCCAGCCGGTCGGCGAAATGCGCCATCAGGATTCCACCCAGCGGGCGCGCCAGATAGCCGGTGACAAAGATCCCGAAACTTTGCAGCAGGCGCAGCCACTCAGGCATTTCCGGCGGGAAGAACAGCTGGCTGAGGGTCAGGGCGAAGAACACGAAAATGATGAAATCGTAGATCTCCAGCGCCCCGCCCAGTGCCGCAAGGCCGAGGGTCTTGTAGTCGGAACGGCTGAACGGCGCCGGTCGGGCAGTGGAATGGGCAGTCATGGCAAAGAACTCTGGCAGGCAAAAAACCAAGGCGCCCATGGTCTACGCAAACGGTCCGCCGGACAACCCGTTAGACCATAGTCTGATTCAGCAAAACACGGTCACAAAAATCCACCGGTTGATTTACTGTTGGCACCTGTCCAGACGGGCCGGCCAAGCCCCGAAGACCACAATAAACATAAAAATCCGAGGTACTCCCGTGGCCGTTGATATCGAAGATAGCCGCTCTGCGCGCTTTGCCTTGCGCTGCTCCAGTTTTGCCGAACGCTGGTTTCCCGACTCCTGGGTGTTCGCCGCGCTGGCGGTGATCATCGTCGCGCTGGCGACCCTGGCCATGGGCGCCAAGCCCACCGATGCCGCCATGGCCTTCGGCGACGGTTTCTGGAGCCTGATCCCGTTCACCATGCAGATGGCCTTCGTGGTGATCGGCGGTTATGTCGTGGCCAGTTCGCCGCCTGCCGTGAAACTGATCGATCGCCTGGCGCGGATCCCGAAGAACGGTCGCTCGGCCGTGGCCTGGGTCGCGCTGATCTCGATGGTCGCATCGTTGCTGAACTGGGGCCTGTCGCTGGTGTTCGGCGGTTTGCTGGTCCGCGCCCTCGCCCGCCGCACCGATCTGAAAATGGACTACCGCGCCGCCGGTGCCGCCGCCTACCTTGGCCTCGGCGCCGTGTGGGCGCTGGGCCTGTCGTCGTCCGCCGCGCAGTTGCAGGCCAATCCGGCCAGCCTGCCGCCGTCGATCCTGTCGATCACCGGGGTGATCCCGTTCACCCAGACGATTTTCCTCTGGCAGTCGGGGGTGATGCTGCTGGCACTGATCGTGATTTCGATCATCATCGCCTACGCCACCGCGCCCGGCCCGAACTCGGCGCGTGATGCCAAGGCCTGCGGCATCGACCCGGCCTTCAACCTCCCGCCGCTGCAACCGCGCACCCGTCCCGGCGAGTGGCTGGAGCACAGCCCGCTGCTGATCATCCTGTTGGTCTTGCTGGCGGCCGGTTGGCTGTTCCACGAGTTCTCGACCAAACCTGCGATCACCGCGATTTCCGGGCTCAACACCTATAACTTCCTGTTCATCATGCTCGGCGCGTTGCTGCACTGGCGCCCGCGCAGCTTCCTTGATGCGGTGTCGCGCGCCGTGCCGACCACCACCGGGGTGCTGATCCAGTTCCCGCTGTACGGCTCGATTGCCGCGCTGATGACCACGGTCAAGGGCACCGATGCCCAGACCCTGGCCCATCACATCTCGACGTTCTTCGTCAGCATCGCTTCCCACGACACCTATGCGTTGCTGATGGGCGTGTACTCGGCGATTCTCGGTTTCTTCATTCCGTCCGGTGGCGGCAAGTGGATCATCGAGGCGCCATACGTGATGCAGGTGGCCAACGATCTCAACTATCACCTCGGCTGGGCGGTGCAGATCTACAACGCCGCCGAAGCCCTGCCGAACCTAATCAACCCGTTCTACATGCTGCCGCTGCTGGGCGTGCTGGGGCTGAAGGCGCGGGATCTGATCGGCTTCTCGTTCGTGCAATTGCTGGTACATACGCCGCTGGTGCTGGCGCTGCTGTGGGCGCTGGGCACGACGCTTTCGTATCTGCCGCCCGTCATGCCGTAAACGATAACGACAGGGTGCTGGCTCCAGCGCCCTGTCTTTGCTTTCGACAAAACGCCCCGAACGATCCTTTCTGCGGCTGCCTGTCGCAAATAATGGCTCAGAGCCATCATCTTTCTTTACCGCGCCACTGCCTCGGTAATATTCTTGCGCGCCCAATATCTGTTTCATTTTTTGTCTGAGCGCAAAGGGAGTTCGTTGCAATGATCGTCGGGATTGACCTGGGAACCACCAACAGCCTTGTTGCCGTATGGCGCGGCGATGCCACTGAGTTGGTGCCTAACGCCCTGGGGCAGTTTCTGACACCCAGCGTGGTGGGCCTGGACGATCAGGGCCGGATTCTGGTCGGGCAAGCCGCCCGCGAACGCCTGCACACTCATCCGCGCCTGACTGCGTCGCTGTTCAAACGCCATATGGGCAGTGCGACGGAGGTCTACCTCGGGGATAAAAAATTCCGTCCCGAAGAGCTGTCGGCGCTGGTGCTCAAGAGCCTCAAAGAAGACGTCGAGCGCACCTACGGCCAGACCGTCACGGAAGCGGTGATCAGCGTGCCGGCCTATTTTAGCGACGCCCAGCGCAAGGCCACGCGCATCGCCGGTGAACTGGCGGGCCTGAAAGTCGAAAAGCTGATCAACGAACCCACCGCCGCCGCACTCGCCTACGGCCTGCACCAACGGGACAAGGAAACGTCGTTTTTGGTGTTCGACCTGGGTGGCGGCACGTTCGACGTGTCGATTCTCGAACTCTTCGAGGGCGTCATGGAAGTGCGCGCCAGCGCCGGTGACAACTTCCTCGGCGGCGAGGATTTCGACAACGTGCTGCTCGAGCACTTTATCGATCAGCATCGCAACGTCTCGGACTTCCCCGAGCGCTCCACCATCCTCCAGCCGCTGCGCCGCGAAGCCGAGCGCGTACGCCGCGCACTGGGCCAGGACGCCAGCACCGAATTCAGATTGCAGGTCGGCGAAAAACAATGGACGCAGACCATCACTCAGGCGCAGATGGCGACGTTGTACATGCCGCTGCTCGAACGCCTGCGCGCGCCGATCGAACGGGCCCTGCGGGACGCACGCATCCGCGTCAGCGACCTCGATGAGATCCTGCTGGTCGGCGGCACCACCCGCATGCCGCTGGTGCGCAAACTTGCCGCCGGGCTGTTCGGCCGTTTCCCGTCGATCAGCCTCGATCCGGATCAGGTCGTGGCTCAGGGCGCCGCAATTCAGGCAGCACTCAAGGCCCGTTCGGCCGCGCTGGAAGAAGTGGTGCTCACCGATGTCTGTTCCTACACCCTGGGGATCGAGACTTCCACGCAGGTCGGTCGCCAGTATGAAAGCGGTCACTACTTGCCGATCATCGAACGCAACAGCATCGTCCCGGTCAGCCGGGTGAAAACCGTGCAGACCCTTCACGACAACCAGGAACAGGTCGTCGTGAAGATCTTTCAGGGCGAAAGCCGCCTGGTCAAAGACAACGTGGCGCTCGGCCAACTGGACATCAAGGTGCCCAAGCGCAAGGCCGGCGAAGTCGAGCTGGATGTGCGCTTCACCTACGACAACAACGGCTTGCTCGAAGCCCAGGTCAGCATTCCCCTGACCGGTCAGCAACACTCGCTGGTCATCGAGAACAACCCCGGCGTGCTGACGCCCGAGGAGATCCAGCAGCGCCTGCAAGCCCTGGCGCAACTGAAGATCCATCCGCGCGAGCAGCAGGTGAACACTCTGCTCAGTGCACGGTTGGAACGTCTCTATCAGGAAAGCCTGGGTGACCTGCGCGATCAGATCGGCTACTGGGCCAAGCAATTCCAGCAGGCGCTGGATTCCCAGGACGAGCGGCAGATCCGTGAAACCCGTACCGAACTGAGCAAACAGTTGAGCGCCCTCGACCGTAACCCTTGGCAGTAAGGAAGTACGACATGGAATGCTGGTCTGTCCTGCAACTGCCCGAAGACGCCGGGCTGCGTGATATCAAGCGCAGCTATGCGCGCCTGCTGAAAGTCTTTCGGCCCGATGAGGATGCCGCAGGTTTTCAGCGCCTGCGCGAAGCCTATGAGCGCGCGCTGTCGATTGCCCAATGGCGCCTTGAAAACGAGGAGACCGAGGAGCACGGCGACGTCATGCTGGCTCCGGGGATCGCCGCGCTGGCGGTACAAGAGCAGTCCATGGCTCAGCCACTGCAGAAGACCGGAACCGATGCGTGGGATTACCCTTCGCCGCCATTCGAACCGGTGACCCCGGCCGCGCCCGAAGCACCGCTCGAGTCGCCGGTCTTGCGGGTACAGCCCCTGAATCCGGAGCCTGTGGAGCCGACCGTTGATCCGGCCGTTGAAGCCGCGTCGCAATTGCTGAACGGCCTCTCGGACACCAATCTGGACCAACGCTGGGAGCAAGCGCGCCAGCAGGATTGTGCGCAAGCGTTCCAGACACTGTTGCTGACGTTGTGCTTCGACCATCCCGCCCTGCGCCTTTCGATTGCCCGTTGGGCAGTGCAGCACCTCGGATGGCTGGGCCCGTGGCAGGAGATCGTGATCGGCGACGGGCAGCGCGGCATTCTCGCCACCGAGTTGCTGATGGATTACCGGCAATCGCTGGAGGCATTGCTCGCCTCGCAGAACGAGCGTGAATTTCTCGCGCAGCTCAAGACTTATACGGCCCAACCCTGGCTCCAGGTGTTCGACCGTCGGGAACACTGGCAGCAGATCATCCTGCAACTGCTGCAGGACACGGAATGGAGCGTGCCGCTGTTCGACCGTGTGTCCCAACTGTTCGGCTGGGACGACACCAAGGGCATTCATCCGCAACCGGACTGGCTCTGGCAGGCGCTGATTGAGCGCTGCAACCAGGAAAGCCTCTACGACACCCTGTGCGCCCGGGCCGAAGATCAGCGCAACGGGTCGCCCGACGCGCTCGCCGCGCGGATGCTGATCAGCCCGATGAAGCCGCGGCAACAGAAAGACATGACCGACCGGTTCATTCCGGCTGACTGGCAGGCCTGCCAGCAACTGTCGGAAACCCTCAAGTGGCGCTTCCCCGACCTGCTCGCCCGTTTGCCGTACGCCGACGTTTTCTACTGGCGACGGTTTTTGCCACGCTACATCGCCGCCGAAACCTGGTTGCGGTCATGGGCTGCGATTGCGCTGGCGCTGTGGCTGTTCTATCTGCCTGCCGAGCACAAGACCACGGCCATGAGCATCGTCATTCCCCTGGCCTTCGCCTGTGTTCCTGTCTGGTTTTTCCGGATCGGCTTGAGTTATTGGTTTCTGATCAGCGCCCATTTGATCGTCCAGGATCTGTGGTTGACCGAAAGGATCATTCCACGCCGATGGAACCCTGATACACGCTGGCTCGTGCTGCGCCATGGCCTGCCGCAAGCCGTCATGATCCTGCTGTTCTCGGTCATGCTCGGAGGTCTGGGAGCCTTCACCTACATCGGGGTGATCCTGATCGGGCTCTGGCACAAGCGGCGCATCGGTACGCTCGACCCGGAGTTCAGCGACAAGCACCCTTGGCTGACCGCGCTGCATTGGGCGCATTTCAGTCCGCTGCAACTGCTGTTTCTGGTGGTCATGACCGGCGTGATTCTCGCCAGTCAGCTCGGTTATTCGCTGAAACTCCTGTTCCCCGGCTAGGCTAGATGCGGGCCGGATTGCCCCTCCACCAAGGTTTTACCCTCGCTGAAAAGGATCTGAGCATGTTGAAACTTGCAGGCCTCACCCTCGCGGCGCTCACGTTGAGCGCCGCCGCCCACGCCGATGTCGACCTGAAACTGGGCAGCACCGAGCGCGTTACCCGTCTCTTCGCCTACCCCAACAATTGCAGCGTGATCTGCTTTCGCAACTGGACGCTGGAGCAGACCGTCACCCATTACCTGAGCCAGAGCGTGCAGCGCGACGGCTACACCAACGCCAAAGTGCTGGTGAAAAACGACAACGATCAGCTCTACGCCGAAATCAGCGGCGTACCGAAGGGCTACGACAAACCGCTGACCGCGCTGCTGGACGCCGGCGACCTGGCCTATAACGGCGCCAGCAAACTCAACGCCGACGGCAAATGGGCGTACAGCTGGTACCTGTTCCTGCCACTCGGCATGGCTCTGGAAAACCGCAAAAGTGTCGAGCTGCTGCACTTCCCGCCGGATTACTCGCTGACCCAGGCCCAGGATTACCTGCGCTCGAACACCACCGACCGCTGGGCCGCGCTGCTGACCGACAATGGCATCCCCGCCGATCAGACGCCGGCTTACCAGACCATCATTGACATCGCCCCGATCGCCGCGCCCGCCAGCGCCGGCAAGGATCTGGAAGGCGTGTACGACTACTTCAAGGATTACCAGACCACCATGGTCAAGCAGGTCAGCCAGAACGCCAGCGGCGCCGTGCTGCCGATGGTTGCCTTTGGTGCGCCGGTGCGTAACTGGATCAAGCAGCAATACGGGGCGACCGTGAATGTACTGGGTCTGGCAACCATCAGCCCGAGCGCGGGCGTGAACGTGCCGGTGCTGGGTTCCAACCACCCGAGCTACATCTGGTACGCCGCCGATCCGAGCAACTACACCGGCGACGATGCCCAGGCCAAGGCCGATGCAGCCGGTCTGAAGGTGATGGGACAAGATTTGAGCGCCGCCTGCTGGCAGGCCGGAATGGGCAGCAAACCCGGCACCGATCCCAAGACCCTGCTCAACAGCTGCACCCAGACCTGGCAAGTGACACAGAAAGCCAAGACCTGCGAGCTGTTCTACACCACGATCCGCAACCAGACCGTGGCACAAGCGGACAAGACCTGCTCGACCGCACCGATCAAATCCCAACTGCAACAGCTGAAAAGCCCGCTGCCAGACATGGCCGCGCCCGCCGCCCATCTCTGAACGGACATGTGGTGCTCCCGTGTCAGTCCTGGCTGACGCGGGAAAGCGTCTATTTCGACTGTCAGATCTGACAGTAGACCGCTAGGGTAATTTGCAGGATCTTGGATCCAATCAGCGTGTTGCAGGACTGACAGGATGTCAGCCGACGGAAGTCGCGACACCGAAGCCAACAGGGACCGTTATGAACACATACGCATTACCGGGCAAACCGGCACGCGATACCGAAGGCATTTATCCTTTTGCCGGACTCCCCGTCCGCCTCGGATTTCCGTCGAAGCAGGATTTCCAGATTGTTCACGACCCCGAAGGGGTGGCCACCGCTGTCATAGCGTGCCGGTCATTCCTGCGAATCACCCGAATGTGTCGGGTTTCAGGCCAACTGCTGCCTTATCGCTGTCGGCAGACCCGGCAGATGCTGGCCGGTATCCATCTCTACGATCCGCGCTTTTGCGGCGCGTTCGAGCATTGCTGCGACCCGAACACCTTTCTCGACATGAGCGAGTTATGGGTGTGGGCCCTGCGAGATATTGTCGAGGGAGAACGGCTGACGGTGGACTACACCGCCACCGAAGACAAACTGCTGCGCCAGTTCGCCTGCGGTTGCGGGTCCTCGCGCTGCCGTGGGTGGATCACCGGTTACGACGAATCACCCAATCTTGAAGGCCAGCGCTATCTGCTGAGCTGGCGGCGTCGGCAAGGTTTACGCTGAACGACCGATCAAGGCGCGCCGACCGGGCGCAAGCGGTATTGCGGCGGCAATTGCTCGAAACCGCTGATCGTGGTGTTCAGGCTTTTCCAGCGACCATCCTTGATGCCGTAGATGCAGCCGTGGATCGACAGGCTCTGCCCGCGATGCCAGGCGTTCTGGATGATGCTGGTGTGGGCGACGTTGGCCACTTGCTGGATCACATTGAGCTCGCACAGACGATCGACCTGTTCTTCTTCGGTCGGCAGCTTGGCCAGTTCTTCGCGCTTTTCGTAGTACAGGTCGCGGATCGAACGCAGCCAGCCGTCGATCAGGCCGAACTGGCGATCCTGCATCGACGCCCGCACACCGCCGCAGCCGTAGTGCCCGGTCACCAGAATGTGTTTGACCTTGAGCACGTCCACCGCGTACTGGATCACCGACAGGCAGTTGAGGTCGGTGTGCAGCACCACGTTGGCGACGTTGCGGTGAACGAACAGATCGCCCGGCAGCATGCCGACGATTTCGTTGGCCGGCACCCGCGCGTCGGAGCAGCCGATCCACAGATATTCCGGAGTCTGCTGGCGGGCCAGCTTGGCGAAGAAATCCGGGTCTTCCTTGGTGATCGCGTCAGCCCAACGCTCGTTGTTATCAATCAGGTCTTGTAAGTCATGCATGCTGTAAGGCCTCAAGAAAGATGCGCTGGTATGACAGTCGACCGCCGGTCGGGGTCACTCCGGAATCAAGGGTGATTTGCTTTGAATTTCTGGTGCGCCCGGTGAGTCCATCCCAGTAAGGCCCACAGTATGAGGAATTGCCATGACTGATTCACGACGTCCCTTCGATGCGGTGCAACCGGAGCCCATCGATGATAACGAAGACCGCATGGGTTCAGTGCATGAGCTGGACTTCGACGACGAACAGCCCAGCGCAAAGATCGGCGAGGAACTGCCCGAGCGCGAGCGCGAACAGTTGTTGCCCCGTGAGCGTGTGCGCGAAGCGGGTTTCACCGGGGCATCGACCGCCGACCATGAGCCCACCGACGATGACCTGAGCCCGGAAACCCTGATCCGTGAGGACGGTGCCCGGGATGCCCAGGAGCTCGGCGGCGACAATCAGGCCGATTGGGATCTGAGCGTGGTCGACGAGGACGACATCGGCGGCGGCAACGGACTGGATGAGGCGGAGCTGGCGCGCCGCGACCCCCTGGATCGCAAGCGTTGATTTGTATTGCCTGACAGGACGCCATCGCGGGCAAGCCCGCTCCCACAGAGATCCGGATCGTACTCAAATTATGTATACGACACTAAAACCTGTGGGAGCGGGCTTGCCAGCGATGCTTCAACGTTTCAATTGACCAGCGTGCAGGCCATGACCACGGCATCTTCACGCCCGCCGACCGCCGGGTAGTAATCCCGGCGCCGGCCGATCTCGTTGAAGCCGTAGCGTTCGTACAGGCGAAAGGCTGACGTGTTGCTGTCGCGCACTTCCAGGAAACATTCCCGGGCATCGGCCGCGTAGGCGCGGGACATCAGGTATTCGAGCAGGGTCAGCCCCAGTCCGCGCCCCTGGTTTTCCGGCTTGACCGTGATGTTGAGCAAGTGCGCCTCATCGAGGATGATCTGCACCACCCCGTGTCCCACTTGCTGCTCACCTTCGAACATCAGCCAGATCTGGTACTTGCCCAGGCCGTCGAGAAAAATCCCGCGGGTCCACGGATGGCTGTACGCGGCGTATTCAATCTTCAGCACAGCGTCCAGATCCGCCTCGGTCATCGGGCGAAACGATACAGCGTCACTCATTCGATTCTTTCCAGCGCGCCATCAGCCGACGCATGGCTTGCCACACGGCGGCCTTGCGCTGTGGCTCTTCCATCAACAATTCCAGCCCCGGCAACGCCCACGCCAGGCCAAGACCCTCGATCTGCAACTCACGGTTGAACGCCTCGGCATCCGCTTCACCGGCAAAGCGCACCGCCGGCAGTCCGATCAGCCACAGGCAGGCGCACGGCGCCGCCTCCATCTGCACCGACAGGAAACCCTGGACGAAATCCCGGGCCGCTTCCGGTCCCTGATCCATCGTGCCGCGGTTCAGCCATGGCCAACGCACCGGCTCACCGACAATCTGCGGCGCGTCCGGCAGACCGGCGGCACGCAGCATGTCCTTAAGTAACAGATAGGCAGGATCGCGGGACTGGAAAGCTTCGCCTGTGGGTAACTCCACCAGCAGCAGGCAACGGCCGGCGCGCAGCAATTGCAGGGCAAACCGCGGTGGCGGCACCGGTGCCGGCCTGGACACCACAGGTGTTTCGTCGACTTCTTCGACCGGTTTGGCGCCCGTGCGGGGACTGGCCGGCGAAGGTCGCGCAATCTCGATCTTCGGCCGTTCGACCGGACGCGCGGCCGGCTGCACCGGCGCTTCGACCGGGGTTGCCGGGATCTGCGGCGCGGCAACTTCGGGCTCGGGCATGTCCGGCAGCTCGGGCCGCGACGGGGCGGCAAAGGGCAATTCGGTGCGCGGCAGCCAGTTGACCACCTGCATGGCGTTCAAATAGGCGCGGCGGCGGGACTCGATTAGCAAGGGTCGGCCACTTGTGGATAACTGAAGTGCGCCGATTCTACCGCCGTTCGCTCAAGATCGCGCGCTGTTGATCGATAGTCTTGACCGATAACTTGACGCAAAGAAAAGCGACAGCCCGTCCCGAGAGTGAATCGCATCCTTCGTGATGCAGTACAATCGCGGCTTTTAATCGCCAACCAGCCGGCCATTCCGATGATCGAACCCAAGCGCGTCTTGCGCGCCCTCGCTGAACACTGGGCACTTCTGGAGCCACTGTGCGAGCACTTCGACCAGGGCACCCTGAGCCTCAACGAACTGCGCACGCAACTGGCCGCCCAACAACTGGACAGCACGCCGCAGGACATCACCAGCCTGCTCGACGTGTGGATCCGCCTCGACATTCTGGTTCCCGTGGCGAAAAGCCCGAACCGTTTCGAGCTCAATGCGCAGATCCACGATTTCCTGGCCTACCTGCGCCGCGAGCACCGTCTGGGCCTGTGCCTGGAGATCGAAGCCTATCTGCGCCACCTCGAGCGTCTGGCCGGTTATATCCAGGATGCGTTCGACGTCCGTGACGGCAATGATCTGGCCCGTCAGCTGCGCCTGCTCGACATGCGCGTGCGCGACGTTCTGAAGAAACTCGACAACGACGAACAGGCGCTGGTGGCCGTGGCCGAACGGGCCAAGACCAGCGACCGACAGATTCCGCTGCGTCAGCGTTACGCCGAAGTACTGGCGACCTGGGACGAATACGTCGAGCCGATGATCGATCTGGTGAACGCCGACGGCGCCTTCGAACAAGGCGTGCGCAAGGTCGAAACCGTGCTGCTGAAAATGCTCAGCGAACAGCAGCGCCTGGGCCATCTGGTCGATGACGACATGCTGCTGCGCACCCACGCGCGCATCCTCGAAATGCAGACCAGCGCCCAGTTGACCCTGCGTCACGCCCGGGAACTGCTGCTGCCACTGCGTGAGGAAGCGCGCCGACACAACGCTGTGACCCGTGGTGCCGCGCTGGCGCTGGCGGCGATCCGCCGCAAAGGCATCGACGCCGTGCCGCAAGCCGCGATGCCGCTGTTCACCCGGCCGCAAAGCACCTTCCTCGGCAGCGCCAGTCAGGTCGAAGCCTACGTATACGCCCTCGCCCGTTTCGAGCCTAAACCGGCGCGTTTCCCCAAGGCACACAAGTCGCAGAAAACCGGCGATGCCCCGCGCGCACCGCGCACCGTGCGCGAGATGGTCGACCGCTGCGAAGAATCCCTGCCGATGCCGGATCTGATGACCTGGCTGCTGGAGCAGGAGCCGGACGGCGCGACCGACGAATTGCTTTATTGGTTCTCGCGCCTGTCGCGGGAAAAACGCTTCAAGCGCGAGCGTCTGGAACGCCGCGAATACCACACTCAGGAGCACCAGGTCAGTCTGCGCTCCTTCGCCCTGCTCTCGGCCGGCGACGCCACCGAGGATTCTGCGAGCACCCTCTCTGCAGGTACGTCTAATGCATCTTGATCTTTCCGAACTGTCGCAACTGGCGCCGATCTTCCGCGAGTTGTTCAAGGGTTACCACGTCAGCCGTCGTGATCCTGAGCTGTATGCACAACTGTCGAATTTCCAGGACCAGTACCGCACGCTGTTCAAGGCACTGGGTTTTGAACTGGTCTGCGACACCCGTGGTTTCTACTACTTCGTGCCGGACATGGCTGCCGCAGCGGTGAACAAGACCGCTCAGCGTCTGGCGCTGTTCACTTTCATCCTGGTGGAGCATCTGGCCGATCAGGGCCGCGATCCGATCGCCGTGCTCGACGGCGGCAGCCTCGGCCGCGAAGAACTGCCGTCGCTGCTGGAAAAGTACCGCGACCTGTTCATCCAGGCCGAAGTGCAGACCGTTGAAGAGCTGGAAGAAAAGATCATGCGCCGCATGACCCAGCTCGGCTTCGCCAGCGAGGAAAACGGCGTGTACCGTTTCCTGCCGCCAATGCACCGCTTCCTAGACGTCTGCCTGTCGGTTCAGCAGGACCGCGACCTGGCGGCCAGCGTGCACAGCGTTCTGCCGCTGCCGGCACCGGTGCTGATCGACGAGGCCGCCGAGGCCAAATTCCTCGCCACCGACGACCCGCTCGATCTCAGCGAATTTGAGGAAGAGAGCGAAGAAGACGCACTGGCCCGCGCCATTGCCGAAGAACAGGAGTCCGATGCATGAGCCAGGAACGCTACGGCATCCGCCGCTTTGCCCTTTTGAACACCGCCGGTTACAGCCTCGGCCTGTTCCCGCTGGAAGAGCCGCTGTCGGTCTACGGCGCGAACAACCTCGGCAAATCCGCCTCGATCAACGCCTTGCAGTTCCCGATCCTGGCGCGCATGTCGGACATGAGCTTCGGCAAGTACAGCCTGGAACAATCCCGGCGCTTCTACTTTGCCTCCGACACCAGTTACATCCTCGTTGAAGTGAACCTGCCCCACGGCCCGCACGTGATCGGCGTGGTTGGTCGCGGCCCGGGTGGCGGTTTCGGTCACCAGTTCTTCGCCTACGCCGGCAAGCTCGACCTGGCTCACTACCAGAAAAACGACACCTGCCTGCGTCAGAAAGAGCTGTTCAGCAACCTTGAGAAAGAAGGTCTGAAAGCCTACGAACTCAAACCTGACGAGCTGCGTCGTTTGCTGGTCGGCGGTCATACGTCGATCCCGCTCGACCTGACTCTGATTCCGCTGCGCTCCACCAGCGAGCAGAGCCTGAAGACTTTCCGCGCGCTGTTCATCAACCTGCTGCACATGCGCGAAATCACCGCAGCCAAGCTCAAGCAATTGTTCCTCGATGCCTTCGAACACAGCCTGCGTTCCGGCAGCGTCGATTACATCGCGGCGTGCGAAGAAGCCTTCCGCGACGTGCGGCGCATGGAACAGGATTACAACTCGCTGGTGGCTGCCGGCCCGTTGGTCGAAGCCTTGTCCAATGGCGTGAAGCAGCGCGATGTGCTGCGCGGCAAACTGCATCGCCTGTCGCCGCTGCTCGACTCGTTGCTCGGCACCTGGTCGGACTACGCCACGGCGCGCAAGGAAGAGCTGACCATTCAGGCCGAGCACTACCGTCGCGAGCAGGACGACCTGCAAAACGATCAGCGGGGTGGCACTCAGGAGCTGATGCGTCTGGAACGGGAAATCTCCGGCATCCAGCGCTGGCTCGGCGAACTGTCGGTACTGAAAAACCGCTTTGCGCTGGTCGATGACGTCAAGGTGCTGGAGCAGCAACTGCTGGCGGCCAAGGACGCTCACGACGAACTGGCCGGTGCACTGGCGCAGTCCCGTCAGTTCAGCGCCGAGGATCTGGAGGAACGTCTTCGCGATCTGGAAAAACGCCTGAAGTCGGTGAAGCAGCAACTCGATCACGCCGACAACAACAGCTACGCGCGCCTGCGCGAAGAGTTCTCGCAGCAGGACGTCGAACGTCTGATGCGCCTGTTCAACAGCGCGCTGTTCAGCCTGCCGCTGGGCGAACATGGCATCACCCTCGACGAGGATGGCGAATGGGTGAAGTCGGTCGAGCTGATCCTCGACGGTTTCAAGGGCGAGCGTTTCGAAGTGCCGGGCCTGTCGATCGACATCTCGCACATAGAGCCGCCGGCGCTGCAAGCGCTGGCCGACCGCGCTGCGCTGCGCGATCAGAAAGAACGCCTGGAAAAAGAGCTCAAACAGCTCAAGACCCAACAAGCCGTAGCCGCCGACCGCGCTGCGAGCAAGACCCAGACCGAGGCGCTGTACCAGCAGGTACTGGATGCGCAGAAGGCGCTGGAAGACTTCCGTCGCACCCAGACCTTGAGCGCCGAAGAAGGCGACAAGCTCGAGCAACTGGCGCAGATGGAGGCCGCGCAGGACGAACTCAAACGCTCCAGCGATGCGTTCACCGAGCGCGTCCAGCAACTGTCGGCCAAGCTGCAATTGGTCGGCCGGCAGATCGCCGACATGGAAGCCAAGCAACGCACCCTCGACGACGCCCTGCGTCGCCGTCAGCTGTTGCCGGCAGACCTGCCGTTCGGTACGCCGTTCATGGATCCGGTCGACGATTCGATGGACAACCTGCTGCCGCTGCTCAACGACTATCAGGACAGCTGGCAAGGCCTGCTGCGTGCCGACGGTCAGATTGAAGCGCTTTACGCACAAGTGCGCCTTAAGGGCGTGGCCAAGTTCGACAGCGAAGACGACATGGAGCGCCGCCTGTCGTTGCTGATCAACGCTTACGCGCACCGTACCGACGAAGCCCTGACCCTCGGCAAGGCCCGTCGTGCAGCCGTGACCGATATTGCCCGAACCCTGCGCAACATCCGCAGCGACTACGACAGCCTCGAGCACCAACTGGCGTTGTTCAACCGCGAGATCAACAAGCGTCAGGTGTCCAACCTGCAGAGCTTCCGCATCGTGCTCGCACCGAACAAGGAAGCCCTCAAGCACATCGACCAGATCATCCACAGCGCCGGCCAGTACGAAGAAGGCGAAACCCTGTCGGTGTTCGACCTGAGCCAAAGTGCGGAACAGGACAACAAGAACGAAGAGGCCAAGGAATACCTGGCACGGCTGGTGGCGGCGAACCACAACCAGCTTGGCCTCAAGGACTTGTTCGAACTGGCGTTCGAGATCACCAAGGTCAACGGCCAGCCGGTGATCCACACCGACATCGACGGCGCGGCGTCCAACGGCACCACGATGACCATCAAGGCGCTGACCAACATGTACTTGTTGCTGCACTTGATGGACCGCGACCTGGCCGGCCGCGTGCGTCTGCCGTACTACCTCGACGAGGCGGCGGACATCGACGAGAAGAACCAGGCCGCCCTGCTGGAAACCAGCCTGCAACTGGGCTTCGTGCCGATTCTGGCGAGCGTGAAGCCGCAGGTCTGCGCCAGTGTCGCCATCGACCTGGAAGGTGGCAGCGGCCCGGCCGGTATCTACATCGACGAGGCGGACTGGAAGTACATCCGTCGCCACGATGTGGTGAAAGCCACGATCAACGTCGAAGCGGACGAGCCGGAGCTGGATGCGGTTTGATGCGTAACTGACGGCTACAAAAAAGGGCCGCGATCCATTGGATCGCGGCCCTTTTTTATGTCTTGGAATTTTGTGCTGAATGACAGGGCCTCTTCGCGGGCAAGCCCGCTCCCACAGGATTGATGTCTTACACAAATTTGTATTCAACACAAAAACCTGTGGGAGCGGGCTTGCCCGCGAAGGCGCCCTCAACAACGCCCATATTTTCCGGATTATTTACCGAGGGGGATTTTCGGCGCCCAGTTCAGCCACTCGTCTTCGAACTTGTCGAACAGCGGGAAGGTTTGTTCGGCGCGGGCCGGATTGCCCATCTTCTCGCCGTCCGGGGTGGCGAAGGCGATACCGCCCTGAATCACTGTTTCAAGCGACTCGGTGCGCATGGTCACGCCTTTGAACAAGCCGATATCGAAACCGACGCCGCTGGTGTTCCAGAAGCGACTGCCGCTGCGCACCAGTGGCGCGTACTTCGGTTCGATCAGGATGTGCACCAGTACGCGATCCGCTGTCTGGCCCAGTTCGTAACCGGTGACTTTGCCCACGGTGATCTCGCGGTAGGTGACCGGCACACCCGGTTTCAGCGAGCCACGACGAGCAGCGCTCAATACCAGACTCAAACCAGCCTCTTGCTTGGTCACCTCCGGTGGATTGGCCAGGGCCACGAAGTTCTTCTGCGGGCCGAGGTTCTTGGCCGCCGGTTGCACTTCGATGTACTGGCCGGTAACCAGGGTCTCCAGGTTCGAGGTCTTGATCAGCCCCAATTCCGGCTTGACCACCCAGAACTGACTGCCGACCCGGGCGATCTTCTCCGGCACTTCAGTGATGCGCGCGGTGAGGATCACCGATTGCAGATCATCGGTCAGGTCGACACTTTCGATCTTGCCGACGTCCAGGCCTTTGAAGCGAACCGGTGTGCCGCTGCGCAGACCGTCCGCGCGATCGACCTTGATGGTGACGACAGCGCCTTTCTGATTCGCTTCGTCGTGGCTGGCGAACAGACGGAAGCGTGGAATGCGTTTTTGCAGCGGTGCCTTGGCTTGCGGCGTTTCGAAGGCAATACCGCCGGCCATCAGGGTCTGCAACGATTCACTCTTGACCTGAATGCCGCCCGTCAGACCGCCAGTCAGCGTGACGCCGCTGACGTTCCAGAACCGGGTCGAGGCGTTGACCAGGTTTTCGTATTCCTTCTCGATGTGGACGCCGATCACCAGTTGCTTGCGGGTCTTGGAGAACTGATAGCTCTGCACCGAACCGACCTTGACCTGCTTGTAGAGAATCGGGCTGCCGACATCGATCGAACCGAGGGTGTCGGTGAACAGCACAAGGTGCAGCCCGGGTGCGCGCAGATCCAGCGGCGGTGCTTTTGGCCGGGCCTCGAATTCACGTTGTGGCGCACCACCCTTGTCGCCCGGACGGACCGCGATGTAGTTACCTTTGACCAACGCTTCCAGACCGGTGATGCCTGCCAGTGAGATCGAAGGTTTGACCACCCAGAATTGCGTGCCGGTGACCAGATAGTCTTCAGCCAGCGGATCGAGGGTCAGCTCGGCGGTTGCGCTGGACAGGTCCGGATCGATCTTCAGCGCTTTCAGGTTACCGACCTGAATGCCCTTGTACATCACCGGGGTACGCCCGGCCTGCAGGCCTTCGAAATCGCTGAGTTTGACCTTCACACGGATGCCGGCGGCGGCCGCGTCGAAGTCTTCATAGAGACGAAACGGCAGGCTCGGATCGGTGGGCGGGCTGTCCTTGCGGTTCTCCGGGGTGGCGAAGGCGATACCGCCGGCGACGATACTGGCAAGAGATTCGCTGCGCACTTTCACGCCGGACAGGTTGGCGTCGATGCTGATGCCGCTGGCGTTCCAGAAACGGGTGTGTTTGCGCACCAGTTTGGCGTAGGTCGGTTCGATGAATACCTTGAGCTCGACCGTGCTCTGGTCTTCCGACAGCACATAACTTTTGATCTGACCGACTTTGATCTGTTTGTAGAAAACCGGGCTGCCACGATTCAACGAACCGAGGCGATCGGCCTTGATGGTCAGGTGCAGGCCGGGCTTGGAATCCGATAGCGGTGGCTCTTCGGCCAGGGCCTTGAACTTGCGAGTCGGCTCGCCTTCGCCGGGGCTGATGGCGACGTAGTTACCCGAAACCAGCGTTTCCAGACCGGTGATCCCTGCCAGGGTCACGCTTGGCTTGACCAGCCAGAATCGGGTGCTGGTCTTGAGGTACTGATCGACATCCTTGTTCATCTCGATAGTCGCGATGACACCTTTGGAGTTGCCTTCATCATCGAGCTTGAGGGCTTTCACCTTGCCGACCGGCATGCCTTTGTAGACCACTTCGGTCTTGTTGGCCTGAATGCCTTCACCACTTTCAAAACGCACCTGAATCTCGATGCCGGTTTCGGTATAGGCACGCCAGCCGAGCCAGCCACCGATAATCAGGGCGATCAGGGGCAACACCCAGATGGCGGACCAGTTCGAAGCCGGTCGGGTTTTCGCTACAGGCAAATCAGTCATGGTCGGCGTCCGACTCCGTGTTATCCCAAATCAGTCGGGGATCGAAAGTGACAGCGGCGAGCATCGTCAGAATCACCACACTGGCGAAGGCGATGGCGCCAAGATTGGCTTCGACGCTGGCAAGCCGGCCGAAGTTGACGACCGCCACCAGAATGGCGATCACGAAAATATCGAGCATCGACCAGCGACCGATGAACTCGATGAAGCGGTACATCCAGATCCGCTGACGGGCGGACAAGGGCTGGCGACGCTGCACAGAAAACAGTAGCAGCGCGATGCCCACCAGTTTGAACGTCGGCACCAGAATACTGGCGATGAATACCACGGCGGCGATCGGAATCATGCCGTGCTGCACCAGCTGGATGACACCGGACATGATCGTGCTCGGATCACCCTGGCCCAGTGAGCTGACTGTCATGATCGGCAATACGTTGGCCGGGATGTAGATAATTGCGGCCGTGATCAGCAGCGCCCAGGTTCGCGCGAGACTATTGGGCCGACGGGCGTGAACCAGCGCACCGCATCGAGTGCAGGTCTGCACATCGCTGTCGGTATCCTGCCTGTTCAATTCGTGGCATTCGGTACAGATCAGAATGCCTGCATCAATCGCCCGCATGGGCATCTTCTCCTGATAACGCCTGCCAGATCTGGTGCGGCGACATCACCACTTCGAGCCAGACCTGAACCAGTAACAAGCCGATGAAACACGCCAGACCGAGGCCCACGGTGATAGCTGCCATGTCCGCCAGTTTGACGATTGCGACCAGGACACCCATCAGGTAGACCTCGAGCATGCCCCAGTCTTTGAGGTGGTGATAAATGCGGTAGAGCAGCAGGCCATAACTGCGTCCGGTGTTGAAACGGATCGTCAGCAACACAATCAATTGGCACAGCAGTTTCAGCAGCGGAATTGCCATGCTGCAAAGGAATACCACCACTGAAACACCGCGCATATCGGTGTTGAAAAGACCGATCACACCGCTCCAGACAGTGTCCTGCGACGATTGCCCGAGAAGATTGAGCTGCATGATGGGTAAAAAGTTCGCCGGCACGTAGAGCAACAACGCGGCAATGACCAGGGCGAGACTGCGCTGCACCACGTTATGACGGTGAGCGTACAGTTCGTAACCGCAGCGTGGACAGAGAGCTTTTTCGCCGTGAGCAAGCTTGGGCTTGCGCATCAGCAGATCGCACTCATGGCAGGCCACCAAGTCATCCAGCGGTAAATCTGACAGCCCGGGGGCGTCAACCGAATCCGACATAAGGGCTCTGACTCCGAAAAAGTTGGGATCTATTCTAGTGTTCTGATTCGAAAATAACTGTGCAAATTTGTTCGCTGACGCGAGCAAA